>JANQIE010000119.1 GCA_028282295.1 Desulfobacterales bacterium | reverse complement strand
CCCTCGTCATGCCGGATTTGATCCGGCATCCAGAATTGACGCTTGATTCCGGCGCTCGCCGGAATCACGATTTTAAAGGTATTTTATTGCCGGGTTAATAGCATGCGTCAAATCATTGCAACACGCACTTACGTTGCGGCGAGCCGCCGGAACAAGCAAGCTGCGCATTTTGGGAGATTTCCTGGATTCCCGCCTGCGCGGGAATGACGGATAGACACAACGGAGCAGTACCTACTTCGTCATTCCCGCGCAGGCGGGAATCCAGGAGATATCGCAAGCTGCTTAAGTGTTATTATCAGGCTTCGGCATGCAGTTTTGCTTGCATTGTTAAAAATTTAATGCCGTGACTCTGATTTGACATTTTTCATTTGGATTTCATTTGATATTTTCATTTTAATTTTGACATTTCCCTACACCTATGGCCGGCAACCCCAAATTTGAAAACCACACCCGTGTCTTTTGCCTGCTGGGCGACGCAAGGGCCTTGCGCTCGCAAATGCCGCACATGTTCACCACGGTCTTAAAACGTGTCGGCTTGAACGGCGTGTATGTCCCCTTGCGCGTTAAAGCCGATCATATCGGTCAGGCCGTTCATAGCCTGCAGATTCTGAATATGGCCGGCGCCAACATCACAGCGCCGTTCAAGGAGGCCGTCATTCCCCACCTGGATATCTTATCGGAAGGGGCCAACATCATCGGCGCCGTCAACACCGTGGTGCTACGCGGCGAGGAGAAAAAAGGATATAACACCAATGCCATCGGCTTCATGGACGCACTGGGCGCAATCGACTTTGATGTGGCCGGCAAAAAAACACTGGTCTTCGGCACGGGCGGCGCGGCGCGCGCGGTGGTGTTTATTTTCAACTGGCTGCGAGCCGGCTCGATCCTGTTGGCCGGCCGCAATGCCGACAAAGGGCAGCAGATCGTCCGGCGCATCGGCGGAGAATTTGTAGCCCTTGATGATCTGAATGGGGAAACCCTTGATGCCGCGATCGTGGTCAATGCCACCACGGTATCCGAAGCCAAGCATGGCCCGAATCTGGCCGCGCTGCTGCAATCGATGAAGATCGCCAATGGGCAACATGTCATCGATCTGAATTATGGCTACGCCGACACCATGTGGCAGCCGTGGGCCCGGCAGCAAAACCTGCAATTCATGGACGGCCTTGCCACCCTCGCCTTTCAAGCCCGCCGCACCTTTGCCTTGTGGACCGGCACCCAGGTCAAACCCGAAGAATTCTCCAGGGCGCTGAACCGTAACACACCGTAAAAGGTTTTACCCCACCGGGATCGACACTGTAAACGTGCTGCCTTCCGTCGGTGTGCTTTCCACGCTGATAAACCCGCCCATGCCTTCCACCAGCCCCTTGACGATGGGCAGGCCCAGCCCGGTGCCGGTGATGTAGCGCGTTTTGGCGGTTTTGACACGGTAGAAGCGTTCGAAGATTTTCTCCAGGTGTTTGGCTTCCATGCCGAAACCGTTGTCGATGACCTTGACCAGGATGCTGATGCCGGTTGCTTCGGCTGTCACGCGCACACGGCCCCCTTCGGGGGTGTAGTGAATGGCATTGGTGATCAGGTTGCCGAAAATGCTTTCCAGGGCCAGGGGATCGGCGGTGAGATGGGGCAGGGGCGCCTGGGCGATTTCAAGTTGAAGCTGTTGTTTTTTACCGTCGGCTTTGGTTTTTAAAAATGCGACAATGCCTTTGAGCAGGTCGCTCAGATCAACCTTTTTGGGGGTTTCACACACCGCACCCGCTTCGATGCGCGACAGGTCGAGCAGGTCGCCGATCAGGTTGATCAGCCCCTGGGTCTTTTCCTTGGCCCGCGACAGGATTTGCTGACCGTCCTGGGACGCCTCGTCCACCATGTCGGTGAGTACGTGGGCCAGTTGTTCATGGATGGTCGACAACGGGGACCGCAGTTCGTGCGAGACCTTGGCGACAAACTCGGATTTGAGCCGGTCGATCACTTTCATGGCCGTGAAATCGACCAGCGTGACCACCGCCCCCAGGCATTCGTGCTGATCGCCGAGAACCGGCCGGCCGCGGGCGACCATGAATTTTTCATCCGACACGGCGAATTCGTAGGTGGGGATCTCCTCATAATCGATGTACTTGCCTTTGGAGATATCCAACACCAGATCACAGAGCCCCTGATCCTGGATGTAGTCCCTGATTTGCCCGCCCGCGTGTAATTGTGCGTCGAGGTTCAGGTGCTGTTTGAAGGCCGGGTTCATCAGGACCACGCGGCCGTCGGCGTTGGTTACGATGACGCCGTTGGGCAGCGACGCCAGGATGGTGTGGATACGGCTTTTCTCGGTGCCCAGGTCCGATAGGGTTCGTCGCCGTTCGGAAACCAGCTTGGCGGTTTTTTGCTGCAACCGCAGTTTTTCCAGGGCGCGATTGACCACGATCCGCAGTTGATCGGGTTCGAACGGCTTGGGGACAAAATCGTAGGCGCCCTTTTTCATGGCCTCGATGGCGGTTTCCACCGTGGCGTAGCCGGTGATCACGATCACCAGGATCGAATCGTCGATTTCACGAATGCGCCCCAACACCTCCATGCCGTCCATGCCCGGCATTTTCATGTCGAGCAGGATGATCGCCGGCCGGACTTTTGCCAGCAGGTTCAGCCCCTGTTCACCCTGGCTCGCCAGGGTAACATCGCAGTCCATGCGCGTCAGAATGCGTTCGGAACCCACCCGGATGCCTTCTTCGTCATCGATTACCAATACTCGCGTTGCCGCGGGATTATGCTCCACTTGCGTCGCCTCCGTTGTTCGTTGCCGGGATCCGGGGTAATTCAATCTTGAAGGTTGTGCCGCGCCCGATGTCACTGTGGGCGGTAATCCGGCCTTTGTGATGCCGGATAATGCCGTAGACCAGACTCAGCCCCAGCCCGGTGCCTTTGCCTTCCTCCTTGGTGGTGAAGAACGGATCGAAGATTTGGGGCAGCACGTCCGGTTCAATGCCCGGACCGGTGTCGCTGATTTCGATGCAGATCCGTTGCTCATCAGGCAGGGGATAGGATTTTAACGTCAAGCGGCCTTTGCCTGCCATGGCCTGGGCGGCGTTGA
>JANQIE010000083.1 GCA_028282295.1 Desulfobacterales bacterium | reverse complement strand
AAATTTCACCGATCTCTCCTTCTTGATGCCTAACAGTGTTGATAGATGGAAAGCTTTCCTTGTATCACCCCTATAGCATGGAAAAATTTCCACCGAAATGAATATTAATTGACAAAAATGGAAAAATGCTTGCTGTTTTTTACATATATTGCCTATACAAAACTTTGATATGGAAAACAACACTAAATTCAAGCCCAACCTGAAGCTACGGCTCAAGGATCAAATCCGTGAAGTTTTACGTTATCACCACTACGCTTACCTTACAGAGAAATCGTAGTGCGATTGGATTGTCCGCTATATCCGTTTTCATAATGCGATAAAAATCTCCATAGATATGGATAAAACAGAAATCGCGACCTTTCTTTCTCACTAAAACAGATTCCCTATCACTTTTAGAATAAATTCCAAAAGCATCTATTCCTACTTTGTCACATTAATCATGGCGAAAATTGTCTTTGATAAAAAGATTGTATAGCTTTTTGTCGTCTTCGATGTCGGACTTGGAGTTGCCTAAACACCTCTTCTTCGGAAATTTTTCGGTTTGGAAGATAGTGCGTAAGTAATTCAACAATATCATTGCAGCTTAACAAGGGGTAAGCTGCGTTATGTTTGATTTGTTGCTCCAGCATAAAAAGCATTGCCAGCATTACCATGGCCATGTGGTGATGCCAACTGCGCCAGCCCCTGGCTTGATATTGCCCCAGGCCGCATTGATTTTTAGCGTCCTGGAAGATGCGCTCAATCAAATAACGCTGGCCTTGCATGTACACCAGACGTTTTGCCGGTGTTTGCGCTTTAGCGTTGCTTAAGCCGTACTTAAGCTCATTGGTGGCAATCGTTTTTCTTACGATTAGGTGCCAGTGTTGGGCTTTGGATTCTTTGCCGTCCCAGAGCCATACGCGGCGGTGCAAAACAGCCGCCTTGAGCTTGCCCTTTGTAGTGTGTCGGATATCAATTAAGTTCCAAGCGCTATCAGGTTGCTGCTGAACCCAACGGTCAACACGAATCGGCTTGCAGCGTGCTTTTAACCGTTTGGGTGCACGCCCGCGTTTAGCTTTTCGGGCAGGAACATAAGGTGATGGATCGTCAAGATAGATGTGTTGATCCTTGTGAATGTCCGCCATAAAGATTTCACCCATGTTGTCCAAAGACCGTAAAAAGGCCGGATCATCACCATAAAGGGCATCGAAGCCGACCCAGCCAAAACGAGCGCCGCGCAGCCGTGCTGCGATTACCAATTGCAAGGCCAGATCATGTTTGCGCTGATACTCGATGAACTGATCGGGCACACCGGCCTGGGCACAGCGTTGTTTATCTTCAATCCAGGGTTTGGGCAAAAATAATCGACAATCAATCGGGGCGGCATGCTGCTTATGGGCCATGACGGTAAAAACACCAACTTGGCAATTATCAACCTTGCCCAGTTGACCACAATACTGTCGCGAAACACCTACAGACTTTTCGCCCTTTTTAGGAATACCGGTCTCGTCAATAATCAGGCAGGTATCGGCGTTACCGCCGATCAAGTGATTGACGTCAAGGCAGATTTGATCAAAAACCGCGTCCTCATTCCATGGTGATTTGGAAAGAAAATGTTGATACGCTTGATCGTTGGAATCCGGGACAATTTCAGCCATACGTTCCATGTTCTTTTTCTTGGCCTGGAACAAGCCTTTAAGATATTGTTTTGCCCGCGTGCTCAAATCGCGGGTGCGAGTTTTAAACAAATGGGCAAACCTATTGTAAAAATTATAAAAATCACTCGCCGCCCCCCGAAGAGGGTTGCTGGCATGACAAAAATCTCCTTTACTGTTGCGATGGCTCTGGCGGGCTGCTGGGTATTAGCCCAATTCCCCATTGACTTCTCTTTTTCATGACAAGCAGAATAATAAATTTATTATATAATATCAATAGAATATAGCCCAAAAATTTCTTTTTTTTTAATGTGACAAAGTAGGACTATTAACACATTACTAAAGTTCAGAATCTTTTTATTCTGTTCAGTTCTACCAAAAAGCATGGATCTTTTGACCAGACATTTATTGGCAGTATCAGGATTTCGGCAAATTCATCACAGAAGATTGGTTTTGGATAAACTCGTTGGCCTTGGAATACCTTTGGGTTCGCGGTAGGTTGACTACAGTTTCGCCCTTGGCGCCTATTCTCTGGGGTTTTCTGATTCTTGCAACATTGGGTTTAACCACCCGGACATTTTGTTTTTCATTTTGCGGTTATTTGTAAAGCTCAAGTGCGCTTGGCAAAGATAAAAGCTGTCTGTCAAGGATTTCCTTCTTTTGGGGGCAGGGGGGATGGCATTGAAAAAAGGGAGCGCACCCCTCTGGCCCTTCTCAAGGGGCAATCCCTGGGAAGAAATTTTTACGGTTTTCGAACTCACCTGGATTTTATGAGGCTTCGCATTTCACTTTAACTGCTGTTCTTGCGATGTGGCTTTTTTTTCTTTTTTGCAGTGGTAATGGCTTTCAACATTTGAGGATGGGCTACCTTGATTTCAGATACTTGAGGTTTAAGAAGATCGTAAATTCAGCCGGTAAACAATGTGCCCGGAACCCGGCTGGCCGATGTGCGGGCCAGTTCGATTCAAAGCCGGGGATCTGGCGTATCGGCGAACAACAGGTTTGTTCAAAGATACTTTTCTTGGTTCTTTGGAAATCCTCCGGTTTGACGGCACAGTGCAGGTAATGTGCCCGAAGGGAACCTGTTTTGCGCTGACGAACCGGTGCTGGAAATTACTGCGCCGATTATCCTGACGCAAATTTTGGAAACCTGCCTGCTGAACGCCATCGGCTTTTGAGCGCTGATTGTCACCAATGCCGCACGGTGCCGGCAGGCCGCCAGGTAACACGGTCTGGTCGATTCGCACCTCTCAAACCTACCCGGTAAAAATCAGCGCCAGGTTGGCGGCTTTGCAGAAAAAATAAACGAATTTAGTGGAAATTTATCGTGAGGATACAACGATAAGCTATTGACTTGATTTGTTTTGTAAGTTAATTCTTGCGGCAATTTTCAGATGCTCTTAATCGAGCTTAATAGGGAACCCGGTGTAAAACCGGGACGGGCCCGCCGCTGTGACCGGGGACGAACGTTGCTTGGGGCTTGCGCAAAAATAATTTTACTTTTTAGCGCGAGCCCTTATATGTCACTGTCTGTAATCAGATGGGAAGGCGCAACAAGTAGGATGAACCGGGAGTCAGAAGACCTGTCTGAAGATGTATCATGACCGACAAGGTGGTCATGACCTGCCTGGCCGGCGAAATGGCATCAGGCAGGCAACGCCGGCCTTCGTGGACAGCAGCACAGAGCATGGAAAAGCGCTTGCGGCAAGAGGTCAACGGCTACTCGTATAATTCGTGGAAAAATCAGGGAATCCTCGGATCTGAATATTAGGCCCGGGGATTTTTTTATGCCTTTCTGCTGTCGGAAATCTCCGGATAAATGTCATGTTTTACTATTCCAAGGAGAATGGAGATGAGAAAGGCAATCATGTTGAGTATGGCCCTGATTCTGGCGGCGGCCCCTGTTTTCGCAGCCGATGAGCAGGAGGCGCAGAAGGAGCAGACCACTGTTCAGGACGAGATGGTGGTTACCGCCACCCGCAGTGAAGAAAAAGTTCTTGAGATTCCGGCCAAGGTCGAGGTTATCGACCGACAGCAAATTGAGCAAACCGTGGCCGAGACCCTTACCGAGCAGTTGAAGAAAAACGCCTCCATCGGTGTTATTGAATATCCTGGTGCCCTTGCCGGGATCGGCATCCGCGGTTTCCGGCCCGAATTTTCCGGCATTACCAAACGTTCCCTCATTTTGATTAACGGCCGTCCTGCCGGCGTCACCAATCTTGCCACCATCCTGGTCGACAACGTAGAGCGTATCGAGGTTCTCAAAGGTCCGGCATCTTCGTTGTATGGCGGGGAGGCCATGGGCGGTGTCATCAACGTCATTACCAAAAAAAGCACTGGTGAATTTACCGGTGAGGCCGAGATCGGCGCCGGTTCATTTGATACAAGGATTTATAAAGCGGCCTTTGGTGGTGATATCGGCAAGGGCTTTGATTTTGATTTATCGGCCCGTGGCTATGACCAGCAGGACGATATCAAGCTGGGCAACGGCGACACCCGCCCCAACACCAAGTATCGCACCCATAATGGGTCAGCGCGGCTGGGTAAGGATATTGGTGAAAGCTGGCGAATTGATTTAAGTGCCAACCTCTATCAGGGCCGTGATATTGAAACTCCCGGCGATACGGCCTATGAGGCACAACAAGGCGGCCGCAAGGATATCGACAACTCCGGTTTTGATTTGACCGCGGGCGGTGAGCTGGGGACAAATAATCAGATCAGCGTTACCACTTATATAACCAACGAAACCCAGAAAACCTATAAGAAGTACACCGGGAACTATCCCTCTGCGACCCAGGTGGCCCCGTATCGCAGCTATGACTCGGACATTGACTGGCTGGGGGTGCAACTCAAGGATGAGTACACTTGGAACAAACATCGCTTTATCGCCGGTGTCGACTATCAGGATATCGAGAAGAAGAGTCGCAGCTACAACCAGGACGGCTCCCGCAAGGCCCCTTATTCGCCGGATGAAGGACGGGTAAACTGGGCCGGTTATCTTGAAACCATCTGGAAGCTCATGGACGAACGGCTTACAGCCACGGTTGGCGGCCGTTACGACACCTTTGACGTTGAAACCCTGACCACACCTTTCAAAACAGACTTCACGCCAAGATCGGAAAGCTTTGCCACCTTCAGCCCACGGGCCGGGGCCAACTATCTCTTTGACATGGGCGTGCGCCTGCACACCACCATCGGCAGGGCCTTTGTTCCGCCGACCGCGGCCCAACTGGCAGGCTATTCGGAACGTGTTGTCGACGGCGTCACCATGATTACCCAGGGCAACGCCGGCCTCGATCCGGAGTCATCGGTGACCTATGACGTTGGCGTCGGTTTCGACCGGCCCGACTGGGGCCTGTCTTGCGATCTGACTTATTTCCATACCGATGTGGACGACAAGATCGGCACTGTTCAGATTGGCAATACCAAGACCTATCAGAACGGTACCGGTGCAAAAATCGAAGGCCTTGAAACCATGCTCTCTTTTGACATCGGCGCCCCATTGAAGTGGGACCGCACCCTTGCCTTCTTTGTCAACGCCACCCAGATTTTCAAGGCTGAAGAAGAACAGACGGACGGCACCACGAAAGATATCCACAATGTTGCCGAATACACCGTCAACTACGGTATCCAGTATGACGATGGCATGTTTGACGGTAAAATTCATGTCCGTAGTCAAGGTGAGATGAAAGACACCGATTGGGTCACCGCCGGCTATCCGGAGATCGAGTATCCCGCGTTTACGGTGGTCGATTTGATGTTTGGCGCCACCTTCGCCGACCATCATCGGGTTATCTTCAAGGTGGATAACCTCTTTGATGAGGATTACTTCGAGAAGAAAGGATTCGACAAACCGGGGCGCGCCTTCTTTGTTAGTTATCGGTATAGTTTCTAACGGGTATTACACGGCCACCACGGCCATCGCCACGGCGCTTGACACCATAATCCTGATATAAGGGCTCGCGCAAAATGTGAAATTATTTTTGCGCGAGCTTTAGAGGCGAAGATATGCATCAACATGGTTACATCGGCCGCAAGATGCGGCTGCCGAAACTTGAAGAAAAGCCGGCCCTTGTCGTGGCGGCCTTTGGTTCCAGCACCAGGGCCAAGGCGGCCATGGATTTTGTCGACAAGCGGCTTGAGACTGAATTTGCCGGGTATAAGAAGTTTTGGGCCTATACCTCGGAGATTATCCGCAAAAAACAGGGGCTGCCCGGCCTGCAGGAGACTTTGGCCCGAGTGGAGGCAGCGGGCTTTCGCAAGGCCGTGGTGCAGCCGCTGCATGTCTTTCCCGGCACCGAATACCAACAGATGGCTGAAACCTGTGAATATTTTCCGGGCCTGCGGGTTTTTCTGAGTGAAACTCTTCTGCATCGCTGGGACTTTGTCAGAGAGGTGCTGGCGGAGGTGCAAGGAGAATTTCTGCCTGCGACGAAGGGGTTAAATCTTCTGGCCCTGCACGGCACACCGCTCACTGCCGATCCGGTGAATATTGTCTATCTCGGCCTGGAGCGACTGGTGGCTGATCTTTATGACAACGTGCTCACTGCCAGTATTGAAGGGATACCCGATCACGAGGCCGTGCTGCATCGCATCAACCGGCAGCAGCTTGTAGATAAGTATAAGTATATAAAAATCATTCCGATGATGTACCTGGCGGGTCTGCATGCCGAGGAGGATCTCATGGGCGCTGAGACGGAGAGCTGGAAGAGCCGGCTTGAGAGCCTGGGCTTTACGGTGTCATGCGCCATGACCCGGCACGACGGCCGCGAGTACTTCAAGGGGTTGGCCCATTATCCCCGAATCACCGACTTTATCATGGACCGGTTGCACAGAACCTTGAGGTTGGCCGATTATTATTAGTTTTCAGTTGTCAGTGAACTGACAACTAAGCAACCGCTCAAAGTCCACCCGGTCCTGAAACCGTTTCTGGCGGGTCAGGTTGGTATCAAGGACAAAGGTGCAGCGTTCACCGGGGCCGGCCAACTCTTCATGCCAGCGCTGATGGCCTTCAGGCCGCATCCAGATGCCGGCGCCATTGGTAGCGCAAACCGCGGTGGCCAGATGATTGATGGTGCGGGCGCCGGCCAACAACCGTGTCCGTTCATGAAGCCGGGTCTCCGAGGCCACGATGAGGTCGCAGCCCTGTTTGGAGAGGCCCACGGCCAGTTCCGGCTGCGCAAAGACTGCACCGGATACCAGCGCAAGACGGGCCGGGCCGATATCGGCCTGAACGATCCCCTGGCCGTCATCCAGGGAAGAACGCTGCCAGGTGCGTTGTTTTCCTTCGGGCGTAAAGAGGAGCCACAGGTCCGCCTGCCGGCTGCAAAGGATGTAGAGCCCCTTACCGGCCGCGATTTCTGCCAGCCGGTCGCACTGCGTGCCATCATAATCACCATCAGGTAACAGCCAGATGGCACCGGGCCGCTTTTCTTCTTCAAGCAAGGCGGTAATTTGGGTGCTGCTCTGCGCCTGCGGTCCGCAGGCCAGACAATGCAGCGCCACTTTGCCGGGCTGCGGCAGTTCGAGAAAGCAGGTGAGGTCCTTGATGCCGCTCAGACTGCGGTAGATGTCGTGGTAGTGGCGGGGGTGTCTTGCGGCCAGACGAGCACGCCGGCGCCTGTTCGGCAGCTTGCCCTGCGGCAAAGCGATTTCCGTCACCATCACCGTGGACTGCGGACCGGCGGTATGGGCCAGCACTTCACCGTCCGGGCTGAACAGGGCACTTTGGCAGGTCCGGCAATCCATGGATTTGTCCTGGCCCGTGCGGTTGCAGGCGGCGATATGGATGCCGTTTTCCAGGGCGCGTGTCTGCCACAGTTCCAAAGGATCAAGGCCGGACGGCGGCCAGTTGGCTGGAATAAGCAGCAGATCGGCGCCGCGCAGCACCGTGGCCCTTGGCAACAACTCGAAATAGCTGTCGGAGCAGATAAGTACGCCCACCCGGCCCCAGGGCGTGTTAAAAACATTGTCCTGCGTTGCCTCGCCGGGACAAGCCCAGCGGCTTTCGCCGTTGATCTTGCGATAGCGGCAGACCATGCCGTCCGGGCCGGCCACAAAGGCGGAATTGAAAAAGGCCCCGGTGTCCCTGTCCCTGGCGGCCAGCCCCACGCAGACATAGCAGCCGAACTCACCGGCCAGCCCCTCAACCGCCTGCACAAAGTCGCCATCTTCTTGCTCCACATGCGGCCTGATATCGGCCCGGCTGGTGAAGCTGTAACCGGACAGGGCCATCTCCGGAGTCACGATGATGTCGGCCCCATCTTCAGCCGCCTGACGGATCAGATTCAGCAGATTCGTCTTGTTTTGTTCGTTTTGCCGGTAAAGAACATTAAAATGAATGAGGTGAAGTTTGAGGGTCATTTTTCCGTAGCCTAACCTCCCGCCAACGCCCTATACATAACGCAAGCCGGGTTATCCTTACACGTGTCATTAAAATAAAGTCGACCGGGGCAGTCTCCCGGACAGCGGCCGGCAAGTGGACAATCCCGGCAGTGCGGATCTGTCAGAACCAGCCCGGTTAACGGCTGATTGACAAGACGCGGCCGGTCAATGGTTCCCAGGCACAGGTCTTTCGCTCCCATGGCCTGGCCGCAGGGGAAAAGGCGGCCGTCCGGGGCTACAGCCAGGCTCTCTCCGGTGGCGGCCCGGCAGAATTTTTGTTGCGCGCCCCGGTTCACATAATCCAACTCCCGTAACCGCAGCTTTGGAACCCGGCGCTTGTTGATAAAGGTAAGCGCCTGCGTCAGTTTTTGCATACCCTGGCCGATCTCTTCGCTGTTCGCCGCCGGCATCGTGCTTGCCCGGCCCTTGTGGACCAGAAGATCAAGCCCCAGCCCCAGACAGTTGGGCCAACCGGCCAGCAGCAGGGCCAACCGGTCAAGATGGCCGATATTGCCTCTGCTCACCACCGTGGTGACCCGGAAAGGAACTTTGGCCCCGGCCAGCAGTTGAAGACCGCGCAGGGTGGCGTCGGCCCGGCCCCGCAGCCTCTCGTGGACATCCGGCGGACCGTCCAGACTGATGCCCACCTGAACGTCATATTCTTTGAAGAGCTGGACCAGTTCCCGGTTGAACAGGGTGCCGTTACTCTGGATAGCCAGCCGCCATTTGGCGCCTTTGCGGGCCGCTTTTTCAACCAGGTAGACAATCTTCGCGGGCGCCAGACACGGCTCACCGCCGGTTAGCTGGATATGGCAGTCATCGGCCACCAGCCCCAAAGCCTTGTCGATGGTTTCGTCAGCCATTTCTGCGCCTGTTTCACAGGCGTCCAGATAACAGTAGCCGCAGCGCAAATTGCAGCGGCCGGTCAAGGCCAGGGTGAGGGATGTAATCGAAATCATGGTGGTTTGCTTTTCATCTCCCTCATGCTTTCAAGCACCTTAAAAAGTTGTGCGAAGAACAGGTTGCGGACCCGCTCAATGTGCAGGGCTTCCTGTAAATTTAACATGGCGCGGTCGCAGTATTTGAATCTATCCGGCGTCACCTGCAGGACATAAGAGTTTATCTGTCTGCGCCAGAACCACTCAGCACAACCGAATTGGATATTGTCCGGATCAATAGTCTTGATCTCTGCCAGTCTCGCCCGCAATTCTTGGCCTGCCGGAGTATCGGCAACACCGAGAGCAAGGTAGGCGAGGCGGTACTGCACGTCACCCGGCACTTTCCGGGCAGACAAGGCCGTCAGATTATGGCTGTCATCCTGCCCGGGATAAACAAAGTGGCCGTAGCAGCATTGCAGGGTGAAACAAAATGGCAAGTCATTCAAGCCAAGGCTGAGCCCCCGCAGGGGGTGATCCACCAGGGCGATATCGAGACCGTTTAAGGCCTGCTTTTTCTGCTGTTCAAAATGCGGGTTAAGCTGTAACTTTTTTTCTGGTGTGAATGTTTCCATGAATGTTTTGCCGTTTTAAAAAAAACTCTTCTGAAGTCTCTGCCGCCGCAAAATAAACCAGATTATCACCGGGCTGCCGATCAGTGCGGTTACCGCGTTCAGGGGTAAAACCGTGGCGTGGCCCGGAAGTTGCGCCAGTAGGTCGGCAACCAGAGTGACCACCGCGCCGCAGGCGGCGCAAACCGGCAACAGGACACGATGGTCCGAGGTGGCGGCCACCGTGCGGGCCATATGCGGCACGGCAATGCCTACAAAGGCCACCGGCCCGCAGTAGGCGGTAACCGTGCCCACCAGCACGGCGGTGAGGGTGATAATGATGAGGCGGATGGCCCGGTAATCAAGGCCCATTGAGCGGGCATAGGTCTCGCCCAACAGCAGACCGTTAAGCGCCTTGCCGGTGAACAGGGCAAGCAGGCTCACCAGCAGGGTCAAAGGGCCGAAGAGCCGCATTTCGCGCCAGGTTACATTGCTGAAGCTGCCGAATGTCCAGGAGAAATAGGCCTGTATCATTTCAGGGCGGCTGAAATGGATGAGCACCGAAACCACCCCATTCAAGGCAAACCCGCCCAACAGCCCGACGATGAGCAGGGTTATGGCATTATCGACAAAGCGGGCCGCAAGGAGAATGACAGCCAACACGAGCAGGGCGCCCAACACCGCCGCCACTACCAGGGTCAGATGGCCAGCGGCCCCAAGCCCCTCGATAAGCCGGGCGCCGCGATGACCGATGGCCGCGCCCAACACCACCAGGGCAACGCCCAGGCTGGCCCCGGCGCTGATGCCCAATACCGACGGGCCGGCCAAAGGATTGCGAAACAGGGTCTGCATCATCAGGCCGCTTATGGCCAGCGCGGCCCCGGCCAGCATTGCGGTCATGGCCTTGGGCAGGCGAAAGAGCATGATAATGGACGTCCAACTGGCCCGGTCGGGTTCATGCCCCAGCAAAATGGCAAGGACCTGATCCGGCGCAATGGTCACCGTGCCGGTGCCCAGGTCAAAAACAAAGGCCACTACGATCGCCAGGGGCAGGGCGGCTATGAGAAGACGACGGTTTTTCATTTGAGACGTTGATAGTAGTATAACTCATGTTCCGGCAGTAGTTCCGGGTGAAAAATGCGGATCAGGTCGGCCAGGATCACATCCGGCGCCATCATGCCCGACTCCCAGAAATCATTGCCGCCGGCCTTATTGACCCGCCGGTTGTTGTTATAAAGGTTTTTGGCCTTGAGCGCCTTGAATCCTCCCAGGCGCGGATCGGACTGTTTCGCGTCGTTCAAGCTTTGCCAGATGCCGGTGTTGAGCCAGTATTTTGCCTCGACGCCGCGTTCATAAACCAGCTCGATATCCATGGGGATCGCGCCGGTATGGCTGGTATCGGCCCAGATATACTCCGCCCCGGCGTCAGCCAGAAAACGGCCCACGTATGACTGGCCCCCCGCAACATGCCAGCGGCCTTGAAACGGGGTGTTGGTCACCACCGACGGGCGCATTGTGACCTTGTCGGCCATGGCGGCCAGGTGCAGATAACGCTGCTCCAAAGCCGAGAAAAGCGCCATGGCCTTTTTCTCCTTGCCCAGGAACAGGGCGAAGAACTTGATCCATTCCGCCCGGCCCAACGGGTGGCTCTCCATGTATTCGGCACACACCGCCACCTTGAATTCGGCCTCGATCAGCTTGGGGTGGACATCGTAAAAACCGCCGCTGGCAAAGGTGAAGATTATCTCCGGCTGTAAATCCAGGATGGTCTCGATGTGCAGGTTGGGCCCCTGGCCCACCTCAACAATGCGGCCGGCCGCTGCGGCCCGGTGAATCGTCGGGCTGTGCAGACGTTGCAGCTCGCCAAAGCCCACCAGGGTGTCGATCGCGTCAAGCTGCTCCATAAAGGCGACAAAAGTGGAAGACAACACCACGCTGCGCCGCACCGGCACCTCCACCACCTGGCAGCCCACAACGCCTTTTGGCGTAACACTGCCACGCGGTTTAAGCAGGTAGCGAAAGCCGGTGCCGGCCCCGGGCCAGGGACGGCGCACCGTCACCAGGGTGCAACCGTCTTTTGGTTCCAAAGAGAAATTTTTGCTGTAACGGATATCCATCGCTGTGCCGGCCCGAGCCGGGCCACTGAGAAACACCAGAAGGCCCAGGGCCGCCAAAATGGATACGCGGACAAATTTCAGAAAGGATGCCATCATTCCCATAACCTTGCCATTGCTTGTTTTTGTTTGACGATCTTCGCTTCCCAGGCTTTAAGTCCCTTGAAGGTGAACTCAAAGACAATATGTTGCGGCCGGCAGTAATCGAGAAGGCGGCCGATGGCCGGGTCCGTAAACGGATCATGGGGGTCGATTTGCGCGACATGGCTACGGGCCGCAGCGAGCCGCTGCCAGAAGTCCCCTCCGGGCGGTACCCCGTTCATTTTACTCTGCCGGATATAATCACCGCTTAAACTAAGCGTGAGGTGGATGTTGCGGATATCCGCGGCCTGTTCGCCCATGGCGGCCACACGTTCGCACAGATAGTCAATCGCCTCGTGTTCCTTGCTGAAACCGCCGCCGGCGTTCAGCAGATGGCCGGTGTCAAGCGTTATGCCGCAACGGGGGTGTTTCACCCGTTCGCGTAAAAACGCATACTCCCGGCCATCCTCCAGCCGGAAACTGCCCGGCCACCACAGGTTTTCAAAGAGCAGCCAGCCGTCAAAACAACTGCAGGCCAGGGCCGCGTTTAACACCTCGGCGCAAAGGCTGAGCGTATCGCGCCAGTGATAAGGAAAGCGCCAGTCATAGATATGATCCAGGGCGCAATGGGCGGGGTGAAAGACCACATAGTCACAGCCCAGGCGTTGGGCCAGGTCAAGCTGGGCCGCATAGGCGGCAATCACGCACTGCCGGTCGCGGCCGCCATAGAAGTGTTCGACATTGTCCCAGTTATCAAAGACCGCCAGCAGTTCCTGGTCATTTTCCTGCCAGAGCTCACGCAACAGGACAAAGAAACGCAGATGCAGGCCGGTGACAAGCGCCGGTGGAATCCGCCCGAAATCATAGCCGCCCACCGGATAGAGTTCAAAGCCGTCAAATTGATGTTTTGCCACAAAACGGCCGATCTGGTCCCAGTCATCGTCAAAAAGCTCCGGATCCCCGGCATGGGTGGAGAAATTAAGAAGGCGCTGCACGGCGGTCATTAAAACTCAATCCCTTTCTGGGCCTTGACCCCTTGTTTAAGGGGATGCTTGACCGCCTGCATCTCGGTGACCAGGTCGGCAAGTGCCACCAGTTCGGGGATGGCGTTGCGGCCGGTGATGCAGATGTGCAGGCCGGCAGGTTTATTGCGCAGCACCGTCAACGCCTCCGCCTTGTCGATCATCCCGTAGCTCAGCAGATAGGTGAATTCATCCAACACCACGGTTTGATAGCGGCCGGAAAGAATAGCCTCCCTGGCCTTGGCCCAGGCCTCGCGTGCCACGGCTTTGTCCTTTTCCAGATCGTCCGACTTCCAGGTAAAGCCGCGGCCGATGACGTAAAAGTCGATCTCCTCCTTAAAACGGGCCATGGCCTCTATTTCGCCGTACTGCCAGTTGCCTTTGATGAACTGGATGAAACAGGTCTTCAGACCATGCCCGGCCGCCCGCATGGTCATACCCAGGGCCGCCGTGGTCTTGCCCTTGCCATGGCCGGTAAAGATGAGGATGAGTCCTTTTTTTTTCATAGTTGTCAGTTTTCAGTTATCAGTTAGTGCCTGTCCGGAAATGGCATCTTTTGGCCCCCGGCGGCGTTCTCGCATTTTTAAAATTCTCGCCATATTAAACCGGCGACTAAATATACAAACCTTCGTCATGCC
>JANQIE010000015.1 GCA_028282295.1 Desulfobacterales bacterium | reverse complement strand
TCGCGTTTTTTGTCCAGCTCAGCCTGCTGTTCAGTGCGGTTCTGCTCCTGTGGTTGGTCTATGCGCGCATAAAAGCGTAGCACTGAATTCGACAACAGCGACACAATCCTGCAAATCAATGCCACTAACTTTTAAGACTGTAGGAGCGGCGTCCTGCCGCGATTGGCGTACGTTATGACCATTTTTAATCGCGGCGGGACGCCGCTTTTGCAATCGCGTTGATCGTATGACTGGCTTAAGGGCGCGCGCAAAGATGAAAAGAAGCAACCCCATGGAACATTTTGTCGAAATCAAAGTTCGCGGCTATCACCTGGATGTCTTCGGCCATGTGAACAATGCCCGCTATCTCGAATTTTTAGAGGAAGGTCGATGGAGTGCGTTTGAAGCGGGCTTCGATCTTCAACAACTCGCGGTGAAAGGCTATAGTTTTGTTGTCGTCAACATAAACATCAACTATCGTCGCCCCGCGTTTCTCAATGAAGTGCTTCGTGTTGCAACGCAATTGAAAAGGCTGAATCACCGTAGCGGCGTCATCCACCAAGCCATCACCCTCAAGGGAAGCAACACCCCCGTGGCCGACGCGGAGGTTACATTTGTAATTTTCGACAACGATAAAAAAAGTGCCGTGCCGTTGAAAGGTGAGTTGAAGCAATATCTGGAACGTCTATAAATACTTTAGTAACCTTCACCATAGCGAAGGAAATCGGCTGGTTTGAAATCGATTTGGAAACGTTGCACGATCGTTTTTGAGGAGCATGACACGCCTTGGTCTGTTTCCTTTTCTATCCACAAATGTACACGATTAAACACACCTCCAATCTGACCATCACGCCATCTTGCTGCCCCCCAACGTTGCAAGGTCAGGGGCAATGCCGTTAAATTATTCCATTCTTGCGCTCAAACGCAATTGACGATGAAGGCCATCTTCCAATATTCCGCGAGAATGTTGCTTGCATCCCGCCCCCAATCGGCCCGGTCTGAAATTTGCAAACTATCGTTTGCAGAATGCCAACGCCACTGACACCGGATGCCACGGCAATTCGACTTCAGGAGGTACTTGAAATTGACGTCGAACAATCAAAGCCAAACTGTCAAACTCGTCCGAGACAAAGTTTTCGGTCTTCCCGTCAACCGCAACACTCTTTTGAACAACACCAACGGCACATATCGTAAAAAAATCGAAGAACGCCAACGCGCGTTGATCGTTAAAATCTCTTTCATAAAAACGTTCTTAAACACCGGCGAGGTGATTCAGTTTCTAACCACGGCCTGCTCGCCGATTAACCTATGGGGCCAAATACTTTCGGGTGGGCTGTTTATCTTCTTCAATCGTTCCTTGCTGGTATTTACCAATCAACGCGTTTTTCATGTTCCAACGACCCGTAAATACGGCTATCGCAATTGTGTCGCCCAAATCCGCTATGATGATATCGAAAAGATCGAGGCAAAAGGACATTGCTTGGCGATCACCTATAAAAACAGCACCCAGGAGACCTTTTTATGTTTAGCGCGCAAGGAACGTAAGAAGATTAAACGCTTTATCGACACCATTGTTACCCGTGCAAAGACAAAATCAAAAAAGGATCGAACCTACTTGTGCCCTCAATGCACGCATCCGGTAACCCCCAAGACGCACCGATGCGCAACTTGCGGCCTTGCGTTTAAAAGCGCACGTGAATCCGGCCGCCGGGCGATATTACTTCCAGGCGGAGGCTATTTTTATACCCACCACCCCGTCCTGGGTACCGGCGCCGCCGTATTGGAAAGCAGCTTGCTATTCGTATTGGGGGGCTTGGCGTTTGCCACCCTCAACGGCATCGCCGTCAATCCGGTTCTGCTCGTCATTGCCGGCGCTGTGTTGATGAGTCTCAAAATCCTGTCCATTTTTCACGCTAAACGATTCACACTGGATTTAATTCCACAACAATCCCCATGATCATTGTCGATCATACCGACTGTGTTGTCGGCCGTGCATGTGTTTTTTTAATAATTATAGCCTGTTATAAAATAATCGCCCATTTGGGGCGTGGTTTATCCCTTGACACCGCGGCCCGCTTCCCCTATTCTTGGGCCGTTTTCGCGAGCAGATTCCAGAACAGCCAATCAACATAGTACCAGAAGCCACCACGGGACCGGTTTAGGAGGGCATTACGCAGTGGTTCACAATCAACGCATAGATCCAAACGGACAGCGATTGCCCTCTATTGCTATGAGAATCGGAATCGACACCTATCAAGCCCTTTTCTCCGGCTGCCCGCCCGTGCCGGTATGACGATGCCGTCCCCCTTTTTTTGAAACAACATCAAGCTTAAATCCTAACAACAACCGACTTGTCCTTGGCAAAGGACAGCGCAAAACGTATCTGTAACCAAGTGTAACTCATGGTTAATTTTGATCGCATCGACAACAAGCGACCGCGATGCCGCGCGGCAGCAATCATTCAATCCGGCGGTGAATTGAAACGATCCGTGTTCACCGGATGCGTGCTGATCATTTTCGCTTTAGCGGCGCTGATGCCTGCTGCGGGTATGGCCGAAAGCCAGGGCGTTGCGGCGCCGAGCCTGATAAACGCGCTGGACACCATTGGCCCGCTGCGGTTTTGCGACGAATCGGTGCCGTTGGCTGATGCTGAAGTGCGCGAGCGCATGGAAAAGGAATTGTTGCTGTCATTGGGCGATCCGCCCCAGGTTGTTTTATGGCTCAAGCGCTCAAAGCGGTATCTGCCTATCATTGCAACCATGTTGCGCGATCACGGACTACCGGACGATCTTAAATATATTGCCGTCGCCGAAAGCGCCTTGCGGCCGCATGTGGGATCGCCCAAAGGGGCCATCGGTTTTTGGCAGTTCATGCCCCAGACCGGACGCAACCATGGTTTGACGATTAATGAACACATCGATGAACGCCGTAATATTTACGCGTCCACCCGTGCCGCCATTCGATACTTCAGCGCGCTTTACGCCGAGTTTAAAAAATGGTCGCTTGTGGCGGCGGCATTCAATATGGGCGAGGAAGGGCTCAAAGCTGAAATCATTGCCCAGAGCACGGCCGATTATTACCGGCTTTACCTACCGCTGGAAACCCAACGGTTCTTGTTTCGCATTTTGGCGGTAAAGCTCATTCTCGGCGATCCTGGGGCCTACGGTTACCACTTAAAAGAAGATAAGTACTATCCGCCCCTGAAGTTCGATCAGGTAAGTATCGATTGCTTCAGGGAGACCCCGATCCTGCTGGTTGCCCAAGCCGCGCAGTCCGATTTCAAGAGGATCAAAACCCTGAATCCGGAACTGCGGGGTCATTACCTGGCGCCGGGCAAACATCGCCTGAGGGTGCCGCCGGGTGCCGGCAAGGGAATCAACAAGCGCTTTCGGGAGCTTGCAAAGAAGTTTGCAAAACTGCGAAAAGAGCGGATCTATATCGTGCAGCCGGGAGATAATTTGTCGACCATCGCAGCCAAATTCAACGTGCCGCTGGCAGTTCTGATCATTTGGAATCGATTGGATTTAACCAGCCCGATTCATCCGGGCGATCGATTGGTCATATATCCGCATAGATTACCATAACGGAAGTATTACAGGAGAAGTTTGTGAATCGTACGCGTATTCAAAAACGATTTAATCGAATATTCACGCCGACACCGGAGTTAAAAGAAATTGTATTCTCCAGCGCCGATCTGGAAAAAAAGCGTCAACGCGCCCGTAAATTCCTATCCATCCAGTTGATGGCGACCTTCGACGACAATCAGACCATTCCCCCGCTGGAATGGGTGTTGACCCGCGACGCCATTCGCACCTTTCGCAACATACTGGCGCCGCGCAGTGAACGGCTCTCCAACTTCAGCGTTTTGCGTTACGTCAACGACCTGCTGAACAGTGAGAACACCAAGGATCTGCAAATGCCGCAGCCCGGTTTTTTTGCGGAACTGGAACATCTTGTCAAGGGGGTTGCCGGCGAAACCGGGGTGTATTCCGACAAAGTGCCGGCGTTTTTAAAACATGAAGGGCGCAAAGCCGCGCGGTTGCGATCCAAAGATCTTTGGCACATGGCGCGCGGTTGCCATAAGTACATGGATCGCTTTCCCCATGGGCTCGAAAATGACGCGGTTCGACGCCGCAGCACCAATAAAAGCCGCATACTCAACTATTTCGGTGCCACGGAGCTGGAATGGGAAAAGTGGCAGTGGCATACCCGTAATATCATCAGGGACGCCGATACGCTGAACCAGTTGGTCCAGTTGACCCCTGAGGAGTACGAAGCGGTGAAAATGGCGCGGGCCAACAAAATACCGTTCGGTATCACGCCTTATTATCTTTCCCTGATGGACTATCGCCCGCAGCGGGAAAAAGACTACGCAATTCGCGCTCAGGTGATCCCGCCGTTGCAATACGTCGAGAAACTGAGCGAATTTAAAGCGGCGGATCAGGCCTCGATGGACTTTATGCTCGAATGCAACACCTCGCCCATCGACGGCATTACACGCCGCTACCCCATGATCGTTATCCTCAAGCCGATCCTTACCTGCCCGCAAATCTGCGTCTACTGCCAGCGCAACTGGCAAATTGAAGACGTCTATTCCAAAAACGCCGCCGTTTCCGAAGACAAACTAAATGAGGCATTGCAATGGATCGCGTCAAGATCCGAAGTCGGAGAGGTCTTGATTACCGGCGGAGATCCGTTTTTGCTCGCCAATGAAAAAATCGAAAAGCTGTTGTCCAAATTGGCGCGCATGAAGCATGTGCGCCGGATTCGAATCGGAACGCGCACACCGGTAACGTTGCCGCAACGCATCACCGATTCATTGGTGCGCCGCATTACGCGCTATCATAACCCCGGCCAACGTGAAATTATCATCATCACGCATTTTGAACATCCCTACGAAATTACGCCCCAGGCCACCGAGGCGGTCCAGAAATTCAAGCGTCAAGGCATTGAAGTCTACAATCAGCTCGTATACACCTTTTACAATTCCCGTAAATTCGAAGCGTGCGCCTTGCGCAGTAAATTACGGTTGATCGGGGTCACGCCCTATTACACGTTCAACACCAAGGGCAAAGAGGAGACCGACGCATACCGGGTACCCATCGCCAGATTGCTCCAGGAACAAAAGGAAGAAGCCCGGCTCTTGCCCGGCACGGTCCGCACCGATCAAATCGTTTTTAACGTACCGGGATTGGGTAAAAACAATTTGGGCGAGTCACAACATCATGACGTCATCAGTATTCTGCCCGATGGCCGGCGGGTCTACGAATTTCACCCTTGGGAGAAAAAGCTGGCCCTGGCCGACACCTATGTCTACACCGATGTCGCCATTTACGAGTACCTGGCCAAACTGAAGAAAAGCGGGGAAGATACATCCACCTACCGTACAATCTGGTATTACTACTAACACCATTGCGCAAAGAGGAGTACATGAAATTCAAAAAGGTCGAATTTAAAGGGCATGACGGGTCAATGCTTGCGGGGCGGCTCGATTTACCGCCTGCCGGAGCACCGGTGGCTTGCGCACTGTTTGCACACTGCTTTACCTGTAGCAAAAACATTAAGGCGGCCGGAAATATCTGCCGGGCGTTGGCTAACGAAGGATTTGCAGTCTTACGTTTTGATTTCACCGGTTTGGGGGAGAGCCAGGGAGAATTCGCCAATACGAATTTTTCCAGCAATGTCGAAGACTTGATCGCGGCCGCCCACTATCTGGAACAAAACTACCTGGCGCCCAAAATCCTGATCGGCCACTCCCTCGGCGGTGCCGCCGTGCTGCAAGCCGCCCGGCACATAAAGGCCTGCAAGGCGGTTGCAACCATTGCCGCACCGGCCGATCCCAAACATGTCGAACACCTGTTCGGCACGAACAAGAGCAAAATCGAAACCGAAGGCGTGGCGCAAGTCAATCTGGCAGGCCGCAATTTCACGATTAAGAAACAGTTCCTGGACGACCTGGAACAAACCCACATGGAAAACGAAATCCGGCAGCTCAAAAAAGCGCTTCTGGTCTTTCATTCGCCGCTGGATGATGTTGTCGGCGTTGAAAACGCGGCCGCCATTTTCCAGGCGGCGCGCCACCCGAAAAGCTTTGTGTCCCTGGATCAGGCCGACCATCTGTTGAGCGCGTCGGACGATTCCATATATGTCGGTGCCGTTATTGCCGCTTGGGCCAGAAAATATTTGCCGGCACCCGCAACGGACCACCGCGCCGCGACAACCAATCCCACTGTCGTAACCCGTACCGGCGCCAAAGGCTTTAAAACACAAGTTACCGTCAACGGTCACGCCATGATTGCCGATGAGCCGATTGCTTACGGCGGGACCGATTTGGGTCCCACCCCGTACGACTACCTGCTGGCCGGATTGGGGGCTTGTACATCGATGACATTAAGAATGTATGCGGATCGTAAAGCGTGGCCCCTACACGAAGCTGTCGTGCAGCTTACCCACAAAAAAATTCATGCAGAGGACTGCAAGACATGCAGCACCAAAACGGGCCAGCTTGATCAGATCGACCGGGAAATTGAACTCATTGGCCCGCTGGATGCGCAACAAATGGAACGATTGCTGCAGATCGCGGACCGCTGCCCGGTCCACCGGACATTGCATTCGGAAATCGTGGTCAAGACCCGCCTGAAGGAATCCTCTGAATAGCGCGTGTCCATTTGCGCAATGGGGATTACGGTAAAATCAATTTGCGTTTTACGATGGAAAATGAAGGTGATTGGCGGTGTCGAACCGGATTAACCCAGCAAAAGTGAGCAACGGGAAGATGTGGTGGCGTACCTACTGCCGCTTCGCTAGCGGTACCTTATGAAAGCTCATGCCGTTTCTTGCCGATTGCCTTGCCGCCGGTGAGCTCGGCGGTTTGATTAACAAGCCCCATCATGTACTGCGCCTGTTTTTTCATGATCACAAACGCTTTGGTGCGCGCATCCACATAGTCCATTGCGCTAAAATCGGATTGAACGAGATCCGCGATGGATTGGTTCGATTTCTTAAACTTGATCATTTGGTAACGCCCTCCTGCGGATAAACATTAACATCGCACGGCCTGCCGTGAAACGATCCCAAAAAGATCGTTCTAGTTACTAATCGGCCAAAATCCTCCATTCTTTAAAATTTCTTGAGATATGCGCAGTTTCAACTGGCGGCGGAAAAAAGGCGGGGATATTGCGCGGCGATCTGATCGCGCAGGGGGGCATCGAGACGGCAGTGCCACAGGGTTTTGACCTCGCTGAGCTGTTGGACGGTCAAACCCTGACACCCGCTTAGATTCGCCTCGGTCAAGTCGGCATCGGTCAACAGGGTGTCCTTCAGGACCGCCTTGCGTAAATCCGCTTTTTGCAAGTTGCCACTGGTCAAATCGGCCCCGGTCAGATCGGCCTCCCGCAAATTGGCGGCGTGCAGAAAAATTTTGGCCATGGTGGCGGCCGTCAGGTTGGCCCGCCGCAAATCGCAACCGCGCAGATTGGCCATAATTAGGTTGGCGTCCTTCAAATAAGCGGCTTTCATTTTCGCAAGCCGCATATCGACTTCGCGCATATCGGCATCCGCCAGGTTGGCGTCCTTCAGGTTGGCGCCCGCCAGATTGGCTTCCCGAAGATCGGCGCTGCTAAAATCGGCAAGGACCAATTTGGAGCCGCTGAAATCGGAACCGATCAAAATCGCCGAACTCAAATCGACCTTGCGCAAATCGCTACGGCTCAAATCGGCGCGATTGCCGTCAGCCGATTTGGAGTCGAACCATTTGCGATGCGCAAAAAGTGTTTGTTGTAAAAGTTCCTGATCGATTTTACGTAAAAACAACCCCATTGGACATCCTCACTCTCACCTTTTTACCGCGCTTGACAGCGTTCCACCGGCAACAATTGTGTTCAATTGCACCAACTTATAAAAACACCTTAATGAAAAGCACCTTACCTGTCAATCGCGCCCTGATCAAATCACGACCGGGTTTCCTGCACCTAAAACCGCGGAAAAAATGAAATGTCCCAAAGTACGTTTGCATTTGGGTTCCTCTCGTTCGATCTGAAATCGAAAAGCCACAGGAATAGTCGTTCTATTTTGAGAACGTTTTGATTGAAGATCGAACAAAAGGGGCCTAAAAACCGGAATTTGGGATATTTTATTTTTTCCGCGGCCCCTGGTTTTGTGAGTCGTCCGGTTCCGGGCAATCCGGCTTCATGTTAGATTTTTGTTAAACCCTTATTTCAATCCGGAAAATTGATCCGGCCCTCTTTGCTTTTGCCTAAAAGTGTTTAAATTTCTTGTTCAAGCAAAACCGGTCCCGAATCCGTTATTTTTAAGTCTCCCATGGATGAAAGGTAATCGAATGCAACCAGTATTGAAACATATCTTAGGCTGCGGTGCAGGTATCTTGTTCGGCAACGGTACAGTTTGGGCAGCGGTGCAACTTCCTAACACCGCGCAACCGATTCAGGAAAGCACGCTACTCGCCGTGACAGGGGTCACGTTGATTGCATGCGCCGGGCTGCTGCGCAGCCGGTTATTGACCCGCCTTAATTTAAAATCACCAAGGAAAACAGGACGACAAGAAAAGTACAATTGATCTGGTGTGCGTCGCGCTCTCATGTTCCGCAACCAGACATAGATTCATTTCCTTCAGGTCGGCGTGCATGACGTTGTTCGCCGTTGCCAAATTAAATATGACGTTGCATAACGTTAAATTTCAAAAGTGTTACCGCTCGCCCCGGTCTTACTCAATCGACAGGTTCGGGTAACTATAGTCCACCGACACCGATATAGAGTGAAACAATTTGATTGAAGGGCAATATTCCAGATTCTATGTTAACCAATCTCAATACAGCTTCGCTGTTTTCATTTTTTGTGACAATTTTATTGTCCAAGGAATAGCTATAACTACCGAGCTGGCCAATGTGCGATTGAAAACGTTTTGAGCTAAACTCGCTACGTAGAATCTTAATAGAATCCAGAGTCTTGAACCATTTATTCCAGGCAACGGTTTTATTTAACACGTTTGACAGTTTTACTGGGACTTCGTCAGTAGATAATCCTTCAGGTAATAATATCGTAATGGTCAAATTGTACATCAGACAATGTTTTTGCTCTACAATCACAATAGAGCCATCCGATAATAATTGTACATAGCGCCGAATGGGTTCGTTGCTATATGCATCGGTCAAATTAGACACAGTTAGGACTTTGGAGTTTTCCGCAGATTGAAGTGCCTCAGTGAGATCAAATGTCTCAATCTTGCATGATTCTGCAAAAATGTTACTTGCGAGAAGAAAAAAAATGGTCAGCCATAGCATTTTCATAGTTTGACACTCCACTATAGTCTATCTTCTTAAACGCTTTACATTTGGTTTTATCTCAATATGCCAGCAAGTATTCGTCCTCTTCGTCTCGTCAATCAATTTTTCAATATACCCCTTAGCTTGCAGATCTTTCAGTGCTTTAGTGAATTTTTCGATGCTAAAAGATTTTCCGCATACTTTGCGAGTTGAGTTAACACCGATGTCAATGATATTACATTCTTTGTACTGGCCTATCGTCACAACGTGTTTGGATGTTTTACGATTTTGTTTCAGTAACGACGCAATTTTATCTTCCATCAGTTGGAGCACTTTTGATTCAGGACCACCTTGATTAGCTTTATAAACTTTAAGCACCTCGTCACCTGTTGAACCATATAATTGAAATTGCTTAGTCATATCCTTTTTAGCGTTATTGTACATGATACGCGCTTGTTCCTTTGGTGTTCGAATGGTGCTTGTTATGACAGCCTGCGGCATTTCCGCTTTCTGCAACGCGAGCTGAATTATGGAAATGGCGTACGGTGAGACAATTTGCTTCGAAATGGGAAGTTGAGATGAATAGGTAACTTTTGGTTTCCTTTTAATGTTTTAATATTTCCGATTCCTTGATTTTCGAAAATGACCATTCCAATGTGTATCTGATCCGGGAAATTTCACATGAACATAACCTTTTCTATTAAGGTATCCTTTGCAAGACACCTCCATATTGTAGTGGCCAAGAGGAATATTTTCAAACTTAATAATATGTTGTAGGCTGAAGTTGGCAGCACTTTCTTTTTCATAAATTTTACGGTTCAAAAGGATAAGCTTTACCTTCACGCGATCAAAATCACAAGATGACGTATCTGCATCTTTCGTAATAAACAATTCTAAATTGCCAACATTATTGTTCATAAATATTTATCCTTTCGATTGCATTGACGCCGAGTAACGAGCTGTGCGGCGAGCAAAGTGAGTTTGCCACAAGCGACAGGTTCGGCTTTTCTATTTCGTGAGTTTGTTCATAATATTCGTAAACCTTCCATTGCTAATGGGATGCTCAGCAACAATTTTTCCATTGAATACAATACAGAAGGTACCAAAGGCACAAGGGCTGTTTTGAGCCTCTGTACAACTATTTAAATTGATTACATTCGGTTTTACTCTGAATTTTTCTTGAGCGGTCTTGCATATTTCATTAACGTTCTTCACTGAGTAGGGGCATTGATCCGAGCGAATTATCGTCAGGCCTTTCTTGTATCTCTCCAACCGCTCTTCCCAATTGGACTTGAACTTTGGTGTGGGTGAAGTTTTCTTAAATTTTTTCACCAGCAATTCAAAATCAGGCGGGCCGGTATCCACAATTTCAAAATTATGCTTCAGAAATATTCTGTTGTCCACCATAAAGGAACCCTTGCGGGTCACTACAGCAACGCCATATGTTTTTTTCTTTTTTGCATCTTTCAGGCATTCTTCCAGTAATAGTGAGCCGTATCCCTTGTTTTTATAGCATCGTTTAAATCCGGAAAAAATGCAGTGAATGAATGTATATCCGGCGGCGTTAACCGGTCGCCAACAGTATTCTCCAGGAATATACTCGATCATACCCTGAGTTCCGTCTTCAGCGGAATACAAGGTCTTAATTTTCAAGCCCTCGGCGTATCTTTGTTTCAACCATCCAACTTTCTCAAGAAACCCTGCTCGTTTGATGTTTTTATAACCACAGATACCGTATTCAAGGATATTGTCATTGTTCGTGTCGATTATATTCATTTTGTTCATTAATGCCTTTTCGGTAAAGGCTTTATTATTCCACATCGTCATGACATTATTCCCATTAATTCATTTCATCGCGGTTGAATTCAGCGGGCACTGAGCCAGCAGTGGTCCGCTGGAATGAAGTGTCAGGCGCCTTTTTCAGCTTGTTGCTGCATTTTGTGGGACGCATAACCTGACCGGGCTTCGCCGTTGACTGGTATATTTCTTTCCTTACACCAGATAAGGAGTTGATTGGGGGTGACATTGACCCTTTGAATTTTGACACCCTGCTTTTCAAAATTCTTAATGACTTTTTCTGCATGCAGAAGCCATTCGGAATAGGTACTTTCCAGTTTGGCCCTATCGTCGGATATTTCCAGGAGGCGACCCCAGTCTTCTTCTTTGAACCAGGCTATGCCAAAAACAGTTTCTTTTTGATTTCTCTTTTTCTTTTTCATTCTCTGCCTCAAATCGAATTGAGCGCCTAACGACGCATTAAGGGCTCGCGCAAAAACAATTTCACATTTTAGGCGCCCGGATTTAGGCCAGGTTAGTTCGATCTGAGGGGCCAAAACCGCAGCCATAGCATGCTATGGCGAGGATTTTGGGACCGAAGATCGGGCCAAAATGACCTGGAGCCAGGATGCATAAAATGTGAAATTATTTTTGCGCGAGCCCTAAGGGGCTCGCTTTAGCGCATCCCTCTTAATTTATTTAGTGCCTGAACGAAAAAGTGATAAACCCATAAATTTCGATGGCTTAGGCTCAAAAAAGTAAAACGAAGATTTTTCAACCGATGACATTTTCTACTTG
>JANQIE010000012.1 GCA_028282295.1 Desulfobacterales bacterium | reverse complement strand
TTCGTCATGCCGGACTTGATCCGGCATCCAGAATTGACGCTTGATTCCGGCGCTCGCCGGAATCACAATTTTAAAGGTATTTTATTGCCGGGTTAATAGCATCTTTTGGTTCCTGGCAAGGCCCGAATATTTTTAAAACCGCAGGCATAGCAAGCTACTGCCGAGGATTTTTAAAAGATGAGAACGCCGCCAGGGACCAAAAGATGCTATTTCCGGATGGGCACTCGCTAACCTGTTGCCGAACCCGCACATGGCGCTTGTTTAAAAAGTCGTTTAATACGGTCTGTAGAGATGTTTTTTTCGGTTGCGTTTGATTCCCGCCCTGGTCTATACCGGATTCGCTTTCTAACAAAAAATTAATAAAGATTTAACATTTTGGATCGAGGCGAGTATGGAATTTTATGTCGTGGCCGTGGGTATTTTGTTTGTCGTTGCAATAGCCGATTTAATGGTGGGGGTCAGCAACGATGCGGTTAATTTTCTCAACTCGTCGGTAGGATCGCGGGTTGCGCCCCGCTGGATCATATTGATTGTTGCCAGCCTGGGGATTCTGGCCGGGGTAACCTTTTCCAGCGGTATGATGGAGGTGGCGCGCAAGGGTATCTTTCATCCCAAATTGTTTTTCATGCCGGAATTGATCGCCATCTTTTTGGCCGTGATGATTACCGATATTCTACTGCTCGACCTCTTCAATACGTTTGGATTGCCCACGTCCACAACGGTTTCCATTGTTTTTGAATTGCTGGGTGCGGCCATTGCGGTTTCCATTGTAAAGATCATCCAGACCGACCAGAGTCTGTTGGCCCTGGGGCATTACATCAACACGGGCAAGGCCCTGGCAATCATTTCCGGTATTCTTCTATCGGTGGGTATCGCCTTTGCCTGCGGCGCGGCCGCCATGGTCATCACACGGGTAGTGTTTACCTTTGACTATGCCAGGCGCCTGAAGCGATATGGGGGGGTATGGGGCGGGTTGGCCCTATCGATGATTACTTATTTTATTCTGATCAAAGGCTCCAAGGGGGCGTCGTTCATGACGCCGGCAATGGTGGCGTGGGTGAAAACGCACACGTTCACGATCCTTGGCGCCGGTTTTGTCGCCTTTGCCATTGTTTTCCAGTTTTTGATGACGGCCACCCGGATCAACATTCTCAAACTGATCGTACTGATCGGTACCTTCGCGTTGGCCATGGCGTTTGCCGCCAACGATCTGGTCAATTTCATCGGTGTGCCGCTGGCCAGCTTTCATGCTTATGTGTTGGCGCATACCGGCTCTGATCCGTTGACCACCTCCATGGCCGCGCTGCAAAAAAAGGTTCCCACCAACACGTTGTTCCTGCTGACCGCCGGTGCCATCATGGTCGGCACCTTGTGGTTTTCCCGCAAGGCGCGCACCGTCACCCGCACGGAAGTCAATCTGGGCCGCCAGGCAGAGGGGCTGGAACGATTTGATTCATCCCAGTTGTCGCGCATCATCGTGCGCATGGTGAAACGTTTCATCGATGTGGGAAGCAATGTTGTGCCCGGACCGGCCCGCAGCTGGATTCAAAAGCGTTTCGACACCCAGGGCCACGAACCGGAGAAGGGATACGACGGAACCGTGCCCGAATTCGATCTGCTGCGCGCCAGTGTCAATTTAATGATTGCCAGCGCCCTGGTCTCCTGGGCCACGAGCATGAAGCTGCCGTTGTCGACCACCTATGTCACGTTCATGGTGGCCATGGGCACGTCATTGGCCGACCAGGCGTGGGGCCTGGACAGTGCGGTTTACCGGGTGACCGGCGTGCTGACGGTTATCGGCGGCTGGTTTTTCACGGCTTTGATGGCGTTTACGGTGTCGCTGACCTTTGCCTTTTTGATCCAGACCCTGGGCGCTGTGGCGATCGTTGTACTTTTAATTCTTGTCGGCCTGCTGATTGCCCGCAATTTTAAAATCCACGGGCGCCGTGAAAAAGCGGCCAATGACCTGGAATTGCTTGACCTGAAACGAGTGACCGATCCCAATTTCGCCGTTCGATCCTGTTTTGCGCAAAGCGGCCGGTTTTTGACCGCCGTGCACACCGATCTGGGTGAGTGTTTTAGCGGCATTATCAGCCAGGATCGTAAAAAGTTAAAACGGTTGCGCCGTCAAACCAGCAAAATTCAAAAATGGTCCAACGTCATTGTGGCCAATATCTTCAAAGCCCTGAGATTGCTGCAACAAGAGGATATCAAGGGGGCCGGCAAATACACCGATGTCATTTCCGTGTTGCAGGAAATTTCTGAAAGCCTGCGGGACGTGATTTTGCGCTGTCATGTGCACACCTCCAACCAGCATTCGGGGCTGCTGCATATTCAAAAGCAGGAACTGCAAAAGGTGCGCGTGTGCACCGAAAACATTCTGATGGAAACGGCCCGAATCCTTCACGAACGCGCGCCCTTTGAATACCGTGACGTCGCCGCCCACTATGTCCGGCTCAAACAATTGCTCGAAGATCATGATCAGAACCAGATTGCGCGGATCAGCGGCGGCGTTTCCAAAACCCGTTTGAGCATTCTGTTTTACGGGGTCAGCAACGCCTGTCTGAAGATCAGTGAACAAACCTTGAAACTGCTGGTCATTTTTGAGGAGACGCTTCAATTGGAAGAAAAAATAAACTAGTGGGCTTTGGTAAAAAATAATCAAGAATCTATCTGCGGTGGCCGATGAGAACTTATAGCGAGTGTCCATCCGCAAATAGCATCTTTTGGCTCCCGGCGGTGTTTTCGCATTTTTAAAATCCGCGGCAGTAGCGCGCCATGCCTGCGATTTTAAAAATGTTCGGGCCTTGCGGGAATCAAAAGCTACTATTTCCGAATGGATACGCGCAGGTTGGCAAATTTTGCAGCCCATAAGGAGAAGACATTGACTCTGCAGAAAAAAATGGCGATTCCTCTTCTCGCCGGAGTATTCATCGTTGTTAGCGCCGTCATGCTGGGGCTTTATTTACATACAGCCCGTCAGATGCAGTTGTTTTCCAATTCAAACACCCAGGAACTAAAAAAATTTCAAATCCAGGCCGCCGAAAAATTGTTCGGTTCGGTCAATGTGTACCTGCGAAAAAAGATAAAAATGGGCAACAAAGCCGGCCTCAAGGTTGTGCTCAGACGCCAGAAAGGGGTGGAGGGGATTGCCGAGGTGTCGGTTTACAATCGCGACGGCCAGACTGTCTACGCCTCGGATAGTGCCTTTGTCGGCAACACCATGGATAACGAGGCTCGGCAGCGGGTATATGCGACGAAAAAAAAATTGACCCTGTGGACCGACAAGGGGGTTGAAATTTACGACCCGCAGATTATTACCCGCAAATGCACGGTCTGCCATATCCACGATGACTGGGCCGGACGCGAGGGTGAAATCGGCGGCGTTACCTATTTTCGGGCGTCAACGGCTGCGTATCACAGCCAGGAGGTGCAGAATCAGGCCAATATCCAGGCGGTTAAGGATTCAAGTACCTTTATTATCGCCGGTTCCCTGGCCGTGATTGTGGTCGTTCTGAGCCTGCTGGTTGTTTTTTTGACCGCCAGATATGTTACCCGGCCGTTGCAACGCATTATCGACGTGCTGGCCGGCGGCAGTCAAAACGTATCGGAATCGACCAGCCAGGTGTCCAATGTCAGTCATTCGCTGGCGGACAACTCGGCCCGCCAGGCATCCTTTCTGGAGCAGCTTGCGGCGTCATTTGAGCAGATGGCCGCCTCGACCCAGATGAACGCGCAAAATGCCGGTGAGGCGGATGTCCTGATGCAATCGACCAACAAGGTGGTCCATAAAACCAGCGATTCAATGACGCAGCTTTCCCGTTTCATGAATGAGATGACCACCGCCAGTAAAGAGACTTTGAAAATCATCAAGAATATCGATGCCATCGCCTTCCAGACGAATCTGCTGGCGTTGAATGCCTCGGTTGAGGCGGCGCGCGCCGGTGAAGCCGGTGCCGGTTTCGCCGTGGTTGCCGAAGAGGTGCGCAACCTGGCCCTGCGTAGCGCCGATGCGGCCCGTAACACCAATCAGCTCATCGACGGCATGGTGCGTAAGGTTTCCGACGGCAGCCTGATTGTCGAATCAACCAGCACGGCGTTTGTCGAACTTTCCGGCAGTTCGTCCAAAGTCGGCAATTTGTTGAATGAAATTGCCGCGGCTTCGAGTGAGCAAGCCAAGGGTATCCGTGAGGTGAACCAATCCTTGTCTGAAATGGAAGGGGTGGTTCATAAGGAAGTTGAGGACGCCCGTACTACCGCCACGGCCTCGACCGATATGAAGAATCAAGCTCAGCAGATGCATACTGTTGTGAATCGACTGGTCGGCATGATTGGCGGCCGTCAGGCTAACAATGGCGACGGCAGGCAGGCTACCCACCTATTGGAGCTTCCTGCTGACAATCAGATCGGCGAAGAGGGGTCACCGCCGGCCCGAACATCGCTGAAATAGTCTTTGTTACGGTGTAGCACTTCTGTTACTTTGGCGACCAAATCCTGCCGGGAGAACGGTTTCTGAATAAAATCGATCCCATGGTCGAGCACACCATGGTGGGCGATCACATCGGCGGTGTAACCGGACATGAACAACAGTTTCATATCCGGATAAAGCACCATAAGTTGCTCTGCCAATACACGCCCATTCATTTCCGGCATAACCACATCGGTCATGAGCAGGTGAATCCGGCCGGCATGCGCCCGGGCCACGCGAAGCGCTTCGTTGGGTTTTTGGGCGGTGATGACATGGTAACCGTGCCGTTCGAGCATGATGGTGGCAATGTTCAGAACATCCGGCTCATCTTCCACCAGCAAAATGGTTTCATCTCCCCGGCCGGACAAAAGCGTTGGTTTGCGGTTGCCCTTTGTTTCGACCTGGTCTGAGCCGCGGGGCAGGTAGATCTCGAAAGAGGTGCCCCGGTCCAGTTCACTGTGGACGTTGATAAAGCCCTTGTTCTGCTTAACGATCCCGTAAACGGTCGCCAAGCCCAGGCCGGTGCCCCGGCCGACCTGCTTGGTGGTGAAAAACGGCTCAAAGAGTTTGTTTTGAATGGCCCGGTCGACGCCGCACCCGTTGTCGCGGACGGTCAACCGCACATATGCGCCTGCAACCATATCCGCATGCCGGGCGCAAAAGGCCTCATCGATACGTGTGTTTGCCGTTTGAATGGTGATTTTTCCCATTGTTTTGATGGCGTCGCGCGCGTTGACGCACAGGTTGGCCAGGATCTGGTCGATCTGACCGGGGTCTATCTTGACCGGCCATAATCCGGTTTCCGGTATCCAGACCAGATCAATATCCTCACCGATAAGCCGGCGCAACATGGTGAGCATGCCGCCCACGGTTTCGTTCAGATCAAGCACCCTGGGCGTGACCGTCTGCTTGCGGGCAAAGGCCAGAAGTTGCCGGGTGAGGTTGGCGGACCGCCTGGCCGCCTTGCGAATCTCCTCGATGGCCTTGAAGAGCGGATCGGCCGGTTTCAACTGCTCGAGGGCCATTTCCGTGTGGCCCAAAATCACCCCCAGCATATTGTTGAAGTCGTGGGCGACACCACCGGCCAGCCGGCCCACTGATTCCATTTTGTGGGCCTGCTGTAAGCGTTTTTGAAGCTTTTCCTTTTCCTGCTCAGCCTGTTTATGCGCCGTAAGATCGTTGAACATCGCCAGCACCCGGTCGCCCATGACCGCCCCGAACACCTGCATGATGCGAATCGAACCATCGCGGCAGGTGATATGCACATCCATGGTCTCACTGGGACGGTTTTGCCTGGCAGCCGCTTCCAGCGAGGCAAACCATCGTGACTTGATACGTTCGCGGTAATCCGGATCAGGGTAGGCGCGGGCAAACCAATCCTCAAGGCGGGAGATTTCCGGCAAAGGGTATCCGAATAGTTCCTCGAATTTGGGATTGATATATTCGATCGTGCCTTGCAATGCGGCGATGCCGATGGCAATGGGGGAAGATTCCACCACCTGCCGGAAACGCGCTTCGCTTGTCCGCAGTTTTTTCTCAGTCCGTTTGCGTTCAGCCGCTTCCCGTCGGGCGACTTCGTAAAGCCGGTTGTTTTGCGGCGTTCCGGAAATCCGGCACGGCACGGTCCCGGACGCGGTTGTTTGGCGGATTTGAGGCCCGGAAAACGATATGGCCGCGCTATGCGGGGGGATGGCGCGCACGCTTTCCAGCAGATACCCGTCGGGCAGCCGCCGGATGGTTATGTCAACCGGCACCGAACGGCCGTCTTTGCACAGGATGCGCCGCCGGGTTTGTTCGATATTGTCCCGGTAAGCGCCGGCCATGGGCTCCGGCATCCGGTCGCGTTCCTGCAACGGGACCAGATCGGTGGTATACAGATTTAAAATTTCCTCACGCGAGTAACCGGTTAGGCGGGCGCCCTGTTGATTGACGGCAACATAGCGACCATCCGCGTCGGACAGAAAGATGCCATCCGGCGCATTATCAAACAGGATCCGGTAAAGATGCTCGGGAATCATGGGGGGCGAGATTACGACGGAGCCATCGGCATTGCCGGTGTTACGCATGGGTCGTCTCCATAAAAAACCATGTTAAACAAAACGATTCGTTGGCAAATGGCGATGCGGTGAGCAAGCGCAGGGTTGTTCAATAAGCGCGGAATTAAGAAACTACTATAAGTGCGATGTGTGCACCTCGAATCACATTATGCATATGATAACTAACAAGCGGCGCCTTGTCCAGCAAATGATTTCGGGATCAGGTAATGGGCACCGGCTGATAATCCGGATACCGAAAACGTATGAATGCCATTGACTTGCATCAGGTCGATAAAGAGCGCCGCCGCAAAAAGTCACGGCAGCGCCTCTCGTCGTTGTCCTGCGATACCGCTGTTACAATTCTACACCAGATCCGTGGCGTTGGTCACCTGGTTGAAAAAATCGGTGACGTTGTTTTTATGGTCCGATTCCATATGGGCCATGGCCGAGCGCGGGTGCTGGTTTAATACCCCGGTCATCATGTAGGGTATGAAATAGCCCCAGTCGATCTTTGCACGCCACGGGAAGATATGGGCTTCGATGACTTCAATGAGTGGTTTGACCTTGAATTTGGGATTTTTTAAAAAGGAAACCAACAACTCCAGGGGGCAGTTGCCGGCCCCGCGGCCGATACCGTAAAGACTGCCGTCCAGGTAGTTGGCGCCGTTGATAATGGCTGCGATGGTGTTGGCAAACGCCAGTTGCTGGTTGTTGTGGGTATGGATTCCGATGGTTTTGTCGGGCAGCGCCGCCATATACTTCTGGGAAAGGATATCGATATCTTCCGAATAGAACGCGCCAAAGCTATCCACCAGGTAGATGATGGGAACCCGGCATTTGGCCAGATCTTCCAGGGCTTCTTCCAGGTCGCGGGGGCCGACCGTGGACACCGCCATCAGGTTGATGGTTGCCTCGTACCCCTTGTCCATGCAGTGGTGCGCCAGGGCGATGGCCGCGTCGATCTGGTGCACGTAACACGCCACGCGGACCATATCCAGGGAACTCTCCTCGCAAGGGGGGATGTCGTTGTATTCGATGCGGCCGATATCGGCCATGGCCGACAGCTTGATTTTTTTCTCTCCATTGTGGCCGATGATTCGTTGAATATCGGCTTCGGCACAGAATTTCCAGGGGCCGTACTCATCGCGTGAAAACGCCGATTCGGAGCTCAAATAACCGATTTCCATATAGTCGATGCCGGCCTTGGAGTTGGCCAGGTAAACTTGTTCCACGAAGTCATCGGTGAACTGCCACTTGTTCATCAAGCCGCCGTCACGTACAGTGCAATCTACAACTTTAATCTGAGGACGATACATTTTCTTCTCCTGATTGTGAATTTGATCCGGTTTCCGATAGCTGAGTCTGCGAAATGTGAATTTATTTTTAATAGCGCATGCAACCCGACAAGGTCAACAGGACAATCGCGTCTGGAAAAATGGCGGGCACATCGGTTAGAAAGGGTCCATCCGCAAATAGCATCTTTTGGCCCCTGGCGGCATCATGCTGTGCCTGTGGTTTTAAAAATGCTCGGGCTTTATGACACTATAAAAGGCGTGGATAAAAGCGTGGTCTGGTGGGCCGTGCCCACCAATTATCTATTGTCCATCCGCAGATAGCATCTTTTGGCCCAGGTCGGCGTTCTTGCCAATTTGCAATAATGGCGCAGCCATTCATGTTCTTGCGACGTAGTCTTGCTACGCCTGCGGTTGCAAATTGGCTGCGGCCTTGGCCTGAACCAAAATCTACTATTTCCGAATGGACACTAGCTATGCAACATTGGAGGCTAGTTGTCTAAAATCATCCAACGCCTGTTGAAAGTGTTGCACCATGGATGCAACGTTAACCAGACGGTTTTCTTCGGCGGCCGTTTCGATCTTAAGTGCGATGTTGCTCAGCGCATGCGCATTAACATTGGCCGAGGCGCCTTTTATTTTGTGGGCCTGACTTGCAACGAAGGTGTCGTTGCCGGCGTTCAGGGCGGCCTGCAGCTCTTCGATCTGGCCGGTAATGTCCTGGATAAACACGCTGACAACTTGTTTGAGGGTTTCTTCATCGCCGCCCAAGCGCTCCAATAGCAAAGCTTTGTTAAAAATTTCCTCCGTCTGACAAGTGGCCGCGGCAATACATTCGTTGTCGTCTTCGTTTGCAACAAACAGTTGCCGCTCAATGGCGTCGAAAAGTTCTTTCGGTTGAACCGGCTTGCCCACATAGTCGTCCATCCCGGCCTTCAGGCACCATTCCCGGTCACCGGCCATGGCATGCGCGGTCATGGCGATAATCGGAATATTGTGGTCATGGACTGTTGACTTGGCATCCCTGATTCTGCGGGTTGCCTCGATGCCGTCCATTTCCGGCATCTGGATGTCCATCAGCACCAGGTCGTACGGAATCATTTCAAGGGCTTCGATCACTTCATGCCCGTTGGCCACGGCTTCGGCCTGGTAGCCGAATTTCTTCAACATGCTCAGGGCGACCAGTTGATTGGTACTGTTGTCTTCCGCAAGTAAAATGCGAAAATGATGTTTTTGTTTTTCTGAGAGCGTGTGTCGTGTTGCGATGGGCTGTTTTGGTTTTTGCTTGTTTTCTTTTGGGGTGCCCTTGACCGTGGTGAGGCAGGCAAAAAGCTGGGAACGCTTGACCGGTTTGGTCAGGTAGGCCGCAAAGCCGAGTTCGTTGAGGCGCGCGGCATCACCGCGCAGCCCTAAAGAGGTCAGCATGACCAGCGCCATTTTCGACAGCTTGCGGTCATCTTTTATCTTCTTGCCCAGGGTTTCACCGTCCATCTCCGGCATTTGCATATCCAGGATGGCGATACTAAACGGATCGTTGTCTCCCAAAGCTTTGTGGGCCGTATAAAGGGCATGGCGGCCATTTTCAGCCTCAGCCACACGGCACCCCCAGATCATTAGTTGCTCGCGTAAAATATGGCGATTGACTTCATTGTCATCGACAATCAAAATTCTTTCGCCACAAATGTCACCAGGCTCGATGGCATAGGTGTCGGTGGCGGGTGGTTGCTTTTCAAAAGCCGCTTTGACCCAAAAAGTCGATCCTTGATCAAGTTTACTTTCAACGCCGATGTCGCCGCCCATCATCATGGTAAGTTTTTTTGAAATTGCCAGCCCCAGGCCCGTTCCGCCGTATTTGCGTGTGGTCGAGGCGTCTACCTGGGTAAAGGAATCGAACAGGCAGTCTAGCTTGTCCGGCGCAATGCCGATGCCCGTGTCGGACACACTAAAGCGGATGGTCACATGGGTATCGTCTTCCGTTTCCAGTTCGGCAAGCACGACCACTTCACCCTCTTTGGTGAACTTGATGGCATTGTTGGCAAAATTGAGCAGGATCTGGCGCAGACGTCCCGGATCGCCTCTGAGAAGTGCCGGCACATCATGTTTCACCGTGCTGATGAGCTCCAGTCCCTTTCTGTGAGCGCTGATGGCCAGAAGGTCCCCAACATCTTCCATCATGTGCCTCAGATCAAAATCGAGCACCTCTAATTCCATTTTGCCGGCTTCGATCTTCGAAAAATCGAGGACGTCGTTGATTATGGTTAACAGGGCCTCGCCGCTGGACCGCACGATTTCGGCAAACTGTTGCTGTTCGGAATTCAGGTCCGTATCCAGCAAAAGCCCGGTCATGCCGATGACCCCGTTCATCGGGGTTCGAATTTCGTGACTCATATTAGCCAGGAACATACTCTTGGATTCGTTGGCCTGCTTGGTCTCTTTCAGCGCGTCTTCCAGACGTTTTTTGGTGTCCTCGAGCAGTAAGTTTGTTTTGGCGAGTTGCGCCACCTTTTCGCTCAAGTATTCTTTGGTGCTGGATAATTCCCGGTTTGCGCTATTGACTTTTTGCAGGGCTTCCACGCGCTCGGTGATATCCGTCATCGAGCCGATAGTGCCGTAGGCGGTGCGGTTCCGGTCAATCAAGAGGTTTGCGTTTACTTCCACCCAGCGTATGCCGCCGTCTTTGCAGCACACGCGAAACTCTTCCTTGTAGTCGTTCATGCTGTTGGACATGAAAGCATTGCACTGTTGCAACCCTTTGGTGGCATCCTGCGGATGCAACAGCGTCTGCCAGTGCTTGCCGATGTAGGCCCGGGTTTCAAATCCCGTGAGTGCGGACCAGGAGGGACTCAAATAGGTGATCTGCTGTTTCATGTCGGTTTGAAAAATAACTTCGCGTAGGTTTTCGGCAATTGTTTTATATTTTTGTTCCTTGTCGGAAAGCTTTTCAACTACGCAGCGGGGTTCGTCTGCAGGGGCGTCTTCAGCGACATCCGGCTCCAGGCAAATCGTTACGCGAATCCCTTCGCGTTCACAGTCGCGGCGATGGCGGGCATAAAGGTCAAGGCCGGGGTCGTTGCAGATGACCTGGAACGTGCGAACAATTTGACCCAGCCCAACAAGCTGGGCAAAGCCGGGGGTTCGGTTAAAGCTCTTGGCGCCGATTATGAAACAGTTCGGCTCGGGATTTGTCATTGTGTCACGCCCCAGCGCCCGGGGCACACACCGGTTTTCCTGTGTCGCCGGCAGCATTGCCGCAGCAAGCGCCATGGGCGCGCCGCTGGCGTAGCATTGGTGAATCTGCAATTCGCCAAGCAACCGGTCATCACCACTAAAACCGTTATTGACGATCAGGTTGTCGACAGTCAGTGTTCGTGGTTTCCGGTCAAGCGGCACATACTGGATCGCAAAGCGCTGTCCATCAAACGTTACCTCTTGCACTTGTGCGCCGCCGATAAATTCCTGGTTGGCCTGTTGCGACGTTGCAATTTGGTTTGCGCGTTGGATCAACTCGACGCGTTTCGCGAATATGTCTTCGAGCAATGGATTGATCGGCGGCTTGAAGCGGCTCGGACTCATCCAGACAAGTTGCGCGTCGGTTTGTTGGGCCATGAAGTCCAAAAAGCTGTTCAATGCGTAGGCTGTGTCATAGGTGCCGCCGAAAATTAACGTTTTTTTGCCGGCATAGGTTGCGGCACTGTTAGTGAAGTCCTTAAAGCCATAAATGATCTGATCACCCAGTGCGGCCTCACCCTTTGCGGGAATACCGCCGCTGCCGATCGGTTTGGGCCGATGCTGAACCCCGCTGGCATCGATTATAAAATCGGCGAAATAAAAACGCTCGCTTCCGTTTTTGTTTCGCGTCAGCAGGCGAAAAGGCTGGTCGCCACGGTGCGGTCCGAGCAGGTCCTGTTTGTATAAGGAACAGCGGCCAACACGGACAACCTCGGTATCAAACACGATTTCAACATCCGTCAGCAAAGCACTTAACGGCTCCAGGTAGTCAATCAGATAGTTTTGCGCGTGAATCTTCGTGGCTTGGGGGACCTTGGACAGGGCATGTAGTTTGCTCAAGCCCAAAGACGAGCAGGTGTTGTGCCAATCACTAAAGAGCGGCATATGTTTGCGCATGGCCAGCGATGGCCCCACGCGCGATGATTTTTCAATAAGCAGTGTGCGATAACCGAGTTCTTGCGCATACAATGCCGCCTCAACCCCTGCGGGACCGGCGCCGATGATGGCAACGGTTGGTTTTTCAGTCATGAATTGAATTCCTTAAAATCTTTACTCAATGGTTCCAGTTCTGCTCATCCCTGATAATCCAACGCTTCACGGGTTGTATTGTCGAACAAGCGCTCGTTGCCGATGCAGGATACCGATTCAATTCCCGGCGATCCGCATGACGCGCATGACGTCACGATGATAAGGACAATCAAACATGCGAATTCACCGGTTCATACTATCGACTATCGACGGTGGACTGCAAAACTTGAGGGAAATGTGGGGGCGCGTTAAGTCGTATCGCCAGCCGGTGCCCATCCGGAAATGGCATCTTCTGGCCCCCGGCGGCGTTCTCGCATTTTTAAAATAATGGCGGAGCCATTCACGTTCTTGCGACATAGCCCGCTATGCCTGCGGTTTTAAAAATGTTCGGGCCTTGCCGGGAACCAAAATCTACTATTTCCGGATGGGCACCAGCCAAAAAAAATCTCACTCCAACCACCCCTTGTACTCCCCGGACTGCTTCAACAGCCGGTAGCGGATAAAGGCATTGAGGCAGGCCATGGCGCGGTTGGCGGTTAAAAAAGTCGGGACGCCGCCGGCATCGAGGGTTTGGCCAAGTTTATTGTAGACCGCGTCGGCGCCGGAGACCACGTTGACCGAGACGGCGGTCGGTTTTTTAAATTGATGCACAATCTTGACGATGCGTGCGGCGATGTTCGCCTTATGGCGATCGATTTCCGCGTCGGTAGTGTGAATCAGGGCGCTTTGCGGCACGATGGAGACAAACAGGGCGTCCACCGAATCGGATTGCAGGGCGACCTTGATGCAGTCTTCAAAGGTGGCGTCGTCGGCCATGGGGGTCAGATCGAGCAAGGGATCGGCTTCCACCATGGGCGGCAGGATGGCGTTCAAGGCGTTGAGGGTGGCATCGTCGAATTGGGCCAGTTGCAGGTTGCCGAGGTTGTCGGCGGCATAGGTTTTTTCATAACCGGCATTGGCGATAATGGCGATGCGGTTGCCAGTGACTTTAAAATCGTGCAGCAAGGCAAAGGTTTTGATGAAGTCGCCATGGTCGAGCATGGTGTCGGCCACGATCAAGCCGGCCTGCTTCATGGCCGCCTTGGCCACGGCGTATTCGCCCGCGATACTGGCGGTATGCGACTGCGTGGCTTTGCGGCCGGCTTCGGTGCGGCCGGCCTTGTAGACCACCACCGGCTTTTTGCTTTGGGCCGCGATGTTGAAAAAACGCCGGCCGGCATTGGCTTTAAAGCCCTCGATGTAGCAGCCGATGACGTCCACCATGGGATCGTCCTGAAAGTAGTCGACCAAGTCGCACGGATCGACATCAAGCTGGTTGCCGTAGCTGACCACCACTTTGGGCGAAATGGCGTTTTTCAGGTTCTCGATTTCCACAATGCCCAGGGCACCGCTCTGGCTCAGGATGGCGACGTTTTGAGTGCGCTCCATGCTTACTGCAAATTTTTCCTGGGGGATGAAGAACGTGTTGATGCCCTTGGTGCCGGCGGCGCCGGCGTAGACAATCCCCAGGCAGTTGGGACCCATGATCCGCATGCCGGCTGCGTTGGCAATGGCAAGAATTTCAGCTTCGACATCGTGGTGGCGATCGATTTCGCTGAAGCCGCCGGGGATCAGGATCACCGCCTTTACCTGCTTGGCCGCGCATTCTTTGATCACCGGCAAAGTTGCCCCGGCCGGCACGGTGATGATGGCCAGATCGACGGCGGCGGGAATAGCTGCGAGCGATGTGTATGCCGGGAAGGTGCGTTCATCCAGATGGACGGTCCCTCCTTTGATGTTGACGCAGTAGATGTCGTCGCGTCCCAGATTGAGCAGGTTGTGCAGGATGATGTTGCCGGGCTTGCCGTTGTCGCTGGTACTGACACCGACCACGGCCACGCCGGACGGTTCAAAAAAGGGAATGATCGTGGCCTTTGCTTTCAGGTTGTGCTCTACCGGCGGCGCAAGGCGGGGTGTAAAACGCGCAAAACCGTCCAGAGCCATAAAATTGCCCTCCGGGGTAAAGACAAAGGGATTGACTTCAAATTCAGTGATCACGAAGTCAGTGGCGGCCTTAAAGTAGTTGGAAAAGGCTACGGACAGGGCGCTGAATTTGACCCCGGCGTCAACGATTTTATTCACAAAGTCAGGGTGCCCCTGGGCGGTATATTTTTTATGGATATGGGTCGATTCGAGCAGGGCTTGCGCCCAGCGTCTGTCGATGGGGGCCAGGATCAGGTTGGGCGCCGAAAAGTACCGGGCAAAATGCTCGGCGTCAGTGCCGCCCTTGGTAAAGGAGATCACCGGGCCAAAGGCATCACTTTCCCTGAAGCCGAGCAGGGTCTCGTTGCCCAGGTCCTTGGCGTAGTCGACATACTCCACGAACAGGATGCCTTCAGGGACGATCTGCTTGTCTTGCAGGGCGGCAAGCATCCGTTCGAAGGCGTAGCGCACAAAACCGAGGTCTTTGTGTAGAATTTGGACGCCGCCGGCGTCGAGTTTGTGGGTCAGGTCGGGTGCAACGGCTTTCATGACGATTTTGTCGCTGCCGAATTGAGAGAGAAGCCGCTCAGTGATCCGGTCCGCCCCGCGAACCAAATGGTGCACCGGGACCTGCAGATCAAGGGTTTGCAGCACGGCATACACTTCATGTTCGTAGAGCATGCTACGGCCCTGGTCGTTGGCGTGGGTGATGATCCGGTTTATTTCTTGTTGGACGTCGACAGGTAAGCTGTCAGGCATGGGAACTCCTATTATAGTTAGTGTCCATCCGGAAATAGCATCTTTTGGCCCAGGTCGGCGTTCTCATGAATTTGACCCGAACCAAAAGCTACGATTTCCGGATGGGCACTAGTTAGTGCCTGAACGAAAAAGTGATAAACCCATAAATTTCGATGGCTTAGGCTCAAAAAAGTAAAACGAAGATTTTTCAACCGATGACATTTTCTACTTG
>JANQIE010000189.1 GCA_028282295.1 Desulfobacterales bacterium | reverse complement strand
GGCCACCAGGGAAAAGGAATCGACCGTTGCGGCAATTGCCCATGTCAGCGTGGTGATCGCGGATTGATTCAAACTCAACCTGAAAGCATCCGGTGTTGTCGGGCCTTGCTGCAGGTTCGGCATGCGGCACAGCAGGTCCGACGAGCCGGTGACTGTTTCTCCGTCTAAGGCCAGCAACCGGTAGCAATACATCGATTCCTGTAAAACCTCGTTATCCGCATAACTGCGCGCATCCAGGGGCAACGGCTCACCGGCTTGGGTCAGCATCTCGATCCGGCCGCTTTCCAAGGCATGGCGTTCGACCACATAGCCCGAGACCGCGTTGCCCGCATCCCACGCCATCAGCGATGCCAGCCCCAGGTTGAAACCGGCCACGCCATAGGTGGGCGGAGCCGCGGTTTCATCGAAATCGAGCAGATATAACCCGCCGGCATGATCGGCCAGGTAAAGCAGATTGTCGGCGGCAAGTATCCGCCAGGCATTGGCTGCGGTGTTAAACGACCCGACTTCAATCGGATCGGCGGGATTGTTTATATCGATGACCCGCAGCCCGAACACGCCGCAGGCCGCATAGGCAAACCGGCCGGCAATTGATACATTGAAAACATTAAAGCCCAAGGGGGCGAGGGCGTTGCCGAGTTCAGTCGGCGCGGACTTGTCCGCAATGTCGAGGATGGTCAAGCCCTTGCCGGAATTGGCCAGATAGGCCCGGTTGTCTTGCACGGCAACCCCCATGGCGAACGAGTTCGGTGTTTCAAAGACGCCGGTTAAAACCGGATTTGCCGGATCGGTCACATCGAGAATGCGCAATCCGTATTCCAGGGTGCAAATGTAGAGATGGTCAGCGGCATGCGTCACCGCCACCGCCGGGCCGGGGGTAAGATATTTGCCGATGGAGAGGGGGACGGCCGGATTGCGCACATCGAAAATGTGGACCCCTTCGTTGCCGTCCGCCACGTAAGCCAGGGTGCCGCCCACCGTCACATCCCAAGCAAACCCGTCTGTATCCACGCTGCTGAGCGGTACCGGTGCCGCCGGGTCGGAGACGTCGATCAGGTGCAGTCCGGCAAACCCGTCGGCAACAAAGGCTTTGTTCTCGTTAACAACCACCTGCATTGCAGAGCCGGGCGTGTCGTACTGATTCACAGATATTGGTGCAGCCGGATCGGAAACATCCAGAGTCCATAAGCCGCCGGTATCGCTGGAGGCAAGCAGGTAATCGCCCGCCCGAGCCAGACCTTGCAAAAAGCCCGGTTGTTCAATGGTCTTTACTTCAATGGGTGCCGCGGGATCGGAAACATCAAATACCCGTATGCCGCGGCTACCGCCCGCGACGTACAGGAATCCCGGCACAACCGCGGCGCCCAACGTAAACGCCGTATCCGCGCCGGGCAAAGATGCTATCTCAGCCGGGTCGCTCAGGTCGGCGAAATCCATAATCCGGATTCCGGCACTGCCGTCGGCAACATACGCATAACGACCCGCGACAGCGATGTCCAGACTAAATCCGGGCGTGTCGTAAGCGCTCAGAACCACCGGATGGGCAGGATCGGCCACATCGATGATCTGGATCCCGGCCACATCGTTGGCAACATATAGTGTATTGCCGGCACGGGTTACGTGAACGGCAGCGCCGCCGGTGGCGACAACGCCGATTTCAGCCGGCTGCTGCGGGTCGGCGGCATCGATGATGCGCAGACCGGCGGTCCCGTCGGCCAGATAGACCATCTGCCCGGCGGTTACATCGAGATGATTCGGACTGCCCGTTGTTGCCAACAACGTCGTTTCCGACGGGTTGGCGGGATCGGTTACATTGATAATGCGCAGCCCGTTCAGTCCGTCCGCAACATAGGCGTAGCCGCCCGCGACAGCAACCCCCAGGGCATTGCCTTCAAATTCAAGCGCACCGCTTGCGGTGATCGCGACCGGGTCGGAAATGTCAAGAATGCGCAAGCCCGCATCGGCCGCCGCTACATACGCAAAGTCGCCCTGAACCGCGATATCCGCGATCCAGCCCGGCAGGGGCGCACTGCGGCCAAGGATGGTCGACTGATGTGGATCGGTGGCATCCAAAATGGTCAGGCGTGGTCCGATGGCCGTGTATATCCGGTTGTCCCTTGCAATCAGCGGACGTGTGGCGCCCCCCAACTGCCCTCTTAAAACGACATTGGCCGCATCGGCCGGCGGCGCATTTGTAATCGTAAAGAAAAAGACAACCCCCGGCAGCAGACAGCAAAGTATTCTTCGCGCGGCGTCAATCATGGCGTAGCCTCCCCCGGAATCGCACAGAGTATGTCCGTGGTTCCGATTTCCTGCCCCCGGACAGCGAGCAGTTTAAAGCAGGTTTGCTCCCCTTTGGTATCGACGGTGATTTTGTCTTGCGATTTTTCCAGAAGACGTGTCGTTGCTTGCGTGCCGCCCCACGGCAGGGTTATCAGAATGACGGCATCCTGGTCACCCGGTGCTTTCCAGGAAAGGGTGGCAAATTGAGACTGATTCAGCCGGATGGTGAAATCCTCCAGAATAACGCCGCCGCTTCTGGTGTCGGGCATGACGCAAAGATGATCCGACGTTCCGATGGGGGTGGTCCCTTCAAGCGCTGTCAGCCAATAGCAGTAGATGGATTCGGTCAACTGCGATTCGTCCGTGAACTGGGTTGCATTGCGCGGCAGGCTGCCTGCCGGCGGCAGCGAATCAATCGTGCCGCTGGTCATGGCCTTGCGGTTGAGCCGATACGCACTTTGGGCGGTTCCCGGCAGCCAGGTAAGCCAGCGGGCCGGATGCGGGGCGTTTTCCACAATCGTAACCCCGAAGCTTTGGCCGCCGGTTTCAGGCAGTACGCCGGCGGCATCAAAATCGAGAATATAAACGCCACCGCCCTGGTCGGCGACATACGCCCGGTTGCCGCTGACGGCAAGCCGCCACGCGGTGGTCGAGGTGTCGAATACACCGACCTGCCGGGTATTGGATGGATCGGAAATATCGATGACGCGCAGCCCAAAGGGACCATTGGCAATGAACGCGTATGAACCGCTGACGACGATGTCAAAAGCAAATGTAAACGCCGATGCGATTCCCACCTGAACCGGATTGGCGCTGTCGGTCAGATCGACAATGATCAGGCCCTTGCCGGCATCGGCCAGATACGCGAAGTTACCGGCCACATCCACACTTTGGACGGCGGTATCGGCCGGTTTGAAAACACCGACTTCAACCGGCTGGGCCGGATTGGCGACATCGATAATGCGCAATCCCTGCGCGCCGGTGCAGACAAAGGCGTGGTTGTCGACAATAGTTAGATTGGAAGCCGGGGCCGGGGTGACATGCTGCCCCAGTTTGACCGGGTTGGCGGGATCGGCCGCATCGATGATATGCAAACCGGTGCTGGCGGCGGCATATATCTTCCCGTTCAAGACCGCCACACTCCAGAAGAAACCGGTCGGCGCATACTTGCCGACTTCATTGGGTGTGCCGGGATCGGTGATGTCGATGATGCGCACGCCGCCAAAGCCGTCGGCGAGGTAGGCATGGGTGCCGACGACCTGAACATCCATCGAAGGACCGGCGGTTTCCAATAACGCCGACGGCACCGGCTGCGACGGATTACCAGCGTCTACCGCCCAAAGTCCTGACGTGTCACTGGCCACGTAAATATGGGAACCTGAGACCGCAACGTTTTGGGCGAAGCTCGTTGTTTCAAGGGCCGCCGACTGCACCGGCTGCGCCGGATCGGCGACATCCAGAATGCGCAGGCCCCGATCACCGTCCGCGACATAGATGTTGCCCAACGCGGCGGTCACCGCGCTGGTGTACGCCGGGCTCCCCGGCGTTTGGAAGTCGCCGGTTTCCACAGGAAGTTGCGGATTGGAGATGTCGATCACACGCACACCGGCATCACCATCGGCCACGTAAGCATGTTGGCCCAGGATGGTCAGTCCAAGACAAAAGCCCGGCGTGTTGTAGCCGCCCAGGCCGGCCGGTTGCGCCGGATTGGAAATGTCGATGATGCGCATGCCGGCAAAGCGGGAGGCGATATAGGCGGTGCTGCCGGCGATTTCCACAAAAGAAGTAACCCCCGGTGTTTCATAAAATCCGATTTCCACCGGGCTCGCCGGGTTGGACACATCGATGCTGCGCAACCCCCGCTCTCCCGCCGCAAGAAAGGCGAGCGAGCCGGAGACGGCCACATCGTAACTCGTCTCCGGAACCTCAAACAGCGCCAATTGGATCGGGTTGGCACGATTGGACACATCGAAGATTCGCAGGCCGGCCAAGCTGTCGACGACGTAGGCCCACTGATTGGAAACCGCGACACCGACCGCGTTGCCGCTGAAGGCGGCAAACCCGGTTTCGGTTGGACGGCTTGGGTTGGAAATGTCCAATATGCGTAACCCGGCGTCCGCGGCCGCCACAAAGGCATGGCTGCCGCCGACCGCCACATCGGCGATCCAGCCGGGCAGCGGGTCGCTTTGTCCCAGGGGGGTGGCACTGGCCGGCGTTCGGGCATCCAGCACGATCAACCGGGGGCCGAGTGCCGAATAAACGTAATTGCCGTGGGTAGTGACCGGGATTGTTGAGCCGCCGATATGGCCCACAAGATTGACATTTTGGATTTCACCGGCGGCATGCACCGGCTGGCCGAACAATGACGACAGGAGAAAGAAAATCAGGAGTAAAAGGCATGAGGTTGGGAACCGCATGCAAAAGCCGACCTTCGTTACATTGAATCGCTGCATACCGATGTCCTTGTTTGAAGGTATTTTGTCGTTTAGATCCTGGACCCCGGTGCCTGCCCCGGACTTGATCCGGGGTTCGCCGGGGTGACGGGTTTTTTGCCGTCATTTTGCACGAGCCCTAAGCATTTCCCCTTTAAAGCGATGTTATGCCGCGATCTTCCGATAGGCTTCAATGGTTTGACGCGCCACTGTGTCCCACGAGAACTGCCGGGCCCGTTTCAAGCCGGCTGCGCGCATTTGGGCGCGTAGTTGCGAATCGGTGCACACCTTGTGGATCGCCGCGGCGATGTCTTCAACCCGTTTGGGATCGATGAGCATGGCCGCCCCGCCGGCAACTTCGGGCATGGCCGACAAATTGGAAGTAATAACCGGCACTCCGCAGGCCATCGCCTCGGCCACCGGCAGGCCGAACCCTTCCCAGAAAGAAGGGAACACGAACACGTCGGCGCCGCTGTAGAGCGGCGGAAGCTGGTCGAGGGTAAGATGGCCGGTGCGGATAATTTCGTTTTGCAGGCCCAATTCTTCGATGGTTTCATCGATTCCCTGGGAAGCCCAGTTGGGCCGGCCGGCCAGTACAAGCCGGTGCTTGCCGCCGGTTTCCTTGCGAAAACAGTCAAACGCCTTGACCAGGCCGATGATATTCTTGCGGGCTTCCAGTTTGCCGGCAAAAAGGATGTAGGGCCGGTCGATGCCGAAAGCCTGTCGCAAGTGGTCGCGCAACTCAGGGGTGTCTTTTACCGGTGCAAAGCAGTCATCGATGCCGTTGTGCACCACGCCCAGACGATCCGGCGCGATTTTAAAGTCTTCCAGAGCGGACTGCCGGATATCTTCGGAAACACAAATGATAAGCTCGGCGAACTTCATGCCGATTTTCGTCAAGGCATTGATGCGCCAGCGCATGTGCCACGGGTAGAGGTCCGGCCGTATGAATTGACTCATGCAATGCAGGGTATAAACGAGTTTTTTGGGGGGCACCAACGGCGGGACAAAGGTTGCGTGGCAGACATTCAACCCGGCGCGCGAGAGCGACAGGGGCAGGGTTGTGCTCATGCTCAGAATCCGGTTTGAGGGTTTCATCACCCGAACCTTGAAATTGTCCTGCTTGGGGTCGAGTGCCGCGGCCGTGTTTGGGCCGAGGGCGTAAATGGTGTAAGCGTTGCGATCGTCGGTACGGCTCAACGCGCGAATCAGGCCGAGTTCGTAAGTCTCGACGCCGCCGGCCTTGCGGCCTGCCATGGTGGGGAGAATTCCAATTTTCATGTGTTTATCTCTATTTTTTGATTTTCACGGGCCTTCTCACCGATTACCGGTCCGTAGTGGTCTTCAAGGGATCTTTGCGGCACTGCCTGGATTCCCGCCTGCGCGGGAATGACGAAGTAGGTTTTGCCTCGCCTTGTTTTGGTGTCATCCCCGCGAAGGCGGGGATCCAGGAAATTTCCCAAGATATGCAAACTGCTTGTTCCGTCG
>JANQIE010000116.1 GCA_028282295.1 Desulfobacterales bacterium | reverse complement strand
GAAAGCCGCACGCCGGTAAATATGGGGAACCGACCCCATTGCGACAACGGGGAGGGGCTGGCTGCGGCCTGCCTCTTACCCACTCGACGTAGGTTTTGCTTCGTCGTGTTTAGACGTCATTCCCGCGAAGGCGGGGATCCAGGAAATATCGCAAAACACGCAATTTGCGCATTTTGAGAATAACGCCGAAAAAAACTCCGTCACCCCGGCGAACGCCGGGGTCCAGGATCTAAACGGCAAGATACCTTTTTGTATGGTTTTCGCCCTGGCCTGACGGCTATGCGCAAGGGGGGCGGGAGCGGGGTGTAGCATCCCGGCACCCTGATTGAACTTTGAACGGACCTTTATAACTGGAAACAAACCATGTACCAAAAACCGTATCACATTCACTTCGTCGGCATCGGCGGCATCGGCATGAGCGGCATTGCCGAACTGCTACTCAACCTGGGCTACACGGTCTCCGGCTGCGACGTGGCCGAATCCGACATCACCCGGCGCCTGGAAAAGCTGGGCGGTAAAATCTACCGGGGCCATGCCGCCGACCAGACCCACGGGGCCGATGTGGTGGTGACCTCCTCGGCGATTGCCGGCGACAACCCCGAGGTGCTGGCTGCCCGTCAGGCGTCGATCCCGGTGATTCCGCGCGCAGAAATGCTGGCCGAACTGATGCGTCTGAAATACAGCATCGCCATCGCCGGCGCCCACGGCAAAACCTCGACCACTTCGCTGGTGGCCTCGGTGTTGGGCGCCGGCAAACTGGACCCCACCGTGGTTATCGGCGGCAAACTGAAAAGCATCGGCACCAACGCCATGCTGGGCGACGGCGATTTTATCGTGGCGGAAGCCGACGAAAGTGACGGCTCGTTTTTAAAAATGGCGCCCTCCATCGCGGTGGTCACCAATATCGACCTGGAACATCTCGATTTTTACGCGGATCTGGACGCCATCAAAAACAGCTTCCTGGCGTTCATTGAACGGATTCCGTTTTATGGTCTGGCCGTGTTGTGCCTGGACAACGAACCGGTGCAGGATCTGATTCCGAAAATCGAAAAACGGTTCACCACTTACGGCATCAGCGCCCAGGCCGACTATCAGGCCCGCGATGTTTCTTTTGACGGCCTGACCAGCCGGTTTACGGTTTATCACCAGGCAGTGGAACTGGGACCGATCGTCCTGAACCTGCCGGGCATCCACAATGTTTACAACGCCATGGCCAGCATCGCGGTGGGACGGGAACTTGAAATCGATTTTGCCGTGATCAAAGCGGCGCTGGAAAAGGTTGAAGGGGTGCAGCGGCGCCTGGAAATCAAGGGCGAATGCAACGGCGTCACGGTTGTGGATGACTACGGTCACCATCCCACCGAAATCAAAACAACGTTGCAGGCCGCCGCAAAAAGCTGGCCGGCCCGGCGCAAGGTGGTGGTGTTTCAACCCCACCGCTACACGCGCACCCAGGCGCTGTTCAACGACTTCACCCGGGCGTTCTACCAGTCGGATGTATTGCTGGTGCTGCCGATCTACGCGGCCAGCGAACAACCGGTCCCCGGTGTCGACAGCCAGGCGCTGGCCGACGGCATCCGGGCCCACGGGCACAAGGATGTCACCCTGGTGAACAACCGGGAAGAAGCCGTGGCGCATCTGGCGGCGGAACTGCAAGCGGACGATATTTTGCTGACCCTGGGAGCCGGTGATGTGTGGAAGGTGGGCGAATCGGTGTTAAAAGAACTGCAACAAAAATAAAATCGATGACCATTCAAACGAAAAAGGAAAATGACCCGCATGGCCCTCGATGACACGGCCAGAGAATGGCTGCAAGAACGGTTTGGCAAGGAGATCTGCTTTGATGAACCCATGGCCCGCCATACGTCCTTGCGCGTGGGGGGACCGGCGGAAGCGTTCTTCGCTCCCGCAAATCCCATCGCCCTGATTGCCATGATCGATTGGTGCCGTCATTGGAATGTCCCCTATCAAATCATCGGCGGCGGCACCAACCTGCTGGTCACCGACGCCGGGATTGAGGGGGTGGTGATTTCACTGGGCCGGGCGTTCAACCGGATTGCCATTGAAAAGCGCGCCGCGGACAGCGTCACCGTCAGCGCTCTGGCCGGGGCCAAGACCGGGACCTTGTGTTCGTTTGCGCTGAAAGAGGGGCTGGCCGGGATGAATTTCGCCCTGGGGGTCTACGGCACCATCGGCGGCGCCATCATGATGAACGCCGGTACCCGCTACGGCGAAATCAGCGAGGTGTTGGCGGCGGTGACCTTTCTGGGCACCCAAAGCCAGACCTGCCGGGTAGCGCGCGCACAACTCGACTACCGCTACCGCAGTCTCACGTTGCAGACCGGCAGCGGTGTCGACATCGCCAGACCACCGGTGGTCATTGGCGGCACGTTTCAGCTCAAACCGGCCAAACAGGCTGATCTGCAAGCCGAAGCAGACCGTATTTTAACCGAACGCAAGCAAAACCAGCCGACGCAGCTTCCGTCGGCCGGCTGTTTTTTTAAAAACCCATCCTCGGAAAACCCGGCCGGCCGGCTCATCGATCAGGCCGGGTTAAAGGGCCTGCGGCACGGCGACGCGGAAATATCCGACCGCCACGCCAATTTCATCGTCAATCGCGGCAAAGCCACGGCCGGGGATATTTTCTTTCTGATGGACCAGTGCCGGACCGAGGTCAAGGCACGTTTTAACATCGAGTTGGAGCCGGAGATCAAAATTGTCGGGCGTAAAACGAATACGTAAAAACCGCTTCAAGGCCAAAAAACGCAAACGGACCCCGGCCGCGTCGCGCACCGGCGGTTTCGGCACCGGTGCGGCGTTGCTCAGATTTTTTTTGACCCTGGGGCTCCTGCTCGGCCTGAGCGCCGGCTGTGTGCTGGTTCATGAAACGATCACCCGCAGCCCGTTTTTCAGCGCCCGGACGATCACCCTCGACGGCAATCACCGGCTGGATCGCAACGCGCTTTTGCGACAGGCCGGTATCTATCCGGGCATCAACATCTTTGCGGTCAACCTGAACCTGGCGCGCAAGAAACTGCTGGCGCATTCCTGGGTGGCCGAAGCCCGCGTAAGCCGGCAGATTCCCAACCGGTTGGCCTTGGCCGTCACCGAACACAGGCCGCTGGCGGTGGTCGATTTGGGCCGGCGGTTCGTGATGGACACCCAAGGACGCCTGTTCAAGGAAAGCAAGGCTGACGAGCACGCCACGCTGCCGTTGATCAGCGGCATGGCGGTGGCCGATTTCACGGCGGGTGCGGGCAAACGCAGCCGGTCCTATCGCGCGGTGATGCAATTGCTGAAGCTGGGCCGCGACCGGCGCGCGGTGCTGCCCAACGCCGACATCAAACAGATCCGGGTGGATCGGGACATCGGCCTGACCGTGTACCATCACGACCGGGAAAAGCGCTTTAAACTCGGTTTCAGGGATTATCCGGCCAAACTGGCCCGGCTGAGAAAAATCGAGGCGTTCATCAAGCGCAGTCCACGCATTGGGGATTACAACTGGATCGATTTGCAACGTCTCGATCGTGTCGTCGTGCATCCGGTTAAACTGGGTTAGCGCGGCCCGCAACACTTTTTTAAAATTGGTGCAGGCAATGCACCCAGCAATTCACCGACAGCCAAAACCAAAGGAGGCCCAAGGTGCAACAACAAGGAGAAATCGTCGTCGGCCTGGACATCGGCACGACCAAAATTTGCGCGGTGGTCGGGGAAGTGTCGGGCGGCGATATCAACATTATCGGAATCGGGACGCATCCGTCCATCGGCCTGCGCAAGGGCGTGGTCGTGAACATCGAATCGACGGTGGAATCGATCAAAAAGGCGGTGGAGGAGGCCGAATTGATGGCCGGGTGCGAAATCTCGTCGGTTTACGCCGGAATTGCCGGCGGCCACATCACCGGGTTTAACAGCCGGGGGATCGTGGCCATCAAAGGTTCGGAGATTACCCAGCACGATGTCGACCGCGTGGTCGACGCCGCACGGGCAGTGGCGATTCCGATGGATCGTGAAGTGATCCATGTGCTGCCCCAGGAGTATATTGTCGACGATCAGGCCGGCATTCAGAATCCGGTGGGCATGGCCGGGGTGCGGCTGGAGGCCAAAATCCACATTGTCACCGGCGCGGTGACCTCGGCCCACAACATCGTCAAGTGCGCCAACCGCAGTGGGCTCGATGTCTGCGATATCGTGCTCGAATCGCTGGCGTCGGGCGAAGCGGTGCTCACCAATGAGGAAAAGGAACTCGGCACGGCCCTGCTCGATTTGGGCGGCGGCACCACCGATCTGGCGATTTTTTCCGGCAACAACATCAAACACACGTTTGTGCTGGCCCTGGGCGGCAACAACCTGACCAACGACATCGCCATCGGGTTGCGGGCGCCGCTGGCCGAGGCGGAAAAAATCAAAACCAAGTTCGGCGCCTGCGTGGCCGGCAGAATCAGCAACGACGACACCATCGAGGTGCCCGGCATGGGCGGCCGGCAGCCGCGCAAGCTGCCTCGCCAGATCCTGGGGGAAATCCTGGAGCCGCGCATGGAGGAGATCTTCAACCTGAGCAAACGGGAGATCTACCGGGCCGAGATGGAAAACCTGATCGCCTCCGGCGTGGTGGTGACCGGCGGGTCCTCGCTGCTGGACGGGGTCACCGAGGTGGCCGAATCGATTTTCAGTCTACCGACCCGGCTGGGCAAACCGCGCGGGATCAAGGGGCTGGTCGATGTTGTCAACAACCCGATGTACGCCACCGGCGTGGGGCTGGTGATTTACGGCGCCAAAAACCAGACCGGTCAAAAATTTCGCATCCGCGACGAGAACATTTTCAATCGCATCATGTCGCGGATGAAGCGGTGGTTCAAGGACGTTATCTAGTATCCATCCGGAAAAGGTAGATTCTGGTTCAGGCCAAGGCCGCAGCGAATTTGAAACCGCAGGCGTAGCAAGGCTACGTCGAAGATTTCAAATTCGTGAGAATGCCGGCCTGGTCCAAAAGAT
>JANQIE010000100.1 GCA_028282295.1 Desulfobacterales bacterium | reverse complement strand
GAGCATTTTTAAAACCGCAGGCATAGCGGGCTATGTCGAGGATTTTAAAAATGCGAGAACGCCGCCAGGGGCCAAAAGATGCTATTTCCGGATGGGCACTAGCTGACAACTCGCCAGGTAAAGGAGCAACCAGATGGTAATGGGCGAACTGATACAGGAGACGGAAGTACTGGTGATCGGCGGCGGGCCGGGCGGTTATGCCGCCGCGTTCAGGGCGGCGGACCTGGGGCTGGATGTAACTTTGGTCGATCTCTCCGACCGGCCGGGCGGTGTTTGTCTGCACCGGGGATGCATCCCGTCCAAAACCTACCTGTTTGTCACCGAGTTGATGTACGACGCAGCCCAGGCCGGCAGCATGGGCATCATGTTCGACACGCCGCGAATCGATCTGCACGGCCTGCGCGCCTGGAAAAAACAGGTGGTGGACAAAATGGCCGGCGGCCTGGTCAGCCTGGCTGATCAGCGCGGGGTTCAGTTGCTCAAGGCACGGGTGGAATTCGAAGCCCCCAATCGCGTCCGGCTGCACGGCTCGGATGTCAGCCATATCAAATTTCGCCATGCCGTCATCGCCACCGGTTCACACCCGACCATGCCGCCGGGACTCGTCCTGAAAAAAGGCGGACGGTTGATGAATTCCACCGGGGCCCTGGAATTGCCCGACATCCCGGAGCGTTTGCTGGTGTTGGGCGGCGGCTATGTGGGCCTGGAACTCGGCTCGGTTTACGCGACCCTGGGCAGCCGGGTCACCGTGGTTGAAATGATGGACCGGCTGTTGGCGGGGGTGGACACGGATCTGGTCAAACCGTTGCAGCGGCGGCTGGACAATCTGTTTGACGCCATCTTGCTCAATACCAAGGTGTCCGGTGTTCAAGAACAGGAAAATGGGGTAGCCGTGACCTTTGAAGGCGATGTCGCCGAATCCCGGCAAACATTTGACCGTATTTTAGTAGCCACCGGCCGCAAGCCGAACACAACCAATCTTGGGCTGGAGCACACCGGCGTCGAGTTGGACGATCGCGGTTTTATCAAGGTGGATGAGCAGATGTGCACCACGGCCGACAATATTTACGCCATCGGCGATGTCATCGGCGGCATGATGCTGGCCCACAAGGCCACCCGCGAAGGCAAAATCGCTGCCGAGGTCATCGCCGGCCAACCGTCGGCCTTTGATGTGCGGGCCATCCCGGCGGTGGTCTACACCGATCCGCAAATCGCCTGGGCCGGCTTGACCGAAGAAGAGGCCCGCGCGGCCCGGCGCCCTGTCAAGGTGCAACGGTTTCCCTGGAAATTCTCCGGCCGGGCCACCACCATGAACGCTGCCGAGGGGCTGACCAAAATTATTGTCGACCCGGAAACCGAACGTATTTTGGGCATGGGCATCGTCGGCCGTGACACCGAGGGGCTGATATCCGAAGGTGTGCTGGCCATCGAAATGGGCGCTTTGGCCGAAGACATGGCCCTGACGATCCACCCCCACCCCACCCTGTCTGAAACCGAAGCCGAAGCGGCCGAAATCTTCACCGGCACGGCCACGCATATCCTGAATAAAAAGAGTTCTTAGGAGTCATTTCAAAATCGGACCTCAGGGCTCGCCGTGACGATCAGCTGGCCTCGGTTCCATCCATTGCCAACTGCAGCGTATCGGCCTTGGCGTCGGATTTTGCTTTTTTGAAATCACCGTTACGTTTATTCCCCTCAACCAGCGTCGCCAAATCGACCACCACCCCTTTCATAAGTTCCGCCTGGGCAATCATCTCCTCGGACGCCGAGGCGGTCTCTTCGGAACTGGCTGCGCTTTGCTGGATGACACGGTCCATCTCGGCCACACCCCGGTTAATCTGCTCGATGCCGTGTGCTTGTTCACGCGAGGCGACGTTTATCTCCGCCACCAGGTTGCCGACTTTGTTCGAGGTCGCGGCCACCTGGCTGAAGGCCTCGTTGGTTTTGGTAACCAGGTTAAATCCTTTTTCGACCTTGTGGACAGTGTCATCGATCAGGGTCGCGGTGTTCTTGGCGGCGTCGGCGGCGCGCATGGCAAGACTGCGAACTTCATCGGCAACCACGGCAAAACCGGCCCCGGCTTCTCCGGCGCGTGCCGCTTCCACGGCTGCGTTCAGGGCCAGCAGGTTGGTTTGAAAGGCAATCGCATCGATGGTTTTCACGATTTTATTGGTTTCCTCACTGGCTTTGGTGATCGCCTGCATCGATTCGGTTAGTTCCGTCATGGAAGTATTGGCCTCTTCCACGGCCGATTTGGCGGTTTGAGTCAGTTTGTCGGCTTCGTTGGCATGCTCCGAATTGCGCATGGTCATGGAAGACATTTCTTCCAATGCCGCCGAAGATTCCTGCATGGATGACGCCTGCTGCGTGGCGCCTTCGGCCAAAGAACGGCTGACCTCGGAAATTTGTTCGGAAAAGGAGGCAACGGTGCGCGAAGTGGCGGTCAAGGATTGGATTATTTTATCAATCGGTTTGGCCAGAGAATTTGAAAAGCCCAAGGCACACGGAAGAATAAACAGGATGCACGCACCGTAGACAAAGGCCAGCAGCCGGATTATCTGCCATGTTTTCGCCTTGACAACATCTTTGGTTTGAAGAACGGCGACCGCCCCTACATAGGCGCCGGATCGGTAAAACGGCAAAACCCCTTGAAAGTACTCGTCCTGTTTCAACTTCACCGAATTGGAAATAAAATCCTGGGACGTCAGGCTAAAATCCATATCGGCCTGGTCGGCCGAGGTTTCGGCTTGCAGTTCGGTGTAAGTGTCCAAATTGCCACTGCTCAGGCCCTTCGGCGTAAACAGGTTAAATTGCATGGATGTCAGCGAACTCATCTTGTGGGTGAAGGAGCGGTCCAAGCGTACGACACCGAATAGAAAACCGACCGGTTTCTCGACATAACTTTTCAGTGCGTTGTCAAAGGCATTGGCAATAATCGGCACCGAAGATACAATGCATAGATTGCGGCCGAAATTGGCAAATTCCACGCTTTCCTTTTCGGGGATGGTCCGGTCGGAGGTCAGCTTGATAACCTCATCGAACAGGGCGTCGATCTGGTCTTGCTCCAGAACACTTTCCGCCGCCCCTTTTTGCGTAAGAGTTGCTTTAATAAGCTTTTTTTCGAAGTCTTCCACGTGGCCGGTGATGAACGAGCCGTCTTCCGGTTGAACGGAAAAAGACGTAAGACGGCCTTCCAGATCATAAACCGCCATTTTCCACAAAATACTGCCCATGGCGGTCTGGACAATATTGTCGGCAATCTTGCGCGATAAATATCCGGTGTTGGTCTTGGCCTTGCGGCCGACCGTATAATTAAGGGAGCGGATCAGATTTTTCGATTTGGATAATTTATTGGTGATGCCGCTCAGTTTATGCTGTTTTTCAATCAAATCCTGACGGGCGACATTCAGGGAGGTCTTCATACTATCGTAGATCGAACTTTTGTTCTGCTTGTTGATCACAATCGAAACCACTGTCGTGGAAGCAATCATTACCAGGACCACCAACGTAACACAACCGATAACCAGTTTATTCTTTAGGTTCATGTGCTTAGACTCCTCTTTGATCACCAATGTCGAGGGTAATCGTTGCGGATGAAAAAGATGTCGTATTCAAGACGGCCGACAACCGTCAAATCAGTGTCTGACAAACTTTATATATAGGTAGATCTTAAGCTAAATTCACCTGAAAATAAGGAACCTGTTCAGTAGCCGTTGCGTCGTAATTCGGCTTTTTATATTGTCTTAATCGGTATACTGGGCGTTAATTAAAGACACCTGTAACGGGCTGGCAGATAAGGTGCCTTTAATCTCTGATCGGAATGAGGGAAAATAATCTTAAGCGCCTATTGTGCGAAATTCAGATTGAGCTTTTTTATCAAGTGTCCATCCGGAAATAGTAGATTGCGGTTACCCTGCCCAGCCGGTTTTCCAGAATTGAAAAAAAATCAGTGTTGTGCCACTATGACATAATTGCAGTGGCGTTTACGTCAATTAGGTGTGCGGCCTATAGTGGCGTGGCGCTTTATTTTTTTTAAGCCACAACAACCGGGCGCCCGCCACCAAAAGCAACCGGATGCCCGTGCAAACCGGCGCTCGTTATTGCCGATATCAGGCGGAGGCGCTGATTTTGGATTATTTGCAAAAAAATGAGGTGGTGCCCATCCGGGGATGTGAGGTAGGTTAGTTTGTATGGCGCTTTCGCTCCTAAAAAAACGATGGTTGAAACGACTGCTGGCCTATGGCGCCCTGTTGCTCACGGCGGTTGTCGTCTTTGCCCATATCATCATTAATTTACCGCTCATCAAAGATCCGGTCGAAGCGGTTGTCGCCGATCGGCTTGGTGGTGAAATCCATTTCGAGCGATTCGATCTGCGTTTGTTCCCACGCCCGGCGGTCTTGTTGCGCGGTGTCCGGCTCAGGATTGAGGGCAAGGTCAAAGGACGCATTCAAACCTTGGCGGCCTACCCCGATCTTCTAAAAATGATCACCGGCAATATCCGGGTGGGGCGCATAAAAACACAGGCCCCCCGACTGACCATCACCGTGTCCGCCGGCAGGTCCAAATCCACCGAAACAGAGCCCTCACCGGTAACCCGGTCAGGGGCGCACGCCATATTGGCTTTTACGCCGCAAGACGTGAACCGATTTCTTAAACGGTTTGCGTTGGATATTGAGGTCGATGACGGGGCGCTTGCCATTGTGAGGGAACGCGCACCACCGCTGAAATTCGACGGCATTGTCGGCGAAGTGAATATCGGGCCCTCGCGCATCCGGCACCGGATGCGTTGCAAATCAGTGCTTTGGGGCTTTATTCGCACCAACGGCAAACTCGATCCGCGCGCATTCAAGGGCAAGGGGATCATCCATCTGAGCCGTCTGGCGCCAAGAGCCCTGACCGACTACCTGTTCCCCCGATCCAACTTGAGGGTCGGCGCGGCCCGCATCAATTTAAAAATGGCCTACGCCGTCCAAAGCATGCACCAGGCCGAGGTCCGGTTCGAAGGCGCCATTCCCTCACTGGTTCTGCAAAAAGGGTCGTTGCGACGCACGATCGCGGCCCGCAGCCTGAAGGGCGCCATCGCACTTAGTTCTGCCCGCACCCGTTTCGAGCTGACCGAGTGCGACCTGCAATCCCCGCAAATGAAGCTCAACGGCACACTGGAAACCGGTTCGCTTGCGGAGTTAATTCACCGCCCACAGCAATGTTCCACCCGATTTGAAATCAAAGCCGCGGATCTGGCGGTCCCCGGTGCGCGCGACACCGCCTTGACCCTTTACGGCGACGTTAAATTCATCCGCACACTGTTTAATATTGTTCGCGCGGGCAGGGTCGATCAGGTAGCCGTCAGCGCCCAGGCAGACACTCCGGCGCTATTGGGCCGCAATGTGGTGGTCAAAGGCCGGATGCGCGACGGGCGTATCTTCGTGCCCGGTGTCAGACTCGATTTAAAAAAAGTCAAAGGGCGTGTCGTCGTGCGCAACGGCGTGCTGGAGGGCCGCCATTTGGCGGCGGTCCTGAACGGCGCCCAAGGCAGCGACGGCACATTGAAAGTCGGATTGGCCAGCCTTCAGGGTGTTTTGGAACTCAATGTCCGCGTGCAAACCGACGCCTCGGCGCTGCCGGGCGTTTTAAAGCGATTTGTGCGCTACCAGCCCCTGCACCGCGAATTAGACCAAATCACGTCGATCAATGGACCCTTGCAGGGACGACTGATTTTAAGTGGTCAACGCCGCGCGGTTGATGTGCGCGTCGAGGTCGACAGCATTGCCGTGCAAGCCGCTTACAAACGCCTGCCGCTGCCCCTTGAAATCCGAAGCGGCGCAATGATATATGAACGCGGTCGAATTCGGGCCAATGATTTGAACGGCAGCATCGGACAATCGACCTTCAACAGTTTGTCCGCCGACTTGCAAATGGGTGCCGAACCGATGCTGGCAATTACCGCCGGACGCTCGAATATCAACATGGATCAGGTTTATCCCTGGTTGATCTCCTATTCCCGGCCGGCTGAAGCATTCAAACAGTTTAAATCCATCAAGGGGGATGTAAACCTCGAAACATTGACATTGAACGGCGCGCTTCTCAAACCGGCCCAATGGAAATACCAGACCGTCGGCACTGTCGATCGCCTTGCCGTGCAAACCGACCTGCTGCCGGATGTCTTGCGTATCGCTCATGGCCGCTTCGATTCCGGTCCGTCCGGTCTGCGATTGTCCATGGCCCGCATACGCATGCTGGACGCCGAACTGGTCACCGACGGATTAATTGAAGGACAGGCCCGGCTGCTTGAGAATATCGATTTGCGCTTTGACGGCAAATGGGGTCCCCGCATGCGCGACTGGATCATCAACCAAACCGCTCTGCCGGCCGCGTACCCGATTCCGGCCGCCTTGGACGTGACCGCAGGCCACTTCAAATGGAAGAAAGGCCACGGCATGGCCTTTGACGGCCGTCTGCAGGTCGTACAAGGCCCTTTGGTAACGGTCGCCCTGACCCATTCGCCGAGCCAATTCATAATCGACCCGCTGCACGTCAAGGACCCACACAGCGACGCCCGCTTGACTTTTCACCGCGATGCCAAGACGGTCAAGGTCGGCTTCAAGGGCAACCTTGCCCGCAAAACCGTCCGGTCGCTGGCGCCGCCAAAGGCGATGCTGGATGGATGGCTGCAAGGAGATTTCAAACTGCGGTATCCCAGGGCCAAACCCGCCGATTTCTGGGCGGACGGCAAACTGCGGACCGGCTCGTTGCAGTATCCCCGCAAACCTGAGATGGCGCTGCAGATCAATCAGTTTGATCTCGAAGCCAAGGCCCGGCAAATCGATGTAAAATCGGCCATTGTGCGTTGGCATGACGATGTGGCGCAAATTAAAGGCCGCATCACCGGGTCGCCGCGTGAAGTGGTGCTGGATATGGACGCATTGGCCGATAAAATCAGGATTAAAATCCGTGCCGACGAAACCGGCACGGCCACGGCGAAAGAAAAACCAACGCCCGGCCTTCACCGCAGGTTGCCTTATAGAGGTCTAATTCGCTTGCGTGCCAACGCCGTGACTTACGGCGATTACACCTGGGAGCCGTTCCAGGCCGATTTGTCGTTTGCACCGGGCCAAACCTCTTTTTCCATCACGCAAGCCCAACTGTGCGGAATAAGCACCCGGGGGGTCTTGCGCTTTGATCGCAAGGGCGCCACCCTTTATATAAAACCGCACGCCCGGCAGCAGCAAATGCGCGAAAGCCTGCTCTGTTTCTGGAACGCAACCAAACTGATTGAAGGCAAGGTCGACATCGACGGTAAATTTACCGGCAGCGGACCGGCCGGCGAATTGATCCGGCATCTGGAAGGGGATGCCAAAATTACTTCGGAAAATGGCCGGATCTACCGTTTGGGCCTGTTGGCCAAAATTCTGGCCGTGATCAATGTAACCGAAATCTTCAGCGGTGAAGTGCCGGAGTTCGACCAGGAAGGCTTTGCCTACAACCGCATCGAAATCAACGGCACATTGGCGGACGGCAAATTCAACATCGACAACTCGTTTATCGACGGCAAAACAATGGAAATTGCCTTCAGGGGCCATATCGATGTGGTCGCCAAAACCATCGACCTGCAAATCCTGGTGGCCCCATTGAAAACCGTTGACCGGGTCGTAAAATACATCCCCCTGATCGGGGAGGTGCTCGGCGGCACGCTGGTAACGATCCCTTTGCGCGCCACCGGCGATCTTAAAGACCCGACGATCATTCCCATATCTGCCAAGGCGGTCGGCAGCGGCTTGATCGGCATCATGAAGCGCACCTTGAAACTGCCGATCAAGTTGGTCACGCCAAAAAAGAAAAAAAATTCGTAAACGGGAAAATACCATGCAAATTTTTCGCGACTGGTTCAAACGCCATTTCAACGACCCCCAGATACTGATCCTGATCGCTTTTCTGGTCATCGGCACCCTGGCCATGATCACCGTGGGCGGTAACCTGGCGCCGGTGTTGGCCGGTGTGGTGATTGCGTATCTGCTTGAAGGGCTGGTCGGGTTGCTGACCCGGTTGCGCTTGCCCCGCCTGGCCGCCGTGCTGATCGTTTTTTGCACCTTCATGACGGCCATGCTGTACCTGCTTTTCGGCCTGCTGCCCAAAATCAGCAGCCAAATGGGACAGGTCGTGGGCGAATTACCGGCCATGGTGGCGCGCGGACAAAATGAATTGATGCACCTGCCCGATCGGTACCCCGAGCTGATTTCCCAAGCCCAGATAGAAGCCGCTATGGACATTTTCCGCACCGAACTGGCCCGGCTGGGACAGGCGGCGTTGACCGTTTCGGTGGCCTCGGTGCGCGGTATCATGACCTTTGTGGTCTATCTGATCCTGGTGCCGTTGATGGTCTTTTTTTTCCTGAAGGATAAAGAGCCCATTCTGAACTGGTTTTATAAATTCCTGCCCGAAAACCGGGGGCTGAGCATCCAGGTCTGGCGGGAAGTCAACACCCAGATCGGTAACTACACCCGGGGTAAATTCTGGGAGATTCTGATCATCTGGTCAGTCAGCTATGTCACCTTTGCCGCCCTGGGACTCGATTTTGCCATGTTACTGAGCCTGGGAGTCGGTTTGTCCGTTCTGGTTCCCTATATCGGCGCGGTGTTCATCACGTTTCCGGTGATCATCATCGCCTATTTTCAGTGGGGCTGGGGCTCGGAATTCATCTATGTCGTAATCGCCTATCTAATCATTCAACTGCTGGACGGCAACCTGCTGGTACCACTGCTGCTGTCCGAAGTGGTGAACCTGCACCCGGTGGCGATTATCGCCGCAGTCCTGTTTTTTGGGGGCTTGTGGGGCTTTTGGGGGGTCTTTTTTGCAATCCCCCTGGCGACTTTGGTGCAAGCCGTGATGCGAGCCTGGTCCCACCGAGCCGTTGGCGATCCGGACAACTTGCGGCCACCCGACGAGGATCTTCAGGCACCGGCGGCGTGACCCCCGGGCGTATTGCAATCCCATGCGTAAAATCCTGATCATCTTGGGGCTAGTGACAGTGCTGCCGGGCAGCGTCTGGTGGTATTTGCAAACCACCGCCGCACCGGCGCCCGCCTGTGCCTACTTCAAGGACAACCGGTTTCTGATCATGGCCCACCGGGGCGGCGCCGGACTCGGTCCGGAAAACACCCTGCCTACCCTGCGCCGCAGTTTGCAGATGGGCGCCAACGTGTTGGAACTCGATTTGCGCACCAGCCGGGACGGGGTTTGGGTTGTATTTCACAGTGCCGGACTGGCCTCCACCACCAACGGCCAGGGCGCTTTGGCCGACTTCACCCTGGCCGAGCTCAAACGGCTCGACGCCGGCTTTCGCGCGCGTCCCGCCGGAAGCACCGGCTACCCGTATCGGGGTCAAGGTTTGACCATCCCTACATTGGCAGAAGTCTTTGAAGCATTTCCGGGCATCAAAATGAATCTGGAATTAAAGGTGCGCCGCACCGGACACCTGCAAGCCCTGTGTGCCCTGATCGACCGGTTCGATAAATCCGACCAGGTCCTGTTGGCATCCTTCGACCATGCCATAATTACGGCCATCCGGCGGCTGTGTCCGCGGCTCGCCACCGCCGCATCAGCGCGCGAAGCCCGTAATTTCTATCTGTTAAGCCGTATCGGGGGCGCGGCCTTGTACTCGCCGAAGTTTCAGGTGTTGCAGATGCCGCTTGAAATAGGTACGCATCGCCTGTTGGATCGCGCGTTTATCCGCCGGGCCCACAGCCGCGGCCTCAAAGTCCACGCCTGGACCATCAACTCTCCGGCCCAAATCGAACAACTGCTGACCAGCGGTATCGACGGGGTGATCAGCGATTACCCGGACCGGGTGACAGCCCTTTGGCAAAATAAAAAACAAACCCGCTAGCCGGACCGCAATTGTCTTTTATTTTTTGCACAGCTGTCTTGACAGGGCCGCAAGGTTGGGCGTAGGTTGCCGCTGAAGCCTCGCGCCAAGCTGGTGGCGCAAATCCTGAAGAACAAGACCAAAGCCGAACAATTGGCCCACCAATCAAACGCCCTCTTTTGCATCCGAAAGGGCTGATGTTCAGTTGATCCGTTCAATAGATGCCGGAGGAAGATCATGCGAAACATAATGCTGGTATTGCTGGCTGTTGCGGTGGCCGTGCCGTTGGCCGCGGAGGAAAAACCGTTGCAGGTGCTGACGTCGCGCCCCGATTCCAATATCCAGTTCCAGACCATGGAGACCACCGATCAATTGCTGATTTCCGTGACCGATGCCGCGGGTCACCCTATGCGGGGACTCACGCCCGCCGACTTTATCATTGAACAGGCGGGTAAAAAGGCTCGCATTCTATCGGCCGAACCGCTGGAAACCAGCAAACAGATCGGCTTGAACCTGGTGTTTGTGATCGACAACTCCGCGTCCATGAAAAAACGCAACGCCGTTCGGCCGCTTTTGGAAGCAATGGAAGCCTTCTTCAAAACCGTGCGTCCCATTGATAACATTCATTTGATTACGTTCAGCACCGAAGATAAAATCCAAATCGACAACCTGACCCTCAATACCCAAACAATCAAATCGGCCGATCCCACCCAACTGCGCAATTTTCTGCAAAAAAGCTACGGCAGCGGCATGAGCGGCCGCACCGTGCTGTACGAAGCCATGGTACACGGATTAAAGTTAATGCAGGCGATGCCTGCCAAGGAACATAAATTCATGGTGGTTTTCTCCGATGGCGAGGATATCAACAGCGCTTTCAAGGAGAAAACCGTCAAGGCCGAAGCCGCCATGGTTGACAACATGGTGAGCTACGCCATCGACTACCTGCCCGGCGCCGAGCCGAGTCCTTTTCTAAAGGAGTTTACCGAACTCAACAACGGCAGAGTCTGGAAAGCCACCTCGGCCGCCGAACTGCTGCCCGTGTTTGAATCGTTTTCATCGACCTTGTTGTATCGTTACGTGGTGGCCTATCGCTTTTTAAACCCGCCCCGGGGCACCATGACCATGTTACCCACCGGTCTTACCCTGCAACGGCTCACCTTACTCGACGGCCGCCCGGTCACGAACATGGTGTTTTTCAAACCCGGTCAAAGTGCTCTGGCCGCCCCTTATGTCCTGTTCAACGATCCGAGTCAAACAGCAACCTTTCGCCCTGACGCACAGGTCGCGCTGCTCGACCGGTATCACCACATTTTAAATCACATCGGGTGGCGGTTGAAGCAGGATACCGGCCTGAACGCCCATATCGTAGGGTGCCGCGCCGATGAGGGCATCGAAAAACAAGACCCGGCCCTTGCCAATCAAAGAGCCGCAGCCATCAGAACCTACCTGAACACAATTTGGGAGATTGACGAAGCCCGCTTGACCATCGAAGCGCGCAAATTGCCTGCCAAGGCCGCCGACCAGGCCCGAATCGGTGGCACGGCCGAGAATCGGCGCGCGGAAATCGATCTCAAAAGCGCCGGCATGCAGCCCGCCGCGAATATATCTTTCGTGGCCGCGACCGACACGGCTGAAATCGTCATTCGTCCCCAAATCGAAGCGGAATACGGCGTGGCCGACTGGCGGATCGATCTAAAGACCGATGAACAGATCGTCAAAACCCTGACCGGTCAGAAAGCGCTGCAACCCGAATACAGGATCGCCCTGGCCGATCTGCAACTGGCCGATTGGGTCGGGCGCAATCAATACCATGCCCGCATCCGGGTGGCGGATATTAATGCCGACAGCCTGGAAACCGCCACCGACATGCTGCCGATTCAAACCCGTGACACCGTCCTGATACACACGTTGGCCGGATCCCCCACCGGTTCGGTGGCAGTGACCCCGCAACAGATCGTCGTGGAAGAACTGACCACCATCGACAGCTCGCCGCTGCTCAATTTTATCTTTTTCGAAACCGGTGCGAGCGAATTGGCCCCGCAGTACATTCAACTGGAAAGCAAGGCCGCCACGAAAGCCTTTGCCGAAGCCCGGCTGAAAGGCACCATGGAAAAGTATCAAAATCTTCTCAACATCATCGGCAAGCGTCTGCGCGACAATCCCGATGCGCGCATCAGGATTGTGGGGTGCAATTCCGGCCACGGCCCGGAAAAAGGCCGCACCGACCTGTCGCGCAGCCGGGCTGAAGCGGTCAAAGCTTATTTGAAATATATCTGGGGCATCAGCACCGGCCGCATGGATGTCGAAGCCCGCAGCCTGCCGGCCGCTAGCAGCACCAACCGGATCGAGGAGGGACGCCGGGAAAATCAACGGGTAGAACTTTACTCGGAGACACCGGCGGTGCTGGATACCATCCAAAGCACCTACGTGCAGCAGATCAGCAAACAGGACAGTTTACGCGTCACCCCGGCCATCAGCGCCGATTACGCCATCACCGCCTGGCGTCTCGATGTGACCGGCGATGACAAATTGCTGACCAGCCTTGACGGCGAAGGGGCCTTGGCACCACAGTACCGTTTGAATTTCGACCAGATCGATATTGCCGCGGTCGGGGCAAGCCGCACCGTGGGCGCTACATTGCAAGTCACCGACCGGCAGGGCAATATGTTCCGGACACCAACGGCGGCGGTTGACGTGAAATATATCAAGCGCCGGCAATTACTGGCCCAAAAACAAGGTTACAAGGTGCAGGAAAAATACGCCTTGATTCTCTTCGATTACAACAGTGCAAAAATCAAGGCGCGCAACAAGGTCATCGTCGACCGAATCATCGAACGGCTGAAGAAATTCCCGGATGCCGAAGTTAAAATTGTCGGCCATTCGGACAGTATCGGCAAACCGGAATACAACATTGCCTTGAGCGAAAAACGCGCCCGGGCGGTCTACCAGCAATTGCTTGCCGCCGGTATGGTCCAGAGCGACAAAATCACCCATGCCGGCATCGGTGCCAACGAGCCCTTATACGACAACACACGCCCCGAGGGCCGCGCCCTGAACCGCACCGTGACGGTCGAACTGCAATACCAGCAGATGCAGTAATTTTTCAACACACGCAACCGGCTGCGCGCCGCGAGGAAAACAATGACCCTGCCCATGCCGACGATACCTGCTGAACGCGGTGACGATATACGCGGCTGGTCCGAGGCCGAACACGCCGATCTGGTGCTGTTCATGGCCGGCAACCAGTTCATGCTCATGGAACCGTTAATTGGGGCGTTTCGTTCCCAGCATCCAAATGTTGGGAACATTTACTGCCAAACGTTACCACCTGGTTTGCAGTTAAAACAGATTCTGGCCGGTGGCGCCCGCTTCACAGGCCAGATTATCCGCGTGCAGCCGGATATCTACAGCTCGGTGAGCCGCGACGCCATGACCCAGCTACAAACGGCCGGCCGTCTGGAACCGGATGACTGCCGCCTTTATCTGCACAATCGGATTGCTCTGATGGTGCCCCGGGGGAATCCCGCCGGAATCAAATCGGTCAAAGACCTGGGCCGGGACACGGTACGCATCTCGCAGCCGGACCCGGCCAATGAAGACATCGCCCATCACATTATCGCCATGTACCGCGACGCCGGCGGCGAGGATCTAGTGCAACGCATCATGGACGTAAAGCAACGCGCGGGAACCACTCGCCTGACCGTTGTGCATCACCGCGAAACGCCAAAACGGATTATCGCCCGGCAAGTCGATGTGGGGCCGGTCTGGGCCACCGAGATCGAACATGCCCGTTCGCACAACCTGCCCATCGATGTGGTTTGGCCCGGTGCCGATTTGGACCAACGTGCCCATGTCAATTACTATGTAAGTTGTCTCAACAATGCGCCGCACGCCATAAATGCCCGGAAATTTTTGGATTTTATCCAGTCTGCCAAAGCGCGGGACATCTATGCGGCCCACGGTTTCCTGCCACATGAGCAAAAAAGCTGATTATCGGAAGAATAAAAACGGCTTTAACACGATTTTCTTCTTGCAACTTTAAACCAAGTCGTGTAGGCAGAAAGTAGGCTAAGCAAGTATTGGAGTTCCCGATACCACACTGTTCACTTATCGAATCAATCTCTTCCGATTTGGAACAATGCCCGCCCCAAATCAATTGAAGTATCAAGTGTATTAGAAACATTCGTAATTAGCAATCCGCTACATGAGGAAACATGGAACCCGAGAAAAAAAAACAACTTGAAGCAAAACTACGCGAAATGATGGCGCTTGCCGGTCAAACCCAGCAAGAAGAGCGTGCCATCCAGCCCCGGCCCACCGTTGCCAAAGTCATCCGACGCCGCAAAGGCCAGCCGGACAAGCACATCGCCTAATCCCTGAATCAGCCAAGGTCATTTCAAAAACCACCGATTAGAGATAGCACGGTTGCGCGTCCTATCCATGCAAAATAAGCGTTTACAAGCGCCTAAGGCGCGGTATAGGTTGAGATAACTCGTAATTTGACGGACAATCTCACACGCATGGATGAAGGGACCGTTCATGGAAGAATTGACCAAGGCGCATAAAGGCCGCATAGCGATCCGCGCGTTTAAAACCGTCGCGGACGCATTGGCATTGCGTGGCTATTATAAACCGGGGGGCACATCCGGCCAAACCCTGGCCGATGCGTTGCGCACGCTCAGTCCGGAAATATACGGCACGATGAACGATCTGCGCAGTATCGAGCTAAAAGGGCTGGAGTACGTGCTGGACCGCCTGCCGCGCGGTATTGAAGAATGTTCACGCATTGTGATGACCGCTCAGGAGGAACTGGATCAAACCAGCTTCGAGAAAATCGAGCCGCCCAAGCGCCGCCGGATCTCTTACCGGGTCAATGCCAGGGAGATGTGTTTCGTAATCACCCGCGGGTTGAGCGAGATCTATGATATCCTGACCCACATCACCTTTCTGTATATCGAAGCCTCCAAAATCCATCGGCAGATGTTGGACAATTCAGGCTCTGCGGCTTGCGAATGGAGAGAACTCGAAAAAATTCTGCCCCATGCCGACAACTTGCACGCTGAGCAGTTGGATCAGGCCCTCTGGAATCTGAGCATTCTTCTGGGGCGCACCTATCAGGAAACCAAAGCCACGTTTGAACATCTGGCCGCACGGCAACAAGAGTGCGACAGCAACCGCGGCCTGTTTCACATCGTCCACCAGCTTGGCTGCCGGATCGCCGAAGAAAAACAATCACGGGAAAATGAATTATTGGTTTACTTCACACCGTCTTTGATGGATATGATCGGTCATCATAAATACGGTGAGAGATGGGCCGACGAGATCTTTTGCCGCCTCCACACGCTGGGGCTACACGAGCGGCCGGTGCATATTATCAGCGCCAACCTGCACAGCGTGCTGAATTGCCTGTATGCCTGCGCAGCGGTGAAGCACAGCGGGGCAAAACGCATTCCGCGGGATTTTTACCGCTTCATGCAGACGGTGCGCGATAAAAGAGAACTGGTGCACAAGTTCGCCGGCCGGCATGGTTTTTTCGAATTGGCCGATCAATCCGGAACACATATCAACTGTCAAATCATCGATACAATTCAACTGGTCAAGCTGGCGTTTCATTCTTCCCTTAAATTCGATATAAATCGAATCCGGGAGGAAAAACCGGTGTTGCTGGTGATGGATTATGCTTTCGGCGCCCAGGCGTTTGAGGTGATGGACGAATTGCTGCAGCCGGTCAACGGCAAGGGGAGTGTCCCCCGTCCGGAGATTCGCTCGATTTCGATCATGGGCAAGGCGGGTATTCTTCCAGGACGCAAGGGAGATATCATGCTGGCATCGGCACACGTCATGGAAGGATCGGCACACAATTATATCGTACCGAACGATTTGACACAGGAAGATTTTGACGCGGATGCCAATGTGTTCACGGGGCCGATGGTGACAGTTTTGGGAACCTCCCTGCAAAATCGCGATGTGCTGAGAAAATTCCAGGCCACCAGTTGGAACGCCGTCGGGCTCGAAATGGAAGGCGGCCACTATCAGCGGGCGATCAATGCCGCCATCATTCGTGGCCATCTGGCTGCCGACACCAAGCTGCGGTATGCGTACTATGCGTCGGACAATCCCCTGCTCAGCGGACAGACTCTGGCTTCGGGCGGGATGGGAGACGAAGGGATTCGGCCGACATACATGATTACCAAAACCATCCTGAACAAAATACTTGCCTGAAAAACAGGCAGTACTTCTTTTTTGTTTGTATCGATAAGGAGGTGTTATGCCGTCAATCAAACATTGGTTCATGTCGGTTTTGCTGCTGACAGCGGTGCCGGTAGCGGCTGACCAAATCACGGTGACCATTTACAATCAGGATCTGGCGTTGATAAATCAGACGCGCACCATCGATCTGAATGTTCCGGACAAGCGGTTGCTGATCACGGACATTCCAGCCAAAATCATCCCGTCCTCCGTGCATATGCAACCCCGGCGCAATGCCGATGTCTTTCGAATCATCGAACAGAATTTCGAGTATGACGTGATCACCCCGGACAAGTTGTTGCGCAGATATTTGGGACGGCCGGTCGAGGTCGTCGCCACCGACGGCAAGTTGATCACGGGCCGTTTACTGAATTACCAGCAGAACACATTGATCCTGCAGACCGGCGACCATATCCAGATGGTGGACCGGAATGAAGACATCCGGTTAAGATTTAAACAGCCGCCCGGCGATTTCTACTCAAAGCCGACCCTGGTGTGGCATATCCAAAAGGCCCGTCAGGCCAAGGCGAAGATAGATCTGAGCTACCTGACCCGTGGCCTGAGTTGGCAAGCCGCCTATGTGGGGGTTCTGGATGCCGAAGACAACGCACTTGACGTGGGCGCCTGGGCAGTTATCCACAATCAAAGCGGGGCGGAATTTGCGAATGCCGGGTTAAGCCTGGTGGCCGGCGAAGTAAAACGGGTAACCCCGCCGCCGCCTCTGAAATCAAAGTTGGCGACCCGTTCGCTTGCCGCTTCACTTGATGAAGCCGCCCCTTTGGAGCAGAAATCGTTTTTCGAATATCACCGCTACGATCTCAAGGGCCGCACCACGCTGCTGCGTGACCAGAAAAAGCAGGTCGCCCTGTTCAACAACCGGGTTCTGCCGAGCCGGCGAATCTATCGATACGCGGCCCATCACCATTCGAAAAAAGTCACGGTTGCGCTCGCGTTCGAAAATAAAGCGGCCGGTGATGCGTCCGCACCGATGCCGGCCGGTGTCTTCAGGGTTTATCGGCGCGACGGTGACAGCGAGACGTTTGTGGGCGAAGACCGCCTGCCCCACACTCCCGCAGGGGCCGAGGCCAAGATCGCTATCGGGATGGCTTTCGATTTACAGGCCGAGCGCAAGGTCATCACCCAGAAGCGATTGGCCAAACGTTCCATGCGCCAACAGGTTGAAATTGAATTGCGTAACTTCAAAAAGAAAAAGGATGTGGCAATCAACGTTGAAGAGCGATTCAATTACCGGGATTGGCAGATCGAAGCGACCGATTTCAAGTACACCCGCAAGGATACCCGTACGGCCGAATTCAAGGTCCCGGTAAAGGCCAACACCCGCACCACCTTGCGCTATACGGTTTTAATGAGCTGGTAGGCCGTGTTTGAAAGTATGACCACCAAAAAGCGCTACAAACTCTGCAACACTCTGATTTCACGCCGACTCAACGAGTGCCGCAGTGAAAAGGGCTTTGCGAAAGTGCTGCCCTTGGATGACGGGAATGCCGGACGTACTTCTCATTCAACCACCGATTCATGATTTTTACCTGACCGCCAAACGGACGGTCCCATATGGTTTGGCGTGCATCGCCGCGGCCCTGGACCGTCAGGGCATATCGGTGATGTTGCTCGATGCCTTGGCCACCAGGAAAGTCCGCCCCTTGCCGTGGCCGGCGAACCTGCATTACCTTCAAGCCTACTATGGCCGGCCCGACCGGTCACCTATGGCCTTGTTTCACGCTTACCGGCACTATGGCTATAGCTTTGAACACATCGCTCAACAGGCCCGTGCCTGCGGTGCCCCGATTGTCGGCATTGCTTCGCTTTTTACGCCGTACGCCCGGCAGGCATTCGACACCGCTGCGGCAGTCAAAAAAACGTGCCCGGACGCAATCATCGTGCTGGGCGGTCACCATCCCACAACGCTGCCGGAACACGCCCTGAGCCATCCGGCGGTCGACTTTGTTTTACGCGGAGAAGGCGAAGCCGCCATGCCGGCGTTTGTCCAGGCCTATCGCAACGGTGTCGCCCCCGATGCTGTTCCGGGCATCGGTTATCGGCGAAGCGACGGCAGTTTGTGCATCAATCCACCGGCCTGCATGACCGCTATCGACGCCTATCCGGCCCCTGCCCCCCAATGGTCCGCATCCGCGTTTTATCGACGTAACCACCGCCGCACGTGCGTGGTGACAGCCAGCCGCGGTTGCCCCATGCCGTGCAGTTATTGCTGTATCGGCAAGACGTCCGCCATCCCATACCGACGTCGATCCATTGCTGCCGTTCTGGCCGAGATCGATGCCGTCCTGGAAACCGGCGAGGTTGGATTTATCGATTTTGAAGATGAAAATCTGGCCCTGGATCACTCATGGTTTAACGCCCTGCTGACAGGCTTGATCCAACGTAATCCACGGCGCAGTATTGAACTGAGGGCCATGAACGGTCTTTTCCCGCCGAGCTTGAACGCAGACCTGATCCGGTTGATGCACCGGGCCGGCTTTCGAAGTCTTAATCTGGCCCTGGCCTCAATTTGCCCGGAGCAATTGAAGCGTTTCAACCGGCCCGATGTCCGTCGCACCTTTGATGCCGCCCTGGCTGCGGCCCGGCGCACCGGGATGGATGCGGTCGGATATATCATTATCGGCGCGCCCGGCCAAAAGGCCGACGATTCCATGGCGGATTTACGCTATCTCGCCGAGCGGCGTGTATTGGCTGGTGTGTCCGTGTTCTACCCCGCACCCGGCAGTGCAGACTATCGGCGCTGCAAGACCCTGCATTTGCTGCCCGATGATCCGGCCCTGCTGCGCGGCAGTGTTCTACCGGTCGATCATACAACTTCACGCCTTCAAACCGTTACCCTGCTGCGACTCGGCCGTTTGGTCAATTTTATCAAAGCGCTGCACGACCAGGGGGAAGTGGTACCACCGCCAGAAGCTTACAACGGCCGGCGTTTTTATGAAGATACAAGTCGGCTGGAAATCGGGAAGAAACTGCTGCAATGGTTCCGCGCCGACGCCATTATCCGTGGTGTCACCCCGCAAGGTGACGTGTACCGCCATCGGGCAGATGCACGCTTAGCAGAGCTTTTTCAGCAGTATTTAGAAGACCCCACACGTATTCAAGGGGTGCATGGAATCTAGTTCACTTTCAACTCTTCATGCCACCGCTGCGCCACCGCATCCCAGGAAAAATTCTCCTTTGCCGCTTGCCGGGCTTCAAGGCGCAGATCCTGATCCTCGGATTTAACGACCTCAATTACTTTTTCCACAAATGCCTTCTGGTACACCGGGTCATGCGGGTTCCCTTCGATGATATGACCCACCTTGACTGATTCCGGCATGACCGCAAAATCCGACGTTATCGGGATGCAGCCGCCGGCTTGCATCTCACGAGCAGTAACACAATAGATCTCAGGATAACATGTTGGATAAAGCCAATAAGAAGACCGCATGATTTGACCGGCCAGCTCGTTTTGTCCAACTCTTCCATGGGTGACCACACCGGGCTGCTCTGACAACCTCTCAACTTTTTCCTTCCACGCCATCATTTTCGGATCATCCTTAAACAGGATGTCAAATATATCCCACCCGTAATAAACATGAAGCTCCGCTTCGGGGAAAGCCTGTTTAATATCACCCCACATATGCTCAAGGATGATATCCAACCCCCGATTGGCAGACGAACTGTATATAAATTGGTAAGGCGCTTTTTCGACATCGCCTTCAAACCGGGCAAGATCCACACCATTGCCGACAACAACAAATTTATCATCGGCGATATCGGGCAGGGTTGAACGGTGGTAATTCGACTTGACGAAGATCTTGTCCACGTTGTCCAATCGTTTTGGTGAGAAGTGATCGACAGTATGCACGTCATGCATATCCAAAATTGTCAACCGCGCATCATATGTTTTATCCAGCGCCCACGGCATTCGCCATAGCCACAGGACATCGAATTTATCATTTTCCTCAAATCGACGGTAGTTCTGGTATCTTACCCCGTCAAACAGTTGTCCTTCGTCTTGTACATCGCAATCGTTAAACACCGTTATCTGCCACCCTTTTTGGGCCAACCGTTTACCGAGTTCAATAATCGCGGTTTCGCTACTGCCGATTCCTTTGCTGAGATGATCGCCGGGGAACCATGCTTCATGGGATCGCCCACAATAAAGGGCGATACTGTTTTGCGGCCATTTTGTTCTGGCCGTTGTGACTTCCGGCGCCACCTTTTTACTCCAGGATGCCCGGTGCTCGGTCAAGCGAGCATGTTCAGGCTCCAACTGCAAACCGGCATCGGCGGTTTCGATGGCCTTGGCAAACTCTCCCAAGCGTTCATAGGTTACCGACAGCCAGTCATGTAAATACGCCCCCCTGTAAAGCCAGGGTAAGAAAACACTCACCCCGTCCGGCTTTTGCAACTCCAGGGCGTTGCTGAACATCAAAGCGGCGTCACTGAAACGCCCCTGCTCAAAAAAGATTTTTGCCGCCAGATAGTAAGGTTCACGCCATCTCGGGTAGGTGATGATTGCGTCCGCAAGTACAGGCAGGGCTTCGTCAAACGCCTTCTGTTGAAACAGCAGCTTGGCCAGACGCACCGATTGAAATGAAATGTCAAACCGATCGACCCCATCACGGTGCTTTAATGCTTCCTTGAGAAGCATAATCGCCATTTCAGATCGCCCCATGGTTACATATTCCTTGGCAATATGCTCCAAAATACGATTATTGTGCCGATACTCGTTCGACTCAAAGCACTTCTTCAGGATGCGCATATTTCTATCCGGACTGGTTTCCTGGCGGCCCTGATTGCGATGATACACGTTGACCGAATTATTCTCGACCCATTTGACCGGCCCATTCCATTTCAGGCATTCATGCACCGGATACTCAAAACGGCCGACGCCGTTACGAAAAATTCGCTCCCGGGTAATCAGCGTGGTGGTATTGCCGTTCTGGTCAATATGGTAGTGGTAAGGCAGATAACACACGTCCCAATCGACCGGCTGGCGCATTAATTGCGCAAGCCGCCGGGCGTCTTGCTCCTCGACGACATCATCAGCATCGAGCCACATGATATAATCCTGGGTACAGTGTTCGATTCCGTGGTTCCGGGCTTTGGCAAAATCATCGCACCACTCGAAGAAAAGGACTTTGTCCGTATACTGTTTGGCGATCTCCACCGACCGATCCGTCGAGCCGGTATCGACAAGTACAATTTCATCGGCATAGATGGAAGCGGTTGCCAGAACGTTGTGCAGGTGTTTTTCTTCATTTTTGAAAATCAAGGTCAACGACAAGGTGTTTTTTTTCTGCTGTTTCAAACCGACTCCTTAATTCTGATCAAGGCCGACGTGGCAGCGGCGCCGTAAGAATCTATCCTGCCTATCAAGGTTGCGAGGATTGCCACCGGCCCACCATGCAAACAGTAATTTGGATATGACTGCCGTTTTTGCAATCTGAAAGGGTCTATCGACGTTTACAAGGGAGCGCATCAAAGCGACAATCCATTTTTGCATATAGATTGGATGGCGGGTATTGGCAGGTTTGACCGATTGACAGTTAACTCCTGAAAATCGGCCAAGCCTTTGAAAAATTTTATTTTTTTCACGGTCCTTAAATCATGTCGGCGCAATTGAGGCCCATTGCTGCCGATGGCTCCGACCAGTACAACCAAGCACCGGGAATAGACGGGATAGTCAGGCT
>JANQIE010000034.1 GCA_028282295.1 Desulfobacterales bacterium | reverse complement strand
CCCTGGCGGCGTTCTCACATTTTTAAAATAATGGCGGAGCCATTCACGTTCTTGCGACATAGCGCGCTATGCCTGCGGTTTTAAAAATGCTCGGGCCTTGCCGGGAACCAAAATCTACTATTTCCGGAAGGGCACTAGTTTTAAGCAGGGCGAAATACTAACATGCGCACGGGAATAAAAAAAGTGTATAGATGTCTTGGCAATCCGTTTTTTTTTAAACTTGCCGAATCGTTTGCCGGTATCCCGGAGGGATCGAAATAATTGAAATAAATTATTTTTTTGTATAGTATTAAACCGGCGACTAAATTATGTAAGCCTTGGTCATGCCGGACTTGATCCGGCATCCAGAATTGATGCTTGATTCCGGCGCTCGCCGGAATCACAATTTTAAAGGTATTTTATTGCCGGATTAATATGAAATAATGCCGCCGAATAATCGGTATTTTTTGGCTCCCCCTTGACCTGTGCTTTTTCAGCATTGCATCCGGGTTGTGGCGAGTTCGGGTTTTTTGGGGCGCTATTTGTTTTCAGACGGATTGAGGACACCAGACCGCATGAACCGATTTGCCTACCGCACAACCGGTCTTGCCATAAAAACGCTTTACCGCCTGTCCCGGGCCCAGATTCGAACGCATGGGGAAGAACATATTCCCGACGGCCCGATCATTTTTGTCATCAATCATTTTACCCGCATTGAAACCCTGCTGCTGCCGTATTACCTCAACCGCTTGACCAAATCGCCGGTATGGTCGCTGGCCAGCTACGAACTTTTCAAAGGATCCCTGGGCAACTTTTTGGATAAAGTCGGGGCGGTCTCCACCGACGATCCGGACCGGGACCGGTTGATCGTTCGCAGCCTGCTGTTGGGACGGGATAAATGGATCATCTTCCCGGAAGGGCGGATGGTGAAAAGTAAAAAGATTGTTGAAAAAGGCCGCTATATGATTTCTTATGCCGGCGGCAAACATCCGCCCCACACCGGCGCCGCCACTCTGGCGATTCGCGCCGAGTTCTATCGCCAACGACTGCTGAACATGGCGGAAAACGATCCCGAGGAAGCCGGGCGACTGCTGAAGTTATTTCGGATTGAAGATCTTCTGGCGGTCTCTTCCCTGAGCACCCAGATCGTGCCGGTGAATTTGACCTACTACCCATTGCGCGCCAAGGAGAACTTTCTAAGCGATCTGGCAACCAAGATGGTCGGCGATATATCCGACCGGATGCTGGATGAAGTCATGACGGAGGGCTCCATGCTGCTCTCCGGGGTGAACATCGATATGCGCTTCGGCCCGCCCTTGAGCGTTTATGAGTGTACACGGTGTGCCGAGGTTTCCTATGACATCGGTGTTCGCCGTCAAATCAATTTTGACGACGCGATCCCGTCCAAAAAGCGGATGCGCAAGGAAGCCCTTAAAGTCATGCAACGCTACATGACCAGCATCTACAGCATGACGACCGTGAACCATGATCACTTATTTGCCTCGATGTTGAGCCTGATTCCGAAAAGGACCGTCAGCGCGCGAAATCTCAGGGCGCGGGTATTTCTGGCCTCGATGCTGCCTTTCAACAAGATGGGCGTGCATGTTCATCACAGCATGGATGAGGGGCAACTGGCGCTGATCACCGATGACCGGTATGACAAATACAAGGATTTTGTCACCTTTGCCGAGGCCAGGGAGGTGATTCAGCGACACGGGGATGCAATTGTCAAAAACAAGGAGAAATTTGCAAGCGCATTCGATTTTCATACCATTCGAATCGAAAATCCCATCAATGTCATCGTCAATGAAACCGAACCGCTTGTGATGTTGCGCCGGGCCCTGCGTAAAATTGCCTGGACCCCCGGATTTTGGGTCCGGCGGCAGGTGGCCCGCCGATTGGAAGACAAGGCCATGTTCGACTATGAGACCGACTATGCGACCCATTACACCGAGGGCGTCTCCAAAAGCCTGGAAGTCGGGCGGCCGTTTCTGATCAAGGGTAAATTCCGGCGAATCGGGGTTTTATTGATCCACGGTTACATGGCGGCCCCCCTGGAAGTCAAGGAACTGGCAAAATATCTCGGGCGTATGGGCTATTGGGTTTACGTGCCGCGCCTGAAAGGTCACGGCACCACACCGGACGATCTGGCCAACCGCACCTATCTGGAATGGATCGATTCGGTGGAGGAAGGATACGGCATCATCAGCAACCGCTGCAAACGGGTGGTTGTGGGCGGCTTTTCCACCGGCGCCGGTTTGGCGCTCGACCTGGCCGCCCGGATCGAGACTCTGGAGGGTGTGTTTGCCGTCTGCCCGCCGCTGAAGTTCCAGGAGTTTGCGTCCAAGCTCGTTCCCGCGGTGGATGCCTGGAATAAATTGATGCATCTGATGAACCTGGAAGGCGCGACCAAGGAGTTTGTGGAGAACAATCCCGAGAACCCGCATATCAACTACTTTCAGAATCCGGTGGCCGGGGTGCGCCAGCTTGAGCGTCTGATGACTGCTGTGGAACCGAAACTCGCTTCGATCAAGGTGCCGGCGCTGGTAGCGCAGTCATTCGGTGACCCGGTGGTCGATCATCGCGGTGCCCGGCGTGTATTTCAAAGGCTCGGCTCGGCGGACAAGGAGTATATCCTGTTTAATTTCAACCGCCACGGAATACTGCTTGGTGAAGGCTCGCACCGGGTCTATACTGCGATCGGCAATTTTCTAAATCGCCTGCAACGTAACAAACCCTCCTGAACTGCCATTGCTATTATCGTTACGTTGCGGTTTCTCCCCTGAATGGACAATCTATCCTGCGGCTGGGTCTGGGATATATTAACCCGGCGACTAAATATGCAAACCTTCGTCATGCCGGACTTGATCCGGCATCCAGAATTGACGCTTGATTCCGGCGCTCGCCGGAATCACAATTTTAAAGGTATTTTATTGCCGGGCTAACCCCAATGTTGCAAAAGTTGGAGGAGTCCAGAGCCAGGGCGCCAAGGGTGGAGCTGGAGTCAAACTACCGCAAGCCCTTGGCAACGCAGGCTCTGGAGTCCTCCGGCTTTCCCGAAGGGCAAAAAATATGGCAAAATCGACCCCATCCTTTGAATGCACCTGGGGTTTGATCTGTCGATAGAGTTTCGTTTTCTGATACAGTACCACCTATCAGCGACTTACCCTCTCTTTGCCATGTTTTTTATGCAACGTTGGGGTTAATACAATGGCGGAGCCATTCACGTTCTTGCGGCGGCAGCGCGCTATGCCTGCGGTTTTAAAAAAGTTCGGGCCTTGCCAGGAACCAAAATCTACTATTTCCGGATGGGCACTGGCTGTAATGTTCACCATGGCCGTCCCGGAACCCTTATGCTACTGCCCAAATCAATCTGTCCATGATACATGAAATTAAACTCAGGCATACCTACCCACGAATCTCCCTGAACAACAGTAAAATCTCCATGATACAACTCATAGCCATGCCTCTCGTAATACCCCACTAATCTATCCGGGCAGAACAAGGTGTGAACATGGGCAGCGTATTGTTCGTGCAGCCTGGTGAATAACGCTCGTGGTATGTCACGACCTTGCCATTCAGGACGCACAACAACCTTACCAACACCAATTACCTGGTGAGCAGCCACACCTTTGATGATGTAATCTCCAATCCCTAAATGTGCCATTGGCGCCTTCCCATGCCATGCAACTATATGCTTTTGAGCAAGAGCCCATTCATATCTTTTTCCTTCAGCGGGGAAAACATTATCTGACCACTGAAACAGTGACGCCATACTCGTCTTTTGTAGTTCATTCTCGATTGTGACTACCATATTACCTCGATGCATCCTAACGTTGCGGTTGAGCGGCCGAGCCCCGATCGTCGCGATCGATCAGAGTGGGGCGCGGTCCGCTCCAACCGCTTTGATAGGTGGCTCGTCGGCATGC
>JANQIE010000324.1 GCA_028282295.1 Desulfobacterales bacterium | reverse complement strand
GAGCATTTTTAAAACCGCAGGCATAGCAGGCTATGTCGAGGATTTTAAAAATGCGAGAACGCCGCCAGGGGCCAAAAGATGCTATTTGCGGATGGGCACTTGCTATTTGCGGATGGACCCTATTAAACCGGCGACTAAATATGTAAGCCTTCGTCATGCCGGACTTGATCCGGCATCCAGAATTGACGCTTGATGCCGGCGCTCGCCGGAATCACGATTTTAAAGGTATTTTATTGCCGGGTTAATAACAAACCAGATGAAAATGATGAAAACGTTTATTTTAAAAAAGGTGGTGCGGTTATCGATTATCGTTGCGGTAGTCGCCGGCTTTTCTTTTACGATGGTTAACTTGGCCCCCCTGGATCCGGTCACCGCTTATCTGGGGTTTGACCGCATGCAGATCAGTCAAGCGCAGGAAGAACAGATTATCCGCCGCTGGGGATTGGGCAAGCCTCCGGTAGAACGCTTTTTTATCTGGTCAAAGCGCATCATAACCGGCGATTTCGGTCGTTCGGTTATCTTCAATCAGCCGGTCACCAGCGTCATTGCCAAGCGCTTTAGCGCCTCGCTCTGGTTGATGGCTTTGGCATGGGGGCTTTCGGGCATCTGCGGATTTGTTCTGGGCGTTGCCGCGGGAACCTACCGCGGCTCAGTGCTGGATCAGGGCATCAGAATATATGCCTATGTGTTGGCCTCCACCCCGGCCTTTTGGATCGGCATGCTGCTGCTGGTGATTTTTGCCGTACAGCTCGGCTGGTTGCCGTTTTGCTGCGCCGGCCCACTCGGAGTGCCGCCGGATGAGATCACATTTTTACAACGCCTGCGGCATTTGCTTTTGCCGGCGTTAACGCTGTCGATCATCGGCATCGCTCAGATCGCTATGCATACCCGCGAAAAGATGATCGATGTGTTTATGAGCGACTACGCCTTGTTCGCCATGGCCCAGGGCGAATCCCGGCTGGGGGTGGCGCTTCGTCATGGACTGCGTCATGCGCTTTTGCCGGCGGTGACGTTGCAGTTTGCAACGTTAGGAGAACTTTTTGGCGGCTCGGTGCTGGCCGAACAGGTCTTTTCCTACCCGGGGCTTGGGCGGACCGCGGTTGAGGCCGGTGTTCGCGGTGATGTGCCGCTGTTACTCGGCATTGTTCTTTGCAGCACTTTGTTTGTGGTGGCCGGCAACACAATCGCCGATTTGATTTATCAACTTGTCGACCCCCGGATTCGACTGGCAAACTAAAAATTATGGCACATACAACCCTGACGGATAGACCACCAAAGATAGGGCTCGCGTTGCCCCCAACCAGTCGGCGGAGCCGCGCCATGTTGATGGTTGGGCTGAGCTGCCTGTTGTTGGCAACCTTGTATTTGGGGAGCTTATTGATGGACGGCAGCGGACTGGAAACCGATTTTTCGTTGCGCAACCGGCCCCCGGATGCAAAGCACCTGTTCGGAACCGATTGGCTGGGCCGGGATATGTTTACCCGGACAATCAAAGGGCTGTGTTTAAGCTTGGGCATCGGCATGGTTGCGGCTGCCTGCAGCACGGTGATTGCGCTGACGTTGGGGCTGGCGGCCGCTATGTTCGGCAGGAAGATGGATGCGCTTGTGACCGGCTTGATCGACATCATGATTGCCACGCCTCACCTGGTCTTATTAATACTGATCTCCTTCGCCGTCGGCGGAGGCGGCAAAGGCGTAATCATTGCCGTTGCCGCCACCCATTGGACCCGTTTGGCCAGGATTGTTCGCGCCGAAGTGCTTCAAATCAGAAACGCTGAATTTGTCGAACTGTCGAAAAAACTCGGTCGAAAGCCGGCCTGGATCTGCCTCCATCACCTGCTGCCGCACTTATTCCCTCAATTTTTTGTGGGGCTGATTTTGCTTTTCCCGCATGCGATCATGCACGCCGCCGGGCTGACTTTTTTAGGTTTCGGGCTTTCGCCGCACACACCGGCCATCGGCGTTTTGCTTTCCGAAGCCATGCGGCATTTGTCCACCGGCTGCTGGTGGCTGGCCGCGGGGCCCGGTCTGATGCTTGTCGTATTCGTCAAACTATTCGATATTCTGGGCAACGCACTTAGATATCTTCTTGATCCGAAAACCAGTCAGGAGTAAAATACGGTGTTGGAAGTAAATAATTTATCAATCGGTTTTGTTCGTTACCGCAAAGGCCTGGCGCGCGATCAACGCCTACCGATCCGTAGCCTTGATCTTCAGGTGAACCAGGGGCAAATCGTTGCCGTGGTCGGCGAATCCGGGGCCGGAAAAAGTCTTCTGGCCCATGCTGTATTGGGATTATTGCCGCACAACGCAATTGTCCGGGGTGAAATGCGCTTTAAAGGTAAACGGTTAACTCAGGCGCACCAGGTAAAACTGCGTGGCCGGAAGATCGCGCTTATTCCTCAATCGGTGGGGTTTCTCAATCCTCTTTGCAGAATCAAGACACAGGCCCGGCGAGCGGCGGTGTTAAGCGGACATTCACCACATGAGGCCGCGCAGGCTGTGAATTCGGCTTTTGAACGTTATCTGCTCGGTCCCGAAGTTAAAGACATGTTTGCGCACCAGCTTTCCGGCGGCATGGCACGGCGGGTGTTAACGGCAATGGCCACCGTCGGACGGGCCGAACTGATTATTGCGGATGAACCCACAACCGGCCTGGACGCGCAAACTGTCCAGGAATCCTTGAAACACCTGCGCTGTCTGGCTGATGACGGCAAAGCGGTTATGCTCATTACCCACGATATTACCGCCGCTCTGACCATTGCCGATAAGGTGGCGGTGTTTCATGCCGGTACGACCGTAGAAGTGGCCCCTGCCGGCGCTTTTAATGGCTCAGCCAAACGACTGCACCATCCATACAGTCGGCTGCTATGGCGTTGTATGCCGCAAAACAGCTTTATTGAATGGGGCAACAATTGCGAGCTGTCGTCAAACGGCGACAAAGGGTGTCGATATCGATCCATATGCGCACACCCCAAACCACGGTGCCACGAAAAAAGACCCGAAATCAGGCCAATCGAAAACGCGCTGGTGCGGTGCCATTATGCTTGAAGGCCGCAATTTGTCTTTTCGTTATAGCGCTTCTTTGCCGTGGATCTTCCAGTCATTTTCCATCCAACTGGCGCAGGGCGAGATCATAGGGCTTTATGGACCCAGCGGGCAGGGAAAATCGACGCTTGCCAAAGTTCTGGCCGGATACTTAACCCCGGTTTCAGGGGCCGTGCAAACAGACGACACGCCGTTAACGACACAAAAGGCTTGTCCGGTGCAACTTCTTTTTCAACATCCCGAACGATCAATCAATCCTCGGTGGAAAGTCAAAAAGATCGTCTCAGAAGGCTATCCACCTTCGCCTGAGATACTTCAGAAATTTGGTGTCCGACGCAACTGGTTCGACCGTTACCCTCACGAACTTTCCGGCGGGGAGCTGACACGCATTGCAATTGTTCGCGCCCTTGGTCCCCAAACGAAATATCTCATTGCAGATGAAATGACCTCGATGCTCGACACGGTGACACAAGCACGGGTATGGCGGGCGCTTGCGGATTTTGTAAAATCAAGCCGGCTCGGCATTCTAGTTGTCAGCCACGACCGCATGCTGCTTTCCAGATTATGTCGCCGCCAATTTATCCTGTCCTGATTCGCGGGCTCGTGTCAGCACGTGCGTTTCGGGCACAAAGCAAATAAACTCGCCGGCAAACACCGTCTCTGCTTCACACAGAACGCTAACCGTGACGATGTGCTTCTTGCCGTCGATCCGGCTGACGCCGGCTTCGGCGACAAGGGGGTGGCCGACCTGAACCGGTTTGAGGAATTTGACGGTGGCCGCGCCCAGCACCACGTTGGGATGGTTCACGGCGATCATGGCGGCGTAGTCGGCCAGGCCGAAAACAAAGCCGCCATGAACCAGACCGGTGTCATCGGCCTGCATAACCTCCGAAGGGGTAAGTTCCACCCGGCTGCGACCGTCGCCGAGCCAGACCGGCGTGCCGCACAGGGAGGGGTCGATTTTCAGGTGCGTATCGGGTTTCATGGTTACACCTGTCGCTGAAGTGGCTGTTCGAAAAAATGCTGTTTTTGGATGGCTGCTATGAAGCGAGCCGCACCGGCAGGTCGATAACGAAACGGCTGCCTTGCATGCCGTCGCTTTCAACGTTGACGGCCCCCTTGTGGGCTTCAATCGCCAGCTTGCAGAAGGTCAGCCCCAGACCGGTGGAGTACTTGATGCCGTCTTTTTTCTTTTTGATCTGGGTGTATTTATCGAAGATGACGTCTTGATGGGCCGGCGAAATACCCGGCCCGTTGTCGGCGATGTAAAAACGGATGAGGTCCTTATCTGCCATGGCGACGCCGATTTCAACCGTATCATCCTGCCGGGAATGCTCGATTGCATTGAGCAATAAATTTTGCAGGACCCGGAGCAACAGATCGCGGTCACCTTTGACAAAGACCTCGTCAACCGATACGTCGATAGCCGTGGCAAGGGCCACCTGTTTGGCCTGCGACACACCATGCAGACGGGCAACCGCTTCATCGATGAGCTCGGCGGCTGTCAGTTTCTCGATGATCAGCGACAAGCTATGATCTTCCATGCGGGCAATATCGAGCAGATTGGATACCATGCGGTATAAATTGTCACAGCCGATCCGGGCGGATTCAACATATTCGCGGTTTTCCTCAACCACGGTATACGAGAGAATATCGACGTTGGCCATGATCTCGGAGATCGGGCCTTTCAAGTCGTGAACCAGCATGTTGAATAATTCGGTGCGGACCTGCTCCAATTTTTTAAGCTGAGCGTTTTGGCGCTGCAGCTTTTGTTTACTGCGCTTCAACGAATCGTTCAGGCGGCGGTTTTCCAGGGCGCTGATGACATGCCCGGCGATGTTAAAAAAAATTTCCTGCTCGGTTTTGGTGAAGCAGTCTTCACCGATCTTTTCGGTAACGCTCAGAACACCCACCACCTTGTTGCGGTTCAGGATGGGGGCCAATAAAAACGCATCCTTGTTATACTTGCCGGCGCCCTTTGCAACGTCGGTCTGGGTATTGCGTTCGTCAATGCAAAGCAGTTTTTTGTTTTTCACCACCCAGGCCGAAGGCGAATTACTTTCAATGCGGTTGCGAATCCCGATCAACGCCGTGTTTGTCGAGGCGGCGACTTCCAACTGCCGGCGTCCCTTGACCAGCATGATCGACCCTTTTTCCGTTCGCATGCACTGGGTGACGTGATGAATGATTTTTTGCAGTTTGGCTTCAAATCCAAGTCCGGGGCGGTTGGAGATCTGCGTGATGGCCATCAGCGCTTTGAGAATCGATTCTTCGTTTTTCATGGGCGATCCACCTTGATAGACTCAAAATTCTAATAAACGCATTTTTTAAGCATCTCGCGGGCGTCGGCATTCTCCGGTTCGAGTTTAATCACGGCGCGCAGGATGTGATCGGCGCGCAGCAGTTTATCGAGGGCCATGTAATTCTTCGCAATGTGCAGCTTAACCGCCACGTTTTTCCCGTCAAGTTTGTCGGCTTCCACCAAAAACCCCAGGGCTTTGTTGTTGCTGCCCACGGCCTCGTAGGCCAGGCCGCACTTGAACATCAGATCGTGGCGTTTGGGTTGTCGGAGCAAAACCGTTTCCAGCAGCTTGGCCGCAAAATTATAGACCCCCCTTTCGAGGCAGTAATCCGCGATTTGTTCCCGCAACGTATACGGATCGTCGCTGATATCAAACACTTTATTAAAGACTTCCATCGCTTTTTTAATCATCCCCTTGCGAATCAGCACTTTGCCGAAGTCGATGCCGCGCGTGACATGCCGGGGGCTGATGGTCATGGCTTTGTCAAAAAAGGTCGCCGCTTTCTGAATTTCGCCCTTTTGCAGGTAAAGTTCGCCCAAATTGTGAAAGGCAAACACATCCAGGTCGTTCATTTGGGCGGCGGCGAGCAAATATTTTTCAGCGCTGGCCATGTCGCCGTTTTTAAAATAGTAGTATCCGAGTTCACGGACCGGCTTGGATGACTTGGGGTCGGCCTTGATGGCCATTTTGGCCTCTTCGATGGCCAGTTCAATTTGCCCGGCATCTTCGTGTACCCGCGCGTTTTTCAGGTGCAGCACGGCCGGCGGGGGGTTGTTGGCCTGCTCCACCACGGCCAGAATGCGGTCACCCAGCGACTTGACCGTCAACGGTTTCAAAATATAGGCGTCGATATCCGATTCGGCGGCTTCGGCCACGATCTCGCGGTTGGCCTCGGCAGTTACCATAATCACAGGCAAATCGCGCATGTCGCGGTCTTCACGAATACGGCTCAACAGTTCGACTCCGGTCATGACCGGCATGTTCCAATCGATAATAGCCAGATCCATTTTCTCCTTTTTCAGGATACTCCACGCTTCGAGACCATGGTTGGCAAAGCGAAAGTTCTTACCGAGTTGCAACACTTTCATCATGCCGCGAATCGATTTGCACATATTGGGTGCATCGTCCACGATGATGACGCTCATGTCGGCTGGTTCGATCATATCTTATCACACTCCCGTGTTGATATTCCTGAATTTGGTCGAGCCCTAAGGGCTCACGCATAAATAATTTCACATTTTATGCATCCCGGCCTCAGGTCATCCTGGTCCGATCTTCGGTCCCAAAATCCTCGCCATAGCCTGCTATGGCTGCGGTTTTGGTCCCTCAGAACGAACCAACCTGGCCGGAAGCCGGGCGCCTAAAATGGGAAATTATTTTTACGCGAGCCCTAAGTCGGTTCAAATGTCTTGTCAAGCGATGCAATCGCCCGGATAATTTCGCCCTTCAACAGATCGTATCCGGCGGCAGGATCGACTTTGCGGGCAATTAAGTAATCGGTGTACTTAATATACTGGGTCAACCGGTTTTGGACGCTGACAGCGGTTTCGATTGAATAGGAAAAGTACTCCGATAGAGGGACGATGCCTTGTTTGCCGACCCACTCGACGAGGGTTTGATAGTAGGGCAATTTACTTTCCGGGGCATCAAAACGATCGACAATCAGATCAAGGAATTTTTTCAGAAATTTAGTGCGAATGGGCGCGGACACTTTTTCCATCAGCGTGCCGTCGAATTCACACAAAAAAGCCTCTTCCTCACCGCTCACAACTGCACCGGCCCGGCGGGCCTTGGCCGGATCAATGACCACCATCTCGCCCAACACTTCGCCGGGTTTGATGGTCCCCATGTGCACCTCTTTGCCGTTGGCGCCGGTTTTACGGATATTGATGGTTCCGCGGATGACGATATAAAAATGTTGATCAAAATCACCTTGCTTGAAAACGTGCTTGCCGATCGCGAACTTTTTCCATTTTATCAAACGCTCCTCTTTTAAAATACTGCACAGATCGTCGATTGAAAAAATGTTAAAAAACAGAACCTGGTACAAATGTTCGGCCAACTTTTTGGTTTTCTCGTCAACTCCGTTTACATCTGACATAAAACGTGTGCTCCTTGACAATGCGGTTAGAAGATCAATTTGAAATTCCGGGACGTGCCCCTGAATAAGTCAATCATCAGAAATAGGCGGTTCTCAAATCCGCAATAAAGTTGTCAGTGTCGCTTCGGCTCGGGGATCACTGCAATCGAATGAGAATGGAATCGGGTCGGACGGGATTGCGGCAATCATAGTTAGAGCCGAACTATTTTGTCAATATTTCAATATAGTAAGGTATTATATTCTTAGAAACTATATCGGATGGTAACCAGTATAACTTGATTCGCAATGCACGGCCCGCTATAAAAGAATCGTTTTGCATTTTTCAATTTAAATAGTACCCATCCGGAAATAGTAGATTTTGGTTCCCGGCAAGGCCCGAGCATTTTAAAACCGCAGGCATAGCCGGCTATGTCGTAAGAACGTGAATGGCTCCGTCATTATCTTAAAAATGCGAGAACGCCGCCAGGGGCCAAAAGATGCTATTTTCAGATGGGCACTAAATAAAGGGGGTTACATGAACAATTCGCATCGCGATCGCCTGGACCGGCTCAAATCGCAACTGGCAGCCCAAAAATTTGACACCCTCATCGTGTTGATTGAAGAAAACCGGCGTTACTTGAGCGGTTACACCGGTGAAGACACCCAGTTTGACGAAACCGCCGGGGCACTGTTGATCACCGCATCTCACCAAATCCTGGCCACCGATACCCGCTTTGACCTGCAAGCAAAGAACGAAGCGCCCGAATATGAAATCGTTTGTTACAAAAAAGGACTGGGCAAGGAACTGCCCGTCCTGCTCAAACGGTTGCAAAGCAAGCGGGTCGGCTTTGAAAGCATGCGCCTGTCGGTGGCGGATCACGCTAAATTCAAGCAGGAACTGGACAGGGCCGGTGTGACGGTCGAAATGATGCCGGTCAAGGATCTGGTGGAAGATTTTCGGACCGTCAAAACGGAAGATGAAATCAACATCATTCGCAACGCCTTGTCATTGGCGGAAACCGCCTTTATGGGGATCATTGATATCGTGAAACCCGGCATCACCGAAAAAGAATTGGCCTGGGCGCTGGAAAAAAAGCTGCGGGAAGCCGGCGCCGATGCACTGTCGTTTCCTTCCATTATCGCATCAGGGCCCAACGGCGCCCTGCCCCATGCAATCCCGCAGGACCGCCCCGTCCGGGTGAACGAACCGCTCTTGTTCGACTGGGGATGCCGCTTGAACGGGTATTGTTCCGATATTTCACGCACCGTGTTCATCGGCAAACCGGACAAGACCTTCAACACGGTCTACCGGGTGGTGTCCGAAGCCAAACAGATGGCCATCGAAGCGATCCGTGAAGGTGTCGGCTCCAAATCGATCGATCAAATTGCCCGCGACCACATCGAGCAAAGCGGATTCAAAGGCAAGTTCGGTCACGGCCTGGGACATGGGGTCGGTCTGGCCGTACATGAGGCGCCCCGGCTGAGCCCCTTGCGCGACACCATATTGAAAGCAGGCATGGTGGTGACCGTGGAGCCGGGCATCTACCTGCCCGACTGGGGCGGTGTGCGCCTGGAAGATCTTGTCGTCGTGCGTGAAGACGGCGCTGAAGTACTTAACACCATGGAACCCATCAAGGTCCTGGATGTCTGAAATCGATCGCCATGTCGATGCCTACCTGAACTTTTTGCAGGTTGAAAAAGGATTGGCCGCCCAAACCCTTGAAGCTTACAGCCGGGATCTGGCGGGCTATCTTAAATTTTTATCATCGCAGCAGATCGAATCCATCGAAGACGCTGATACGACGATGATTTTAAAATACCTGATCCATTTACGCGACCAGGGACTGATTGCGCGCAGCCGGGCCCGCCATCTGGTGACCTTGCGCGGTTTATATCGTTTTTTAGTGCATGAAAAAATATTGGCCCGGGATCCGTCCCAAACCGTGGATCTGCCCAAAACCGGCCTGAAACTGCCGGACACCCTGACCATCGAGGACGTGCAACGCTTACTGACAGCGCCCGACCCGACCCGACCCCAGGGCCAGCGCGATGCCGCCATGCTCGAAATGATCTATGCCGCCGGTTTGCGGGTGTCCGAACTGATCGGATTAAAACAGCTCGACGTTAATCTGGAGGCGGGCTATGTGCGTGTGTGGGGCAAAGGGTCCAAGGAGCGCATTGTCCCTTTCGGCCAAAAGGCGCGGGAAAAGTTGACCCTGTTTATCAAGGAGGGCCGCAATAAACTTCTGAAAACCGAAGTCAGCGGCTATCTGTTCGTGGCCCGCGCCGGCAAGCCCATGACGCGCCAGGGCTTCTGGAAATTATTGAAGCGTTACGGCGTCAAGGCGGGCCTGACCCGCAATATCACCCCTCACGCCCTGCGGCATTCCTTTGCCACCCACTTGCTCGAAGGCGGTGCCGACTTAAGGGCCGTTCAAATCATGCTCGGCCACGCCGATATCAGCACCACCCAAATCTACACCCACGTGGCCCGCAAACATTTGCAGGCCATGCACGCCAAGTATCACCCGCGCGGGTGAGGTTGAAACTTGAAACTGGAAACTTGGGAGGGAGAAGACTACGCCTCTTTTCGGTCGGTCCGGTGCTTGACACTGTGGCGAATTTTAATTACGTAAAGGTTTTTCTTTAACCCCCGCTACACAGCTTGTTGAAAGGATTGCACGAACCATGCAGGTTGCCGCGAATACGATGCAAGTATCCCACGGCTGGTGGGAACCGGGCGACATACCGCCCCAAATTTCACCGGATGCGATCCGGGAGGCGGTCCTTAACGTTCGAAAACCGTTGGTGCTCGTTTCCGTGGATGGGCAGGCCGCAATCGCAAGCGGCGGCAAAGTGACGCTCAGCGCCGATTCAGCGCCGCCGGCCGGGTGTTATCCGCTGTGCGCCTACGTCCCTTCCCTGCTCCCGCAAAACCTGGGGGATGCCAATTTTAAAGCCGACCACAACCTGAAATACGCCTACGTGGCCGGTGCCATGGCCAACGGGATCACTTCAGTGGACATGGTTGCGGCGGCGGGCAAGGCCGGCATGCTCGGATTTTTCGGCGCAGCCGGGCTTACCTACGCGCAAGTCCAAGCGGCCATCGACCAATGTGAGCAGCGCCTGGAAGGCCGGCCGTTCGGTTTTAACCTGATCCACAGCCCCCATGATCCGGCCCTGGAACTGGCGCTGGCCAAACTATATCATGAGCGCAACGTGCGGCGGATCAGCGCATCCGCCTATCTCGATCTCACCTTGCCCCTGGTTTACTACCGCGTCAAGGGCATCCGCCGCAATTCAGACGGCGTTATCGAATGTCCAAACAAGGTGATCGCCAAGGTGTCACGCGTGGAGGTGGCCCGCAGATTCCTGTCGCCGCCGCCTGAAAAATGGCTGCGTGCACTGGTTGAACAAAACCTGCTCGAAGCGGACGAAGCCGAATTGGCGGCGCATATCGCCATGGCGGATGACATTTCAGCGGAAGCGGATTCCGGTGGTCACACCGACAATCGACCGGCCCTGGCGCTGCTTCCCACCATGATCGCCCTGCGCGACAAAATAGCGTCTCGTCATCCCCGGGCCAAACCGGTGCGGGTCGGCCTGGGCGGCGGGATTGCCACCCCGGACTCGGCGGCGGCCGCGTTTGCCATGGGCGCAGCCTACATTCTCACCGGCACCGTTAATCAGGCCTGTGTCGAGGCCGGCACCTCGGAGACCGTGCGCAAAATGCTGGTGGAAGCCGGGCAGGCCGATGTCACCATGGCGCCGGCGGCCGACATGTTCGAAATGGGCGTCAAGGTACAGGTGCTCAAACGCGGCACCATGTTTGCCCAACGGGCCGCCAAACTTTATGAACTCTATCGGCGCCACGACCGGTACGACACGATTCCGGCCAAAGAACGGGCCCACCTGGAAAAAGATTTCTTCCGCCGCACGTTCGAAGAACAATGGCAATCAACCCGCACGTTCTTCGAGGAACGCGACCCCCGCCAAATCGAACGGGCTGAAAAAGATCCGCACCACAAGATGGCCCTTGTTTTTCGTGCCTACCTGGGACTTTCCTCCAACTGGGCCAATGCCGGCGAACCGACCCGCCGCATCGACTACCAGATCTGGTGCGGTCCGGCCATCGGGGCCTTTAACGAATGGGTCAAGGGGAGTTTTCTGGAAAAACTGGAAAACCGCCACACAGTCACCGTGGCCATGAACCTGTTATACGGTGCCGCGGTGATGACGCGCATTGCCGGATTACGCAATCAGGGCGTTGTGCTGCCGGCCGGAATCAGACCGTGCACGTTGGACGAGATTGATGCGTTGACCTGAAATTGACATATCGATAGAACAACCCCTGCTTCACGCCTTGAGCTTCTGTCTGACCCATTCGAAAAACAGGGAGATTTCCAATAGACGGCCGGGCTGCCCGTGAAACTCAGCCGCGGGTGTTTTCGCGGTCACCAGCGATTCTTCCACCGACAACGTTTGATAGGCGGGATACCCCTGATAGGTGATATGCCGCTTGTCGATGATCCCCACCACCTCATAGCGAAACACCGCAGCGCGCGACCGGGCCTGTTGAATGACGATTCGATACCGGGTAACGTGTATCTGCGCACCTTGCGCCGTTTGCCGCCGACCGGCAAAATCAAAGTGAAAATTCCTGCGCTTCAACCAGGGCTTGAGATCCGTCAGGATTTGACGTGCCTGGGGAACCGCAAATTTCAATTCAGCCACCAAATGTCCGCCCAGCATCACCTTGAACGCGTCATCCGGAACATATTGACGCGCATAGCCGGACTGCAGACCGCCAAGGGGATCCGGCGGCAGAAACTCACGCGACCACCGTTTCCATTTGGCTAATTTTACCCCAAAACAGTCAGCCAATTCACGGTTTGTATAGTATTCTATCATGATGACCAGATTGTATACTTGTCATATCAATATATCAACTTTATTTTTTTCCTCATTTGCTTGCAAAACGGAAATTGATACCTTATATAAAACGATCCAGTAAGAAACGTTGTCCTTTTGAACGATCCAGTAAAAAACGTCGTCCTTTTGAACGATCCAGTACGAACGTTGTCTTTTTGTTACGAAACGTTATCCTTTTGTCACCCCGGCCCCCCTCGTCACCCCGGCGAAGGCCGGGGTCCAGGATCAAAACGATAATAACCTTATTTCCCTGTACTTAAAAACGACATTTAGTTTCATGGTTTCATCATCTGATTTCATTTTCGCCCAAACCGCCATGAAGCATACAAATTAAGATCCGGTCACAATTTATGACGCCAAAACCAAATCAGCCCAAAACAACGCCAACCACCACACCGGCCGCCATCGTCGGCATCGGATGTCTGTTCGCCAAATCAAACGACCTGAAAAGCTACTGGCGCCTGCTGCGCCAGGGGCACGACGCCATCACCGACGTGCCGGATACCCACTGGACCGAATCCGATTATTTTCACACCGATCCGAACAAACCGGATCACACCTACTGCAAGCGCGGCGGTTTTCTATCGCCCTACCCTTTTGATCCGGCGGAATTCGGCATCCCCCCGGCAATCCTCGAAGCAACCGACACCTCCCAGTTACTTGGACTGGTTGCCGCCAAAATGGCCCTGGAAGACGCCGGGTACGCCGAACGGCCGTTTGACCGCGAGCGCACCAGTGTCATCCTGGGGGTTACCGGCACCCAGGAACTGGTGATCCCCTTAGGTGCGCGCCTGGGGCACCCCATCTGGCGACGCGCATTGAAAAATTCAGGTATCGACGACAAAACCGCCGAAGATGTTATCGAACGGATCGGCGACGGTTACGTGAAGTGGCAGGAAAACTCCTTTCCGGGACTACTGGGCAATGTCGTGGCCGGCCGCATCAGTAACCGTCTGAATCTGGGCGGCACCAATTGCGTGGTCGACGCGGCCTGTGCCAGTTCCATGAGTGCGCTGCATCTGGCCCTGATGGAATTGACCACCGGACGCAGCGACATGGTGTTGAGCGGCGGCGTCGATGCCATCAACGACATCTTCATGCACATGTGCTTTGCCAAAACGCGGGTTCTGTCGGCCACCGGCGATGCCCGCCCCTTCTCCAAAGACGCCGACGGCACGGTGTTGGGCGAAGGGATCGGCATTTTAGCCATCAAGCGGCTGGCGGATGCTGAACGGGACGGAGACCGGATCTACGCAGTAATCAAAGCGATCGGTTCTTCCAGCGACGGCAAGTCACAAAGTATTTATGCCCCGCGGGCCGAGGGCCAGGCCAAAGCCTTGCGTAACGCCTACCGCATGGCAGCCGTCGATCCGTCCACGGTCGACCTGGTGGAAGCACACGGGACCGGCACGCGGGTCGGCGACGCAGTTGAATTCAGTGCCCTGAACCAGGTGTTCAGCGAATCCGCGGACCCGGCCCGGCGCAACGGCAATCGCTGCGCGCTGGGAACCGTAAAATCGATGATCGGCCACACCAAGGCGGCCGCCGGCGCCGCCGGCATGATCAAAGCTACCCTGGCGCTGTACCATAAAACATTGCCGCCCACTCTGAAGGCCGAGACGCCGGATCCCAAGCTGAACATCGAGCAGAGCCCCTTTTACTTAAACACCGAAAGCCGCCCCTGGCCGGCCAATACCGGGCATCCGCGCCGCAGTGGCGTCAGCGCCTTTGGTTTCGGCGGCAGTAATTTTCACGTGGTCCTGGAAGAATACGACCCCAGGAAAAAAGAGATTGCCTGGGACGGTTCAGTACAATTGATCGCCCTGTCCGGTGATAACGCGCAGGCCATCCGCGCCCAATTGGAAGACTTTGAAAACCGCTTGACGGAACACCCCACCCAGAAGCACTTGGCCGAACTGGCGGCCGACGCGCGTCAAACCTTTTCTCCGGCTGCCGCCAGCCGTTTGGTGATGGTTGTGGACGGCCTTGAAGGCGACCCCATCGCCGTCAACCGGACCTTGGCAGTCTTGAACCAGGCCCGGCAACGGCTGGACGGCAACGCGACACACCGCCCACCGGGCCAAACCAATATTTACTTTCACAACCAGCCGCACAGCGGCAAAACCGCATTGGTGTTTCCCGGACAAGGCAGCCAGTACGTCGGCATGGGCAAGGATCTGACCTGCTGTTTTCCCCAAGCCCTGAACGCCATCGATGCCGCCAACGCGCAGGCAAACGACCGGGGACGGCTGAGCAACTATATCTATCCCCCCAAGGCGCACACCCCCGGGAAACAGCAAAGCCAGTTGCAGAACCTGACCGCCACCGATATCGCCCAACCGGCCATCGGCGCGGTGAGTCTGGCCATGTTCAAGACCCTGACCGACTTCGGTGTCAAACCGGATGCGGTGTGCGGTCATTCCTACGGCGAACTGACGGCCCTGTGCGCCGCCGGCCGTCTGGACGAAGACACGTTTTTGAAACTTTCCGTGGCCAGAGGACAGGCCATGGCTGCGGCCGGCAAGTCTTCCGGTGCACCTGCCAACGGCGGCATGTTGGCGGTCAGCGCGCCCTTGGCTCAAATCGACCGTTTGATCGAAGACCATGATCTGAAGGTCATCCTGGCCAACCGCAACAGCCCCCGGCAAGGCGTCTTGTCCGGCAGTGAAACCGATATTGCCGTGGCCGAGGAAAAATGCCACGCTGCCGGATTAAAATGCAAAAGACTTCCGGTTGCCGCGGCCTTTCACAGCCCCCTGGTGGAAGCGGCGCGCCGGCCGTTTGCCGAGTGCGTCGCACAGGTCGATCTACAGTCAAGCCCCACGCCGGTTTACGCCAACACCACGGCACAGCCCTATCCGGAGGATACAACCGCCGCCAAGCAGTTGCTGGCGCGTCAACTGGTATCGCCGGTGAACTTTGTCGAACAAATCCAAAATCTATACGCCGACGGTGTGCGGACCTTTATCGAAGTCGGTCCCAAAACGGTTCTCAGCGGCCTGATCCAAACCATCCTGACCGACGACGAAACCGTCCAGACCCTGGCCGTTGACGCGTCGGCCGGCCGCAAAAGCGGCATCGCCGATCTGGCCCACTGTCTGGCCCGACTCGCGGCCGGCGGGTACCCGGTGGCACTCACGAAATGGGAGCCGGTGCCGCCCAAAAGCCGCCGGGCGCTGATGAACATTCCCATCGCCGGGGCCAACTATCGTCCCGAAACACCCGAACGGCCCGCAGCTCAACGCAAAAGCAAATCAAAGCACCAGCCGGAAGAAGCCAAAACCGTCGCAACCACTACCGGGAAGCAGGCAACCGCTCAGACACCCCCCGCCACGCGTCTGCCACAGCTTGCAACCCGGGTAGATCACGCCCCAACGCCGCAACCCCAAACATCACCACGGGAGCAGGACATGGAAAAGACAGCCGCCCACCCAACGCCGCCGGCCGATTCGTCGCAACCGCTGCTGGACGCCCTGAGCATCGTGCAGGAAGGACTCAAATCGATGCAGGTCCTTCAAGCGCAAACCGCGCAAGCCCATCAACGTTTCCTGGAGACCCAGCAAGAAGCCGGCCGCACCCTGCAGCAGATGATGGACAGCACGCAACGGCTCACCGAAGCGAGCCTGGGGCTGGCCCCGGCCGCGCCCGAAAATATTGTGCGCCCTGTAAAGCCCCCGGTCGCACCGCCATCCCCGGCGGTGGCGCCCCCGGTGGCCGCCGAGGTCGCGCCGCAACCGGTGGTCGCTTCGCCCACACCGCAGGAGAAAGCCACTCCGCCCGCCGCGACGCAAAATTTGTCAAAGACCCTGCTCGCCATCGTCAGCGAGTTGACCGGCTACCCGGAAGAGACCCTGGACCTGGAAATGGACATTGAAGCCGATCTGGGCATCGATTCCATCAAACGGGTGGAAATCCTCTCCTCACTGGAAGAAAAAATGCCGGGACTGCCCGGTGTGGAACCGGAGATGATGGGCACCCTGAAGACCCTGGGACAAATCCTGAATCACTTCGACAGCCCAGCCGCAGACGCTCTGGCGGCCACAGCCGCGGACACCGCCCCCTCATCCGACACTGAAAATGCAGTGGTTCGGGAAGCCGCGGTGCTGCAGGACACCTTGCTGGCCGTTGTCGGCGAACTGACCGGATACCCGGCCGAAACCCTGGGAATGGACATGGACATTGAAGCCGACCTGGGGATCGATTCCATCAAGCGGGTGGAAATCCTCTCCTCGCTGGAAGAAAAAATGCCGGGGTTGCCCGGTGTGGAGCCGGAGATGCTGGGCACCCTCAAAACCCTCGGTCAGATCGTCACTTATTTTACACAAGCGAACGCCGCCGCACCTGCCGGGGAAGAAAAAGCACCCGCCCCGCCGCCCGAGTCAACCAGCGCCGGACCGCATCTGAAAGCCACCCTGCTTGAAGTGGTGAGCGAACTGACCGGCTATCCCACGCAAACCCTGGATCTGGAAATGGACATCGAAGCGGATCTGGGCATCGACTCCATCAAACGAGTGGAGATTCTCTCCGCCTTGGAAGAGAGGCAACCGGGACTCCCGCAAGTGGCCCCCGATATGATGGGTGGGTTGAAAACCCTGGGGCAGATCCTGGCGTATCTCGATCAAACCGGCGCCGAGCCTGCCGGCCAAACACCAACCGAACCCGTTACGGACGCCCAACCAGCGGCAACCGCCACGCCACAAACGCTTGAGCGCCGCCTCGTCCGAGTGGAAACCGCCCCGGCCCTGCAATCGGACATGCGTATCACCCTGCCCGCGACACACACTGTCTATTTAACCGCGGACACCGGCGGTTTGGCGGTTGCAATGGCCGACCGGCTAAAGAAAGAGAACATTGCCGCCGAAGTTCTCCCCCTGGATGAACTAGTGACCGTTCTGCAGGATGAGAAGACCAGAACCAGCGTGGCCGGCCTGATCATCGTGGGCGATAACGCCGACACCGACGCCGCTTTTTTAAAGAATGCTTTCCTGGCCGCCAAACACGCCTGCGCGGCGTTGACGGCGGCGGCAGAATTGAGCGGGGCCCTGTTCGCCACAATTTCACGCCTCGACGGCGCCTTCGGTTTTGGGGACGCCCCCATCGCCAATCCCATGCCCGGCGGCTTGGCCGGCCTGACCAAAACCGCCGCCATCGAATGGCCGAACGTAACCTGTCGCGCGCTCGATATCGATCCCGACTGGACGGACACCAACACCATGGCGCAAGCCGCCGTGGCGCAAGTGCTGCACAGCGCCTCTTCCGCTCCCATTGAGATCGGCCTGACAGCCGGCAGCCGTCACCTGCTGACGCTAGCCCCCGTACCGTACACCCAAACCGATCCAAAACCGGACCTGACCGCCGAGGATGTGGTGGTGATTTCCGGCGGCGCCCGTGGGGTGACGGCGCACACCGCCCGCGCGCTTGCCGATGCAACGCGCTGCAAACTCGTACTGCTGGGACGATCGGAAGCCCCCTTTGACGAGCCGGCCTGGTTGCAGCCGCTTCAGGACGAAGCCGCCATTAAAAAAGCGATCATCGACCACGATCTGGCCGGACAAAAAGCGACACCGGTAGTGATCGAAAAACACTACCGCCGCTACCGGGCCAACCGGGAAATCAGCGCCACGTTGGACCGGCTGGCAAAAGCCGGCGCCCGGCCCTGTTACTTTGCCGTTGATATCCGTGACAAAGCCGCCGTCAGCCAAGTCTGCAAAGACATACGCTCCACCTGCGGCCCGATTCGCGCCGTGGTGCATGGCGCCGGTGTTTTGCAAGACCGGCGCATAGCCGACAAAACCGCCGCACAGTTTGAACTGGTGTTCGCTACCAAAGTAAAAGGTCTGCAAAACCTGCTGGCAGCAACGCAAAACGACGCCTTGAAATACGTGGTGCTCTTTTCCTCGGTTGCCGGCCGTTTCGGCAATCAAGGTCAGGTGGACTATGCCATGGCCAACGAGGTGCTGAACAAAACCGCCCGGCAAATCGCCGCCGCCCAACCGGACAGGCGCATCGTCGCCATCAATTGGGGACCGTGGGACGGGGGCATGGTCACCCCCGCGTTGAGAGCCGAATTCAAGCGCCGGGGCATCGATCTGATTCCCGTGGACACCGGGGCCCGCGCCCTGGTGGCGGAAATGGCCACCGTCGATGACCCACCCGCGGAAGTCATCCTGGGCAGCGGCCTGATGCCAAACGCCCATGCCCGGCCACAGCAGACCGTCGACCAGCAGGCACCGCCGCCGGCCGATGACCTGAAAGTACTTATCAAGCGTGAAGTCAGCCCGCAGACATATCCGATCCTCGACGCCCACGTGCTGAACGGCACCCCGGTGGTCCCCTTTGCCCTGATCGCCGAATGGCTGGGCCACGGGGCTTTGCACCAGAATCCGGGGCTGGTCCTGGCCGGTCTGGAAGATATTCGCCTGCTCAAAGGGATTCGTCTCGACGAGCAGAAGAAAGTGATCCGTTTTCTATCGGGCAAAGCCCGCAAAAACGGCGCCCATTTTGAAGTCGACGTGCAGATTCGCAACGGTGTTCAAGACAACCGGGAAGTCATTCACTCGCGCGCGCGGGCCATTTTGTCGAACACCCCCCCGGCGCCCCCGGCCATCGCGCCGGCCGCAGGTCTGCAAACCACCGGGCAATCGATGGACATCGACAAAATCTACGCCACCATCTTGTTCCACGGCGACGAACTGCGCGGTATCAAGCAGATCCTCACCTGTACCGCGGACACCATCGCGGCCAGACTCCGGACCGCGCCACCGCCCAAAAGCTGGATTCGCGATCCCCTGCGCAGCCGCTGGATTGCCGATCCTCTGGTCCTTGACGCGGCCTTTCAGTTGGGCATCATCTGGAGCCACGAACAAAAAGGACTGCTGTCCCTGCCAAGCTACGCGGCATCCTACCGCCAGTACTGTCGCCGCTTCCCCCAGGGCGATATCACCGCCGTGATGCAGGTCAAGTCCGCCACCGCCCACAAAATGACCAGTGACATTTACTTTCTGGACAGCGCCGAAAAAGTGATCGCCATCTGTAAAGGCTACGAAGCCGTCATGGACCCCACCCTGGCAAAAGCCTTCCGGCAGCGCACCGTGTCCGCAGCATGATCGCCCCCTGTATCGCATTGCGGTCATCGAGGGGGCGATCCCTATTTATAAACGCAAGGGGTCGCAAAAAAAATCCACCCTTAAGCCGCAGGACGTGTTTAAAAACCTTCCCACCGACCCACCGACCTTGTTTTGCATGAAACCATAAACCGTGTTAACGTTGTCGTTGGCGCCGTCCGTCCCGCCGGTGAATGGTAGCATTCATCAACATGACGGCGCCGGCCGAAAATCGCCCGAAAGGCGGCGACCTATCTAGTGTCCATCCGAAAATAGTGAATTTTGGTTTCCGGCGAGGCCCGAGCGTTTGTAAAACCGCAGGCATAGCCGGCTATGTCGTAAGAACGTGAATGGCTCCGCCATTATTTTAAAAATGCGAGAACGCCGCCAGGGGCCAAAAGAGGCTATTTCCGGATGGACACACTATCTATAAATCAGGCTGCCCGTTTACACCTAAACACACGATGGCAACATCGCGACGCTCAATCGAGAAACGCTGATCGTGAGGAACTTATGCGACGCTACACTATTTTATTGGTTGACGACGATCCTTTTATTTTGACCGGCATCAGTAAAAATCTTGAAATGGAAGGCTACCGGGTAATAACCGCCGCAAATGGTGAACAAGCCCTCAATCTGTTGGAAGAAGCCGGTTTTGATCTGGTGATTACCGATTTGATCATGGATAAAATCGACGGCATCCAGGTCCTGAAAAAGGCCAAGGCCGTCGACCCCGAGTCGATGGTGATCATTTTAACCGGTTACGAATCGCTCTCGTCGGCAATCGATGCCTTGCGGCTCAACGCGGACGATTATCTGCTAAAACCCTGCGAGTCCGAGGAACTGCATTTTCGGGTTACCCGCTGTTTGGAAAAACTGGAAAACGCACGTAAAATCAAATTCTACGAAAAAATCCTGCCGGTTTGCTGCGTCTGTAAAAAAATCCGGGACGACAGCGGCACCAGCCACGGTCACGGTGAATGGCTGCCATTGGAACGCTACCTCTGGAAGCGGGCTGGCGTGGCGCCGTCATCCACCTACTGTCCGCATTGCGCCAAAAACATGGAACAGGATCTCGGTCAGTGGAAATAAGCGCCTGAGGAAATAGGCCCTGAAAAGATACAGGGCGCTCGAGAAGAGCGCCCTGCAGCAAAAGGAGGTTGGGTATTTGGGGTGGATTGTTGCCAGCCCATTCGGACTTGCCATTAGGATTTAGCAATGCATGTGCCAACAAATACGCCAACATTGCCCCGAATTATTTATCTTTAAATTACAGTAAGTTAAAAACAAAAAACCATCGATTCCACCACATTGTGGCAGCGCCGCAAAAGTCTTGTCCGTAAAACCGGACAAATCAGCCCCAAATCGCGGCTTTCCCCCCGCAGCGGCGTCTTTTATGTCGGACTGTCCGTAAAATCGGACGCCTGCGATAACAATTGCCTATGAACATCGTATTTATCCACTACCATTTAAAAACCGGCGGCGTGACGTCGGTTATCTGCCGGCAGATCGAGGCCCTGCAAAACGATTGCCGGCTTCTGGTCCTTGCCGGCGAAACACCGCCGGTGTCGTTCCCGGCGCCGGCCAAGTGTATCGATGGCTTGGGCTACGATCAAACGGGCCTGGCCCCTATCCCGCCCGAACAGGTTGCCGGGAACATTGTCACCGCACTCCGGTCGCATTTCGGCACCGCCGATGTTATTCTGCACGTTCATAATCCGACCCTCGCCAAAAACCGTCGTTTTCCGGCCGTGCTGAAAATGCTGCAACAACAGGGCGTCACGCTTTTGCTGCAAATCCACGATTTTGCCGAGGACGGCCGTCCGCACACCTATTTTAAAGAAGACTATCCTGCCGACTGTCACTACAGCGTCATCAATTCCCGCGATTACGACCTGTTGCGGCAAGCCGGCCTGCAAGAAAAAGGCTTGCATCGCATTTTCAATACCGTACCCCCCTTGCCGGTTGCCGGCAGGTCGCCCGGTAGCGGCGCTGCCGCGCCGGTCTTATATCCGATCCGGGCCTTGCGACGCAAAAACATCGGGGAAGCGGTGTTGCTGAGCCTCTTTTTTCAGCCCCACCCGCTGGCCATCACGCAACCGCCGAACAGTCCCGAGGATATCCGCAGTCACGCCGACTGGCAAACCTTCACGCGCCGGCACAACCTGAATGTGGTTTACGAAGCCGGAGTGCGCGCCGACTTTGCCACGCTGGTGCGTCAAGCCCCGTTTCTGATCACGACCAGCATCACGGAAGGCTTCGGTTTTTCCTACCTGGAACCGTGGACCGCCGGCAAGTTGCTGTGGGGCCGCAAGTTGGCGGATATTTGCCGGGACTTTGAAGCCCACCAAATCGCCCTTGAGCACTTGTACACCACCTTGCAGGTGCCGTTGCAATGGATCGATGCCGAACGCCTGCGCGCCCAATGGGGCTACTGGATCAATCGCGCCCACGCCGCGTTTGACCGTAAACTGCCTCCGAAAGCGGCGCTACAGCATTTTGACGATCTGACCCTGAACGGCACCATCGATTTTGGCCGTCTGGATGAAGTTGCCCAACAACAAACCATTCGGGCGCTGTTGAACGATCCGGGAAAAAAGCAGACCCTGATTGCATTAAATCCCTTTCTCGCCAGTCCGGCCGACTGTAAAAACGGACCGGAACTGATCGCGCACAATCGCCGCCAGATCCTGACGCACTACAACCTGAAGCGGTATCGTGAAACCCTGCTGTCGATTTACCGGCACGTCCGGCAGACGCCGGTCCGGCAGCAGATCGACAAAAAACGGCTGTTGGACGCCTTCCTGGCCCCACAACGCTTCAGCCTGCTTAAATGGGGGCGGTACCCGGCGACAACGGCCGGTGACGGTCAGGGGCGCTATATATAAGGACGCATAATGAACCCCAAAAAGCAAAGTGAACCGGAAAACACGCTTGTCCCCTTGCCCACCAGGCTGCAACCTGCCGGCCGGCTGGAACCCGAAATAACATGCATCATGTTTGACCTGTACGGCACCCTGTTTATCAGCGGATCGGGAGATATTGACGTCAGCCGCCGGGATGCGGCCCAATCCAACGACGCACTGACGCACCTGCTGCGTCGTTTTAATCTGGATCGTCCACCCGATGCAATGCTGACCGCCTATCTTAAAACGATTGAAGCCGAGCACGCCCGCCTGCGCGGCAAGGGCATTGACTACCCTGAAGTAAAGATCGACCGGATCTGGCAGCAAGTACTGGGATTCACCGATCGGGCCGTTGCCCGCGAATTTGCCGAAGCATTTGAACAGCTTGCCAATCCCACCGCCCCCATGCCGCATTTAACCGCGCTGCTCACGGCCTGCCGCAAGGCGCACTTGCAGATGGGCATCATCTCCAATGCCCAGTTTTATACCCCGCTGCTATTCAAGCGACACTTGAAAGTAAATACCGCAACCTGCGGGTTTAACCCGGATTTCGTCTTTTACTCCTACCGCCATGGTTACGCCAAGCCATCCCTTTACATGTTCAAAGCGGCCCGCGACCGGCTGGCGGCCCGCAACATCGCCCCTCACCAAACCCTTTACGTCGGCAACGACATGCGCAACGATATCTACCCGGCCCATCAAATCGGTTTTCAAGCCGCCCTCTTTGCCGGCGATGCGCGCTCTTTGCGCCTGCGGTCATCGGACCCGCGTTGCGCCGGCCTCTCCCCCGATCTGACCGTGACCGGTCTGGATCAACTGATCCCCCATCTAGCAAGGACGCGCGCAACCGGCCATCACCCCGGCAAAGGCCGGGGTCCAGGATCAAAACGATAAGAACCTTTGAATAACCGATGCTACCTGCACAAGCCGGGTCTGCTTCACCACGCCACCGGAATGCGGGCAGCAAACCCTTGTTTGTGAACAAACCGCAAATAACCGTGCTCCTTGCCGAAGCGATACAGATTGCGAGTGATCCGGACATCTTCGCGGCAATAAGTGACAATGTCGTCGATCCGCCCTTCCTGCCACCAGCGCAGGGCCGTCAGCCCGTCGGCGCTTTTGGCCGCGCCCAGGGTTTCGCCGGCCAGGCGGTTCAAGGAGACCCGGTAGCCCAGGTATTGCTGCACGTCCTGGAAGATATCGAGGGTGTTTATTTTTTTAAAGTTGCAGCGCCGGTAACCGGACAGGACCCGGTAGTCAAAGCGTTTGATGTTAAAACCCACCACCAGGGCAAACGACGCCAGGTAGTCGATCAGGGCATCCACCCGGTCCTCCAGAAACGTGACAAACATGTCTTTGCGCGAATCATAGACCACGGCGCAGCTCATCCCCATCTGATCGATATTGCGACGTCCGCCAACGTCTTCGAACGACCGCTGGGTTTCCAGATCCATCACGGCGTAGGACGCATCGCTACGAAACAGGGTCAGGGGTTGCTTTGCCGGCGGTTGACCGGCCGATGCGATGCGCAATGACATCCTGCCCGGGGGCACGGTTTGTTTTGCCAGGCGGGCCAGCAGGGTCCGGGCCGCCCCCTTGTCGATGGGCCGGTTACCGGAGCCGCATTGAGGGGACTGCACACAGGCCGGGCATCCGGTTTCACAGAGACATTCAACGATCACCTGCAGGGTTTGGCGCAGCAATTCGGCGGCACGGTGAAACCCCTGGTGGGCCAAACCGGCGCCGCCGGGCAAGCCGTCGTAGATAAAGATGGCCGCGCTTTTAACTTGCGGATGCCAGGGGGTCGACAACCCGCCCAAATCACTCTGGTCGGCCAGCGCCAGCATCGGAAACATGCCGATGGCCGCGTGTTCGATGGCGTGCAGCGCGCCCAGGTAGTCAAACCGGTACGGATCGATAGACACGTAATCAGGCGCGGGAATTTGAAACCAGATCCCTTCGGTTTCAAACTCGGTCGGTTCAAAATCAAGCGGCATCACCCCCAATTTATTCCGGTCGTAAATCCGAACTTTTTCATAGCCGGTGATTGTTTCGGTCACTCGCAGATTTCCCCGGCCGGCCCACATGCCCCAAATCGTTTTTTCTTCGGTTACCGCCACGATTTCGGTGTCCGATTCAAAGCGGACACGGGTGTAGTAGTCGGCACGGGCCGGCGTCACGGTGACAGTGTGGCGTTGCAAATCAAGGGCATCCACCCGGTACGTGCAACTGTCGTGCAAGTAAATCGCCCCCGGATGACAGTCGCGGCGCACTCGCAAATCATCGATTTCACCAATGGCGTCTCCCGACGCGGCCAGCTTGATCGTATACCGGTGCCCCGCTCCCCGCAGGCTGATGCGGCGATGCATGCCCTGGCGATTCACATGCAATCGATTTTGGTCGGCTTCGCGCAGCAATCTGCCCCCGGCAACCAGATCCTCGGCCGCCCGGATCATCTCCGGTTCGCTCAAATACGGCTCCCGGCCGGGCCGCAACACCAACTCGTGTGCCGCGCATTGCAGGTGCCGGTCCAGCAAATACCGGTTGAACGGATTCACTATCGCCGGTTCGGGCGGGCGGGTGGTCAATTCGGCGGGATGCCGCATGAAGTATTGATCCAGGGCGTCGTCGCCGGCGATCAGCACCATGGCGCTCTCCTGACCGCCCCGCCCTACCCGGCCGCCCCGCTGCAAAGTGGACATGATGGTGCCGGGATAGCCCACCAGGATGCACAGATCCAGGCTGCCGATATCGATTCCCAGTTCCAGGGCACTGGTGGTCACCACCGCCAAAAGGTCGCCCCCGGCCAGGCGTGCTTCAATCTCCCGGCGTTGTTCCGGTAAAAAACCGGCCCGGTAGGCGCTGATACGATCCTTGAACGCACCGGCCCGGTTCTGCGCCCACATGGCGATCAATTCGGTGTATTTACGCGACTGGGCGTAAACAATGGTTCGCAGACCCCGTGGCAGCGCCGCCTGAAGCAGCACGATGGCGGTTTGCGCCGCGCCGCCGGTCGGGTTGAGCATCACCAGATGCTGCCGGCCGCAAGGAGCGCCGTTGCGGGTCACGGCCGTCACCGGTTGCCCGATCAACTGCGAGGCCAGTTCAGACGGATTGGCCACCGTGGCGCTAGTGAAAATAAACGTCGGCTGATTGCCGTAAAACGCACAAACCCGTTGCAACCGGCGCAGCACCTGGGCCATGTGCGACCCGAAAACACCGCGGTAGGTGTGCACCTCGTCGATCACCACGGTTTGCAGGCCCTGATAAAAAGCGCCCCATTTGGCATGATGGGCCAAAAGCGACAGGTGCAGCATCTCCGGGTTGGTCATCAGCACGGCCGGCGGCTGGGTGCGGATCCGCCGGCGGTGCCAGGCGGTGGTATCGCCGTCGTAAATCGCGGCTTGGGGGGCCGGTTCGCCCAAATGCCCGGCCAGTTGATTGAAGGCACGCAATTGATCCTGGGCCAGGGCCTTGAGGGGAAACAGATAAAGCGCCTTGCTGCCGGGATCGGACCGGAAACGCTCCATGACCGGCAGGTGGTACACCAGACTTTTACCGCTGGCGGTGGGGGTTGCGACCACCACATGCGCGTGCTGCGCAACGGCCCGGATCGCCTCGGCCTGATGCCGATAAAGGCCGGCAGCGGCCATCGGGGTCAACATTTCACGGCCGGCCGGGCCAAGGGCGGTTTCGTCCGCCGGCACCACATCGGCCGGCCGGGCCGGCCGCACCTGGTGGTGAACCACCGCGGCGCCCAAACGCTGCGAGGCGCGCAGCTTGCCGACATAATCCGCAACAGGGGTTTGCCGCTCAGACGCCATGCGCCCCGGCCCATTCGCGTGACACAACCGATATTACTTGCATTTTACAATTATTGACCTATATTTTTAACAATTTGTGTTTTTCGACCTGTTTCCATCCCAAGATTATTATGGCACCGGCAAAACCAGTGTCGAGTATTACAAGATTGATCCGGGAATCGCAATGGCACATATGGTTCTCAACAGGGGAACCACATCTGGCAATCATCCCGCTGGTGGGCACGGCCCACCCTGCCCGCAGTTGCCACCGGGTAGAATTGCAGGGTGGGCCATGCCCACCAGACGGCGCTGTTTGTATCAATTGGCATTACTTCAACCATAACAGATCGGCAAAGGTGAAAGGATTGACGCGATGAAAGAAAAATTCGAATTGGTGAAGAACTATCTTTACGACATGAATGTGGCCATTGTCAGCGAGAGCCCGGAAGAGGAACTGGTGGTCATCGATGACGAGGAAAACGGCATCAAAAGCATGGTGATCGATTGCGAATCCCCGATTGTCATCCTTGAACAGGTCATCATGGAAGCACCAGCCGAAACCGGGGCGTTTTTCAAACGCTTGCTGCAAATGAACCGCAGCCTGGTACACGGCGCGTTTGTACTCGATGAGGACGGCACGCGGATCATCTTTCGCGACACCTTGCAACTGGAAAACCTGGATCGCAATGAACTGGAAGCGTCGATCCAATCCCTGAGTCTGGCCTTGAGTGAATACGGCACGGAACTTTTGTCTTTTTCAGCCTAATTTGAACCCCTATCCCGACCAACGAAAGGAGTGCAACAATGTCCTTTTTCAAACGCGTATTTAAAATCGGCCAAGCCGAAGCCCATGCCGCCATCAGCAAATTTGAAGACCCGATCAAATTGACCGAACAAGGCATCCGCGATCTAAAATCCGATTTACAAAAAGCCATGAGCAGTCTGGCGGAAGTCAAAGGGATCGCCATCCGCACCCGCAAGGAAGTCGACGGACAGAAAAAGCTGGCTGCCGACTATGAACGCAAGGCAATGACCCTGCTGCAAAAAATGCAAGGCGGAAGCATGGACGCAGCCGATGCCGAACGGCTGGCCGCGGAAGCACTGAGCAAAAAAGAACAGTTTGCCAAAGAGGCCCTGCGGTTGAACACGGAAGCCGAGCGGCACGAGAAAATGGCCGCCACCTTGCAAGGCAATGTCAACAAAATCAAATCGAGCATCACAACGTATGAAAACGATCTGATTACCCTGCGGGCCAGGGCCCGCACAGCCGCATCAACCAAGAAGATCAACCAGCAACTGTCCAAGGTCGACACCTCCGGCACCATCGCCATGCTCGAAAAAATGAAGGCCAAGGTCGAAGAGGACGAGTCACTGGCGCAAGCCTACGGCGAACTGGCCAGCCCCGAGCAGACCGTTGATGATGAAATCAACGCCGCCCTCGAAGGCGGTCAACAACCGGCGGTCAGTGATCAATTGGCCGAATTGAAGAAGAAGATGGGGATCTCCTGACGCCTGTTGAATTGCGAATGAAGATGTGAGAATTAAAAATCTTTGTAGGAGCGGCGGGACGTCGCTCCTACAACCATCTTTTTGCAGGGCAAAGGTTAATATCGTTTTGATTCCGGACCCCGGCGTTCGACGGGGTGACAAATGTTTTTTTACTCCAGAATCAAAACAATAATAGCCTTCTTCATCTGGTGTCCATCCGCAGGCAGGCAGGGTGGGCCGTGCCCACCAACATTATCCGGATAATTGCCAGATGCGATTACCCTGCCCGCTTCGCAACCCGGGTTTGCACATCAAGTTTTTTATGTTAAAATACGAAAACGTTTACAAATCAGGAGTTTCAATCAATGGTTTTCAAAAAATGGCTTGACCGCAAAAAAGCTGCCGGTCCCGATCCGATTGCAGATTTGACGCCTGCAAAACTAAAAGTCGGCTACTACCTCGATTACGATTTAAAAACATGGGAAGTGACCGGCGCCCATCGCTACGATTGGGGCGACGGCGACGAAACCTTTGAATGGCAGTTGAAAAGCCATGACGACACAATTTACTTGGAACGTGAACCGGGCGACGAAGACTACTGGAGCATAAGCCGCAAAATCGCCGTGCAACGGCTTGGTGCCGCAATCATCCAGCATATCAAAGCCAACGAGGATCCGCCCGAAGAAATCGTGTACGACGGCACCAGTTACTTTCTGGAAGAATCCGCGGCCGGTCATTTTTTTCAAACCGAACAATCCGCCGGGCGCGAGTTGCTGCGTTGGGACTTCATCGACGATCAGGAAGAAAAAATACTATCCATCGAACAATGGGGCGAAAACGAATTTGAGGCCGCCGTCGGCATCATGGTGCAGGAATACCAGTTCACCAATATATTACCCGGCAAGGTTCAATAGCTGCCCACGCGTCAATGCGAATCAATGGATTTGGGAACAACGCAACATCCGTGAAGATTATCGCAACGCATCTGGTCAGAATCCGCCGGCCGTCACGGCGGTTGCGATCATGACCGACACCGACAACACCAACGAGTCCGCCGTCGCTTACTACGCGGACATCCATTTGATGCAATCAACCGGTCTGAACACGCGACACGAATAACCGGGTGCCGCCAACCCCGGTACTGGCAAATGAGATGACTGATCGCTCTTCCTTAGATTTTGGTTCCCCCAAACGGCTGCTGGCGGCCGGATTGCTTACACTTCTACCGGCTATCCTGACCATTGTCCTGTTGCACAATCTATCCAACCGTTCAACTGTCTGGGCAAGTCGCAACACCGAGACGGATGAATTGACCGCCGTCATCGAGACCCGCGTTATCGCCATGCACAAAACCGTGCAGCAAAAGGCGCTGGCCGGCGCGACCGTCGACAAACACGCTTTGACCGCCCTGCTGACCCAGGAAGATCGTCTGGTGGTCGGGACGTTCGATCAACTGGCAAACAATGGGAACCGGACACATCCCAAACTGCAGGCGGCGCGCAAAGCGTTCGACCACTGGCGGGTTTTGCGGCGTCAACTGCTCGATCTGACCGCTACGGGCACAAGTACGGCCGTGGTCAATGCGGCCTTTAACACCTACATCGATCAGGTCGAATCGATCCAACGGCATCTGATCGAATTTCGCCTGGAACAACAAGCGCACAACACGGCCGGTCTGGCTGCGCTGATCCGTAACCGGGTCTACGGTATCGGCGCTTCGGTGGCCCTGACATTTTTACTACTGCTCATATGCATGACGGTGATCAACCGAACCGCCGGCCCAAAGCGGCGCCAAGCGTCCCCGGCGACGGACCGAAATACTTCCGGTCAGCCGGATGCGAACCGGCCCATCACCGAAGACAACGCCCAACTCGAAGCATTGCGCCGGCAAAACAGCAGCCTGACCCGGCGCATGCATGCCATGGCGCGCGGTAAGCTGGATCAGGGCCGCTTCGGCAACACCCTGTCCAAGGCGCAACTCGACGACTTTGCCAAGATCGCCGAGACCCTGCAAAGCGCCAAAAAACTGGAAGTCGTCAGCCGTTACAAATCCGAGTTTCTAGCCAACATGTCCCACGAGCTGAGAACGCCCCTGAACAGCGTCATTTTACTATCGCGGCTGCTCCTGGACGATTTGAGCGGCAACCTGAACCCCAAACAGACCCAGTTCATCGAAACAATCCACTCCTCCGGCAAGGATCTTTTACGGCTGATCAACGATATCCTCGACCTGTCCAAAGTTGAGGCCGGCAAGATGAAGCTGCATATCGAAGCCGTCTCTTTGGATGACGTTCTGGACACGGTGCGCCGCACCTTCGAGCAGGAGGCCGAACAAAAGAACCTGGATTTTATCACTCAAAAGGACGCGGATTTGCCGCAGGTGATTTACACCGACCGCCAGCGTCTGGAACAGATCTTGAAAAACTTCATCTCCAATGCCCTCAAGTTTACCCATGAAGGTAAAATTGAACTGTCCATCAGCCGGCCGGAAACGGATGTCGCCACACCGTCCACAACCTTGAAAAAAAAATCAAGCGTCGACATCGCCGTGGCCGACACCGGCATCGGCATCGCCACGGACAAACACAAAATTATCTTCGAAGCGTTTCAGCAAGCCGACGGCACCACCAGCCGCAGCTACGGCGGCACGGGCCTGGGCCTGTCCATATCCAACGAAATCGCGAATCTGCTGGGCGGCGTGATCCAACTGACCAGCCATAAAGGACGCGGCAGCCGGTTTACCTTGTGTATACCCGAAGCGCCGCCCGGCTACCGCCCCTACGCCCGCCTCACCCCGGAAAACGATTCCCCCCCGGCCCGGGAAGCGGACCCGGCCGCCGTTCACACCGAACCGGCGCCCCACGCACCCGAGACGGACAAACCGGCGCACCCGTCCTTTGAAGAGCCGGACCTGGCCTACGACGATCGCCGCAACCTGGTCGAAGGCGACAAGACCATCCTCATCATCGAACCGGATCAATCCCTGGCGATGAACATGCGCGACCTTGCCAAGGAAAACGGGTACAAAACCCTTGTATCCGGCAATGGACGCACCGGTTTGCACATGGCCGAGTTTTTCCGGCCCGACATCATTGCCATGGACTGGGACCTTCCGGATATCGTCGGCGAGCGTTTTCTGGCGTACCTGAAACAAAATCCCAACATCATGCAGATCCCCATCGGCGTGTTGACCGACGGCGCCAGCATCCTGAACACCGATTTTTACGGCGTTGCCGGCTTGTTGCTCAAACCGCTGTCGGCTACGGATCTGGCCGGTCTCTACCAGCATCTGGAGCACGTGCGCAACGCACCGCGCAACCTGCTTCTGGTAAGCAAGAACGATACGGAAGTCCGGCAAATCGACGCCCTGCTCAAATCCCACGCCGGCATCGAGTTGTTAAAAGCAACCGGTGCCAACGCCAGGGAAATATACGAACTGCATCAACCGCAATGCATATTTTTCAGTGAATCGATCGACGCCCAAACCGTCCGGACCATCACCAAGAACCTGTCCCCCGAAAATCCGGCCGGTGTCGTTTCCGTGGTTTGCGCCGGTAAACATCCGGTCACAGGCGACAACGAGCAGCCCCTGCTGAGCCTGAGACAATTCGTCCGTCACGTGACCACCGAGGCCGAGGTGCACAAGGCCCTGTCGGTGGGCCTGCACTTCAGCGCAAGCCTGCCGGCGGTTCAAAACCAGGACGTGCCGGAAGACTTGAACGCCAACGATCGTGACCTGAAATCCAAATCAATCCTTCTGGTGGACGACGACATGCGCTGCGTCTATGCCATTTCCAATGTGCTGGAACAAAAAGAGATGCACGTTTTTTACGGTAAAAACGGCGATGAAGCCCTCAATGTGCTGGCGCAGGAACCCAATATCGACCTGGTGCTGCTTGACATGGTGATGCCTAAAAAAGACGGCCACGCGACCTTAAAACAAATACGGTCGCAGCCGCGTTTTAAAGACCTGCCGGTGCTGGCCGTTACCGCGCAAGCCATGAAGGGCGACCGGGACAAATGCATCCAGGCCGGGGCCAACGACTACATTCCCAAACCGATCGATATCAAAAAACTGCTGTCGCTATTGCGGGTTTGGCTGGCAACAACGGAGCAAGACCGGAATGCAAACCGAACCTGAAGCCAAAATCCTGCTCGTGGATGATCATCCGGAAAACCTGCTGGCGATGGCCCATCTGCTGGAACAGGACGACGTACGGATCATCACCGCCACCTCCGGCAATGAAGCCCTCGGTCTGCTGCTGGAACACGACTTTGCCCTGATCATTCTGGATGTGCAGATGCCGGCCATGGACGGCTTCGAAACCGCCGCGTTGATCCGCAGCCGCAAGCAGTCACACGACATTCCGATCATCTTCGTAACCGCCATCAACAAAGAACAAATGCACGTTTTCAAAGGCTATGAAGCCGGCGCGGTCGACTACCTGTTCAAACCGGTGGAACCGCTGATCCTCAAAAGCAAAGTCAACGTATTTCTCAAACTCTACCGGCAAAAGCAGACCCATGAAATCAACACACGCTACATGAACAAAACCCTGGCGGAACTCAAGCGCGCCAACCGCCAGATCGTGCAGCAACAAAAAACCGCCATTGAAGAAGAGCGCCTGAAAGTACTGCTGGAAATCGCCGGCGCCACCGCCCATGAACTGAACCAGCCGCTGATGTACCTGATGGGGCACCTCGAACTACTGGAAATGGACAAAAAAAAGCCGGAAAAGCTGGCCGTGCACCTGTCCCGCATATCGGAAGCCGGTCAGCGCATCGCCGACATAGTCAAGAAAATCCAATCGATTCGCTACTACGAAACCCGCTCCTATCTCGGCGACTCTGAAATAATCGAATTCGACCAGCAACTCCAGATCCTTGCCGTTCAACCAACCGGCGACGACTACGAAGTACTGCGCCGCATCATCTCCGAACAAAAAAAAATCAAAACCAAATGGGCCGCCACCGCCGGGCAGGCATTCAAAATGCTGCTCAAGGAAAACTACAGCCTCATCCTGCTCGACTACCAGATCAAGGGCAGCGACGCCCTTAAATTCATCGCCGAACTAAAACGCAGGCAGATCGACGTCCCCGTGATCGTGCTGCTCCAGCAGGACGACGAAATGATGGTGTCCAAAGTGCTCCAATCCGGCGCCACCGACTATCTGCCTAAAAATCAGATCGATCAAATCTCCCTGGCGCGCGTCATTGCCAATGCCATGGATAAAGAGCGCCTCAAGGACGAAATAAAAATCGCCCAGCAGCGCATGTCGGAACTGTCGACCCAGGATGAACTCACCGGCGTCTACAACTACCGGTATTTTTTCGAAGCCCTGGAACGGGAAGTATCCCGGGCCACCCGGTACAAAAACGAACTGGCGGTCGGTCTCGTGGAAATCGATGCATTTAACACCCTGAATGAGAATTACGGCAAACTGGCCGAACAGCATGTCGCCATTGAAGTTGCCCGCATCCTGAGCGATGCCGTCCGCAAAAGCGACCTGGTTGCCCGCATCGGTGACGCCCAGTTTGCCCTGCTGCTGCCCAACATGGCCCCTGAAAACGTGGCATTGACCGGCAATCGCTTTCGCAAGCTGATCGTCGACCAAAAAATGGAAATGAAAGGCGTCGTCTTTTCGATCTCCGTAAGTATCGGCATATCAACCCTGGGCGTTATCGGCAAACCGGCCACGGCCGACGAACTGATCCAGAAAGCCGATGAAGCCCTGTTTAAAGCCGTCACCATGGGTGAGCCCAAAGTGAGACTTTGGAAAAAAACCAGAATTTAATCGTCATGCACACATCAGGAGACCCAGAATGGAGAACTTTAGTGCCAAAATCAAATCACTCCGGCAGGCCAGCCGGTTGACCCTGCAACAAGTATGCGACCAGGTGGGCATCCCGCCCTCGCGCCTGCACGAAATGGAATTGGGCGTCCGCATCCCGACCGACGGTCAGATCGCCGCCCTGGCGCATTTTTTTAAAATAAAAACAGATGATCTAAAGAAAACCGTTACAAATTAAAAAAGAAAGATGTTTACACATGCAACAATTTTCCCGCATCACTTCGGCTTGTATCCTCACTTTGCTTCTTACGGTTATCACCCTCACCGGTTGCGTCACCACCGCCCGGCACCCTGCGCTGCAAAACGCAGATCTACCCCCATTAATTCCGCTGGACGATTTCTTCGACCAGTCCGAAGTTCGTCACAGCTACAAAATCTCTCCGGACGGCAGAAAAATCGCCTGGCTGGCCGAGCATCAGAAGAACATCAATGTGCACGTTAAAACCATCGGCGAGGACACCGTCCACATCATCAACACCCACAGTTGGTGCAATATCAACTGGTTTCATTGGGCGCAGGACAGCCGCCATATCCTCTACGTTCTCAGCGCCGGGTCCAACCGGGCCGATCACATGTACATCGCCGATACCCGGAACCCGGAGGCCGAAGCCCGCAACCTGACCCCCGACGCCAAATGGTACGCCTGGCTGGAAACAATCAGTCCCGCAGATCCGCAAAACATCCTGGTGGCCCAGAACAAACGATGCAAACATTGCTTCGATATCTACAAAATCAATCTCGAAACCGGTCGTAACAGACTGCTGGCCCGCAGCTACAAGGATGTCCTGCAATGGGTCGTGGATCTTAAAGGCAACGCCCGGGGCCGAATACTGGTAACCTCCGACAACCGCCAGGAACTGCAATTCGGAGAACCGAAGGTGTACAAATGGAAACCGGTTAAATCCTGGGGTCTTTTGGACGACATCACGGTGATCGGCCTGACGCCCGACGAAAAAGGTCTCTGGCTGCTTTCAAACCATCAGCGCGACCGGATCAGTCTGGTTCGTCTCGACCTGCAAACCAGAACCGAAACCCTGATTTGCGAAGATCCCGTGGCCGATATCGAATCGGTCGGCATCAGCACCATAACCGGCAAACCACTGGTCGCCTATGCCAGCCCCGACTATCCGAAAACCTATATACTCGACCCGCAGTTGGAGCAAGACCTTGCGGTTTTCCACGACTTAACGCCTCACGGGTTGCATATCCTGAGCATGGACGACAAAGAAGAACAACTGACCGTCAGAATAATGAGCGACCGCAACACACGCTTTTACCTGTTCAACCGCAAAACCAAACACAAAAAACTCCTCGGCACAAGCCGCCAGCCGGCCGATTCAGCGAAACTTGCGAAAACAAAGCCGGTTCGCTTCAAAAGCCGTGACGGCCTGCCCCTGAACGGCTACCTGACCCTGCCGCACGGCATCCGGGCCCGCTGGCGCCCCATGCTCCCCACGGTCCTGCTGGTCCATGGCGGTCCGTGGGCACGTGACCAGTGGGAACCGGACCGCATGGTGCAGTTTCTCGCCAACCGCGGGTATGCCGTTTTACAAATCAACTACCGCGGATCCACCGGCTACGGCCGCACCCTGCTCGAAGCCGCCAAAGGCGAGTTCGCCCAGGCCATGCACAACGATCTCATCGATGCCGTCAATTGGGCCGTGGCGCAAAAAATCGCCGACCCGGACGCCATCGCCATCGTTGGCGGCAGCTACGGCGGCTACGCCGCCATGGCCGGCCTGACCTTCACCCCCGATGTTTTCACCTGCGGCATCGCCATCAACGGCGTGGCCAGTTGGGTCGATTTTCTGAAACAGTTCCCCGACGACATCCCCTTGTATCGCCGTTACGGCATCGAACGATGGTACGCCTATCTCGGCAACCCGGCCGACGAAGGCGTCACAGAAGACATCAAACGCCGTTCCCCCCTGTACGCCGCCGCCAAAGCCACCAAACCGCTGCTGGTGATCTACGGTGAACAGGACCGCACCGTCAGAGCCGAACAATCCGAAAAAATGATCGCCGCCCTGCGCAAACACGGTAAACCCGTGGAATCACGCAAATTCGACAACGAAGGGCACGGTATCCACTGGATTCACAATTCAAAAATCCTGTTCCAGGAAGTGGCGCACTTTCTGTCCAAACATCTGGGCGGACGCTGGTAGAACCAAAAACACCAGGATTAAGACCATTCACTGAGGGCTCGCGCAAAAAACAATTTCACATCTTATGCGCGAGCCCTTAGCCCTGCCTTGTGGTCCGCAGGATGGGCCATGCCCACCAGATAAAACTGCCGAAAAATTATCGTTTCCGTTCAGGTTTTTGGACCCCCAAATTCAGACTTTCCCCCCTCGCAATTCAGGGAAACCCTGATTTACAATCCCCTTCACCGATAGTATATCTGCGTCGTATCTCCTTGCAGCATAGCCCAAAAAAACAAACCGGTTGCAAAAGGTTGATCACGCCCCTGCCGCCCAATCGGCATGGGCACACACGTTGCCGGCCACCGACCGGTTGCATCGGGCCTCATACGCCCGCGAAAAACGATTTATTAAACCGGCGACTAAATATGTAAGCCTTCGTCATGCCGGACTTGATCCGGCATCCAGAATTGACGCTTGATTCCGGCGCTCGCCGGAATCACAAT
>JANQIE010000314.1 GCA_028282295.1 Desulfobacterales bacterium | reverse complement strand
ATCTTCCTTTGTTGGTTGGGATGATGGGGACGTGGATCGGGATGATGCCGACGGCGTCCCTTTTGATTTTTCTTTGTCGCCGGCGCTCTTGGAGGGGGTTCCGATTGCGCTGCCACCGCCGGCTTTATCGACTGTTGCCATTTTCCCGCCTTTCGTAATTTCCGGTATTGAGTTGTCAGTTACCAGTTGTCAGTGTTCAGTAAAGGCGCACTGACAACTGAACACTGATAACTATCCGAAGCTTGACGATAATACCGAGGCATATTTGTGAAACTGCCTGGATTCCTGTCCGCAACGGAATGACGCTTAAACAAGACGACACAGAACCTGCCTCGCCGTTCCAGCCCCGTATCAAGTACGGGGTAAATGGGTGCATAAAATGTGATTTTTTTTGCGTGAGCCCATAGCCTGGCAGCTACGGGAGTGAGTTAGTGTCCATCCGGAAACAGTAGATTTTGGTCCCCGGCGGCGTTCGCACCCACCTGCAATCCTCGACGCAGCCTTGCTACGCCTGCGGTCGCAATTGGGCTGCGGCCCTGGCCTGAACCACAAGGTACTATTTGCGGATGGGCATGAGTTAATCGTTTTGGTCAGCAAGGAGGATGGGACGAGTTATTCGAATGCAGGACCTGATTGAGCAAGCAGCAAGCCGACTGGTCGTATTTATAAAATTTGCTTTGGGTTGTAAATCAGGGAATCCCTGAATTTGGGGGTCGAAAAACCTGAATCGGGGGGGAAACTTGAATTGCAAAATCAAAAACAAGCGGTACTCGGGACCGGTAGTGAATACGCTACAGTCAGGGCTCGTGCAAAAATAAAAGGTCCCAAAGTACATCTGTATTTGGGATTTTTTTTGCGGCCCTGACTTCTACTCTTTTTCAGCTCAGTGGTTGTTGCGCCGGCAGTTCGACTTGCAACTGGTCGACATTGCGAAAGCCGCGCGGCAGTTTTCGGCCCCGCCGCCCACGTTCGCCGATGAAGTCGGCCAGGTTGCCGGCGGTCAGTTTAAAAAAGCGTTTGCCGGCGTGGATCGTCAGGGAGGCCCCTTCGGGGACCAGGGCCATGCCGGTCATGAGTTCTTCGCGTGCCTTGGCCCGTTTGGCCGGGATGTTGATGATTTTATTCCCTTTGCCTTTGGGCAGCACCGGCAGGATGCCGAGGGGGAAGACGAGCATACGGCCTTCGTTGGTGACGCTGACCAGGTAGATGTGTTCCACGGTGTGCACGTAGTGCGGTTGCAACGGCAGGGCGCCGGCGGGCAGCGAGAGAAAGGCTTTGCCTTTCTGGTTTTTGGTGTACAGGTTTTCCAGTTCGGTGACGAAGCCGTAACCGGCATCACTGGCGGCCAGGATTTTCTGCTGGGGATCGCCCATCAACACGCCGTTGAAGGTGGCCTTGGGCGGCGGGGCGAACCGGCTGGTCAGCGGTTGGCCGAAGCCTCGGGCCGAGGGTAGTGTGAACGCCTGGGCGGCGTAGGACCGGCCGGTGGAATCGAGAAAGACCGCCATCTGGTTGCTTTTGCCCCGAGCGGCGCATAGTAGCGCGTCGCCCGATTTGTAACTCAGGCTTTGCGGGTCCATTTCGTGCCCTTTGGCCGCGCGCACCCATCCGTTTTTGGACAGCACCACGGTCACCGGCTCCGACGGTGCCAGATCGGCCTGGGTGATGGCTTTGGCTTCCTGACGCTGCACGATGGCGGTGCGGCGGTTGTCGCCGAATTGTTTGGCGGCGGCCTTGAGTTCTTTTTTGACCAGGGTTTTGAGCCGCGCCGGCGAGGACAGGATCTTTTCAAGCCCGGCTTTTTCTTCGCTCAGTTCTTTTTGCTCGGCCTTGATCTTCATTTCTTCCAGCCGCGCCAGGTAGCGTAGCCGCAGTTGCAGGATTGCTTCGGCTTGCCGCTCGCTGAGTTTGAAGCGTTTCATCAACACCGGCTTGGGCTCGTCGTTGGTGCGGATGATTTTGATGACCTGGTCGATATTGAGATAGGCGGCCAGCAGTCCGTCCAGGATGTGCAGCCGGTCGTTGACTTTGCCCAGGCGAAATTCCAGGCGTCGCCGGACGGTGTCGGTGCGATAGGTCAGCCATTCTTTGAGCAGTTCCACCAGGTTTCTGACCCGCGGCTTGCGGTCGAGCCCGATGACGTTCAGGTTGACTTTGTATGACCGCTCCAGGTCGGTGGTGGCGAACAGGTGGGCCATCAGGGCGTCTTTGTCGACCCGGCTGGAGCGCGGCACGATGATCAGCCGGGTCGGCTCCTCGTGATCGGATTCATCGCGCAGATCGGCGACCATGGGAAGCTGTTTTTTGGTCATCTGGGTGGCGATTTGTTCCAGCACTTTGGCGGGCGAGGCTTGATGGGGCAGCGAGGTGATCACGATGTCGCCGTTTTCGGTGTCGTAGGTGGCGCGCATGCGCAGCATGCCGCGTCCGGTGCGGTAGATGGTTTTGATCTCTTCGGCGGGGGTGATGATTTCGGCCCCGCAGGGGTAGTCCGGTCCCTGGATGTGTGCGCACAGGTCGTCCACGTCGGCTTTTGGTTTTTCCAGCAGGGTAACGCAGGCGTTGACGACTTCGTTCAGGTTGTGGGGCGGGATGTCGGTGGCCATGCCCACGGCGATGCCGGTGGTGCCGTTGAGTAGTAAATTGGGCAGGCGCGCCGGCAGGGCCAGGGGTTCTTTTAAGGTGCCGTCGAAGTTAAGGCCCCAATCGACGGTGCCCATGCCGAGTTCGGACAGCAGGGTGTCGGCGTAGGCCGATAGTTTGGCTTCGGTGTAGCGCATGGCGGCAAATGATTTGGGGTCGTCGGGCGCACCCCAGTTGCCCTGGCCGTCCACCAGGGGGTAGCGGTAGGAAAAGGGCTGGGCCATCAGGACCATGGCTTCGTAACAGGCGGTGTCGCCGTGGGGGTGGTATTTGCCGAGGACATCCCCCACGGTGCGGGCCGATTTTTTATACTTGGCGGTGGCTTTCAGGCCGAGCTCGGACATGGCGTAGACAATGCGGCGCTGGACCGGTTTGAGCCCGTCCCCGATAAACGGCAGGGCCCGGTCCATGACCACGTACATGGAATAATCGAGATAGGCTTTGCGGGCGAACTGACTGAGCGGCATGACTTCGGTGCCGTTGGTGGTGGTAGACGACATGGGCAATCCTTTTAAATTAAAATAATGTCAAAGACAAAGTTAAAAATTTCAAATGAATGTCAAATGACCGGATGGCAACACAAAATCATCGCCGGGAGGTGGTCTTGGGCGCCATGGCTGACATTTGTAATTTGACATTCATTTGGCATTTATCCTTTTTAATTTGAAATTTATTCCAGTAGTTCCATCCTGCAACAATGCGTCATTCGACTTGGGCTAAATCGCCTTCTACTTCCAGCCATTTGCGGCGGTCGGCGCTGCGTTTTTTGGCCAGCATCATGTCCAGGGCCTCGGTGGCGTCGGTGCCGGATTCCACGGACAATTGCACCAGGCGGCGGGTGTCGGGGGCCATGGTGGTTTCACGAAGCTGCATCGGGTTCATTTCCCCCAATCCTTTGAACCGCTGGACATTGGCTTTGCCTTTTTTCTTTTTGGCGATCCGTTTTAATAGGGCGTCTTTTTCTTCTTCATCCAGGGCGTAGTAAACCGACTTGCCCACGTCGACGCGATAGAGCGGCGGCATGGCCACGTAGACATGACCGGCGGTGACCAGCGGTTTGAAGTGCTTTAGAAACAGGGCGCACAGCAGGGTGGCGATGTGCGCGCCGTCGGAATCAGCGTCGGCCAGGATGCAGATCTTGCCGTACCGCAGGCCGTTGATGTTTGCTGTGCCGGGATCGACGCCGATGGCCACGGCGATGTCGTGGACCTCTTTGGAACCGAGGATGGTGCCGGAATCGACTTCCCAGGTGTTCAGGATTTTGCCCCGCAGCGGCATGACCGCCTGGGTCTGGCGGTCCCGGGCCTGTTTGGCGCTGCCGCCGGCCGAATCCCCCTCGACCACGAACAGTTCGGTTTCGTTGATGTCCTGGCTGATGCAGTCGGATAATTTGCCGGGCAGGGCCGGGCCGGAGGTGACTTTCTTGCGTGCTACTTTCTTGCCGGCCTTGAGGCGGCGGCGGGCGCTTTCGATGGCCATCTCGGCCAAGCGTTCGCCGATGTCGGTGTGGTGGTTCAGGTAGAGGCTGAATTTGTCTTTGATGACGGTGGAGACAAAGGAGGCGGATTGGCGCGAGCCGAGCCGTTCTTTGGTTTGTCCGGCGAATTGGGGATCGGTCATTTTCAGGGACAGGATGTAGCTGCATTTGTCCCACACGTCGTCCGGGGCCAGTTTGATACCGCGTGGCAGCAGGTTGCGGAATTCGCAGAACTCACGCAGCGATGCCAGCAGGCCGGCCCGAAAGCCGTTGACGTGGGTGCCGCCCTGGGGGGTCGGGATCAGGTTGACATAGCTTTCGCCCACGGCCTCGCCGCCTTCAGGCTGCCAGAGTACGGCCCAGGTCACCATTTCTTCGTCCGACTCGAATTCACCGATAAATGGTTCTTCGGGCAGCAATTCGCTGTCGGCCAGGCTTTCGAGCAGGTAATCTTTCAGGCCGTCCTCGAAATGCCAGAACTCACGGTCGCCGGAGGCTTTGTCCAGGAAGCCGACTTTGAGGCCGGGGCATAAAACCGCCTTGGCGCGCAGGGTGTGTTTTAAGCGGCGCAGGGAATATTTGACGGTGTCGAAATACTGCGGGTCGGGCCAAAAGCGAATGGTGGTGCCGGTGTTGCGTTGGCCGACGGTGTCGATAGGGGTCAGTTTTTGCACGAGACGACCGCCTTCAAAGACGATCAGGTATTTTCGGCCGCCGCGTTTGATTTCGACTTCGGTCCGTTTGCACAGGGCGTTGACCACGGAGACGCCGACCCCGTGCAGGCCGCCGGAAAAGTGGTAGTCCTTGTTGGAAAATTTGGCCCCGGCGTGCAGTTTGAGCATGATGACCTCGACACCGCTGGCGCCCTTGACTTCGGGGTGCTCGTCGATGGGCATGCCCCGGCCGTCGTCGGAAACCGCCAGGGAGCCGTCTTCATTGAGGACCACATCGATCTGTTTGGCAAAGCCGGCGATGGCCTCGTCCACGCTGTTGTCGATGACCTCCTGGGCCAGGTGGTTGGGCCGCTGGGTGTCGGTGTACATGCCCGGACGCCGTTTGACCGGTTCGAGCCCCTTGAGCACTTCGATGGACGCGGCGTTGTAGGTGTGGTCGGCAAGCCTGTTGGTTGTTTTCCTGGTTTGTTTGGCCAATGCTAGGTTCCTTTTGCAACCGGTTTATTTGGATATGGATAAATTTGGGTTAACACGAAGCAATTCCCGCGCCAGTGTTGGTTAAAAGTTGAAACTGGAAATTGGAAACTGGAAATTGGAAACTTGGAGGGAGGTATTCTGCCGATTTTGAATGGGCGGTTTTGGTGCGGTGAGGCGGTTGAATGTATTGTTTGCGCATTGTTGAAAGATGGCCTGGATTCCCGCCGGCGCGGGAATGACGGTGAGGTACGATGGGGCAGTTCCTTTTTTAGTGGGCGATTTTGTTGTGGTGAGGCGCCTGGATATTTTATTTGTGCATTTTGGGAAGCTTGCCTGGATTCCTGCCGCAGTTTATCCCGTGCTTGATAGAGGGCGGGAATGACGTCGAAATACGCCGAGGCAGCCCCCACGTCATTCCCGCGCAGGCGGGAATCCAGGCGATTTTGCAAAAGGGAGCCGGTATTGAGTTCTGGCTTCAACAACAATTTTTGCACAGTGTTCTGGCTCCGTTCCATTTTAGCCTTGTGACGGGGTATAGTGTTGCCGGTTTGATAATCCCGGTCAGAGTTTTTAGTTTCCAATTTCAAATTTCAAATTTCAAACCACGACTCCGGGCTTTTAACAAAACTGCCCGCTTCAACGCAAGCCCCTATGTTATTTCCTGTTTTAGATTGAATGGTCTCGGCGCACATGGAATCGCAATTATACCGGCATAAACAGGCCTGATGCGCTATTTGTTCGTTATCGGAAAGCGCCACCGGGACCGTCTGCTTGAGTCAACAATGGCTGGGCGGGCGTCAAGGCGAGGTTATAGATCGCAAACGCGTTAGGGGGTGATTCCACCAGTCTGCAGGAGTGGCGTCGTGCCCGGTATTGGCTGCCAAATCGCGGTCCGGATCGCGGCGGGACACCGCTCCTACAAAACTTTTTTTCAAATTTCCGGTTTCAACTTTTACGCACGACACGTTCCAGATTTCGGCGGTTCGCCGGATTCAGGCCGTAGGTGTCTATCTCTTTTGCCAGTTGTTCCCACCGGCCGTAACCGCCGAGATAACCGTTCAACCGTGCCGCCAGGGTGGAATCGACGAAATCCCGTGGCCGGGGATATATCTGCTCCAGTTCCTCGGCAAACGGTTTCCTGCCCCGCAGCATGTACTTCTGATGATAGTCTTCGGCCCGATAAAATGTGGTCAAGGCCAGCAATTGGGTGCGCACCGGTTTGCCCGTTGTCTGCTGCAACCGGTCACGGGTGGCCTCGGCTTGCCGACGTTGAGCGTCGTCGTGGTAGAACAGCGCGTTCATGTACTGCCGGCGCCAGGCGCGTTGGGCCGGCTTGTGGCTCTGCCAGAACACCGCCAGTAGTTTTTCGTAGGGGATAATCTCGGGATCGAAATCGATCCGGATCGCTTCGCTGTGGTCCCCCAGGCTGTGATAGGTCGGATTCGCTTTACTGCCGCCGGTATAGCCGACACGGGTGCGAATCACGCCGGGCATGCTCCCGAACCGGGAGTCGGGGCCCCAGAATCACCCCAGGGCAAAGGTTGCGGTTTCAAACTGCGCCGGCGCCGCCGCATCAATGGGCGGCCGCGGCAAGATGGGTTCCGTTGTTTTTAGCTGTGGCATTGTAGTCATGGTCGCCTCCTGTGCGCCCACCGGGCGCTCCGGGGTGCGGGGTGCCGAGCGATTGCAGGACGCGGCCATCGGCAGCAGTCCCATGGCGCTCAGACAGCACATTTTAAGAAAAAAACGTCGTTGGTTCATGGTATGTTCCTGACGGCAGTATTCAACCGGTAATACAACACCGCGACAATTGTCATTCCGGCGATCCCCGAATCAGGTCCGCGGTAGCGAAATAACCGGCACTTAAGGCCGTGGCCCAGGGCTTTTGCCTGTGGCCGGCATTTGTAAAACGCGCTTACGTTGCGGCGGGCCGCCGGAACGAGCAATTTGCGCATTTAGGGACATTTCCAGGATTCCCGCCCCGTATCAAGTACGGGGTAAACTGCGGCGGGAATCCTGGAGATATCGCAAAAATGCCTAAGTGTTGTTGTCAGACTTCGACATGCAATTGTGCCCAATTGTTATTCATTTTTTCTTGGCTTGTGTCCATCCGGAAATAGCAGATTTTGGTTCCCGGCAAGGCCCGAGCATTTTTAAAACCGCAGGCATAGCCATGCTATGTCGCAAGAACGTGAATGGCTCCGCCATTATTTTAAAAATGCGAGAACGCCGCCGGGGGCCAGGATCAAATCGATGCTAACCTTACTGCTTTCGTCCATAAGTTAAACAATAAACACGATCTACCAAAAACGGAAATTGAAGTTGGTAAAGATTCGGTAAAGATAGGGCCCTTGATAAACCCTACAGTCAATGCCGTTTCTTTCATTTTGGTCCTCAAAAGCTTGACGGCTTTTGGTCCACGTAGCGGTTCATTTAGAGGGGTTGGGCAAAAACCATCGAGACAAAATCGCTTCGTTTGTCACAGATTGCGGCATATGGTAGCTACGCTACTTTTGGGTCAGTGCGAAGTTATCCTTGACGATGACCATTATCAGAATTAAAGCAACCGAGCGCCGCCAAAATATATAACTAATTGATATTATTTTAAAAAGTTTATTTAGCATGTTTTATCGGACTCCTGCGACTTTCTAATCTTCTTGTCCTTCCCTTCCTTTTTGGCATCAATCAGCGTGTTAAAAAGGCCCATGGCCATCTTTTCGCGCACGGCCGCGTCCTCGCAATGGTCCCGGTGCAATTGCCGCAGCTCATCGAGCAGCCGGTTGCGCCGCTCAAGGTCCTGCTCTTCTTTGGCATGATTCAGCGTGTTAACAAGGCCCATGGCTGCCAAATTAACACACTTGATAGTTGTAGCTAACTTGGCGGCTTCTATAATGGTCTGCCCTTTTGTGGGAACGCCTAATAGTTCTAAAGCTGCTTCGATCAAACCTATGTATGATTCATCAATAGATAGAAATCGTGCCAGTTTGTAAATAGATGCAAGCGCTATCACAAAAGCAGCATATTTTTCTTCAACACCATGGATTCGTTCAGCTAGTGCCCATCCGGAAATAGCATCTTTTGGCCCCTGGCGGCGTTCTCGCATTTTTAAAATAATGGCGGAGCCATTCACGTTCTTGCGACATAGGACGCTATGCCT
>JANQIE010000304.1 GCA_028282295.1 Desulfobacterales bacterium | reverse complement strand
AATGGATTATATCCTTTTTAAATCGTCTCCCGGCATTCGTCGGGGGAAAATGTATTTTGTCGATCTGATTCTGGACCCCGGCTTTCGCCGGGGTGACGGTGTGTTATTCCGCAGTAAATTTTAATTTGATATGAGATCCCTGCACCAACAGACAGCCTTGAAGAAAACACGGCGTGACGATGCTGCCGTTGACACGGCTGCGTCTGCGCCCCGCTTGCGTGATCCTCATACCCGCTGGATCGATTTGCAGCACACGTTGGGGAATCAGGCGGTTTATCATTTGCTGCAAGCGAACGACAAAGAAAGCGCCCAACCCGATGGGTTGGAGCAGCAGGCGCAGCGCACGGCTGAACAGGTGGTCGGCAACGCCCCACCTGCGGTGGTGAAACCGGTGCCGGAGGCTCCTGCCGTGCAGGCGCAGCCGGTGGCGGATTCTGCCACCGAAGAAGGGCAGACTCCGGAATCCGAAGCGCCGTCGCTTGCCGATGCGTCGCCGCGCTTGCGCACCCTTGCGGGCGGTGCGGCCGAACCGCCGCCCGATGCGCCATCCGGACCGGGGTATCTGGGCGCGGGGGTTGCTCTGCGGCCGCAGTTGCGCAACTACTTCGAAGAACGCTTCGGCCGCGATTTCAGCACGGTCCGGCTGCACACCGGCGACCGGTCGGCAGCCTTGTCCCGGGCGTTGCAGGCCCGCGCTTTTACTTCCGGCAATCATATTGTCTTCGGCCCCGATGAATACGCCCCGGATACTTTGGACGGCCGCCGGCTTATCGCCCATGAATTGACGCACGTGCTGCAACAGCGGCACCAAACCGCCGCCGGCATTCAGCGTCATCCCATCGCCGCGCCGGCCGAAGAGATCGACGTGGCGCGCCCCATCGCCGGGGCGCAGGTGCGTATCGAACGCTTGCGTACCGGCGGTCAGGCGCGGGTGGTGGTGCAGGAGAATATGGAGTGGGTTCATTTAACCTGGGACCCGCGGCATGGTCAGAATGTGACCATCACCATTGCCACCAATCTGCCGCCCGGCGAGGAGATTACGGTCGATGCCCTGGCCTACGGGTTGCGCGTGGAGGCGGCGTTTCCGGTAGCAATTCATTTGAACCGGGCAGTTGAGGATCAGCGGCCTGATTTCATGCCGGTGATGTTCTCCTATGATTTACAGGTCCGGGGCACTATGACGACTGAAACCGGCCCGTACTCCGGCCCGCGCCGTTTCCGGGAGTATTATATCCCCCGGCCGGATCGTGAACGAGGGCAGATCAACCCGATTCCCCACCCGGACTTGATCGACCCCTTTGGCCCCCTGCGCAACAGTCAGGATCGTCGCCGCCAGGACGAGCAGTTGGAAGAACGTCTCGAAGACTACGTGGCCGGGCATCCGAGTTTTGACGACTGGCGGGCCATGGAAGCCTACATCCGCGAAAACCGGCAACAGTCGTTTGTCGGCATGCTGCTGCCCAACGGCCGTTTTGTTGCCCGCCGGATTTCCGAGCGCGATTTGCAGCGGCTGGCCGATCTGGCGCGCCAGGGCGAGCTGGAGCCCGAAGAGGCGGACTTCGAGGGGCAGCAACCGGCTTTTTTCAGCATCACCGGGGTTTATATCCGCGGCCGGGCCATCCCGCTGCACGACCTGGATCAACTGCGGGACCAGTACTATGCTGATCCGTTCAGCGCCTTTCTCGGGTACGGCGCCACCGCCGTGCAGGAGACCGAGGTGTACCGCATGGGCGATGGTTCCTTTGGGCGGCGGGTGCTCTCGCACAGCCAGGCCCTGGCCCGCTGGCGGGAACTGGATCAGTATACCGCCGATACCATCGGCAGCGTCGAAACCCTGCCCGGTCATCAGTTTGTCAGTCTGTTTGTGTTCACGGCCCGCGGGCTGGTGGAATTGGATGAACGCTATTTCCGGGGGCGTGATATTTTTTACGCCAATGCGGATCAGATCAATGAACGGGCCGAAGGGATCGTGGGCGCCGATCTGCTGGTGGGCCGCCGGCTTGCCAATCCGGCCGTGGCGTTGCTGCTGTTTTATAGTGAAAATCAATCGGCGGCCCCTGATGTGCGTTATTTTCTGCAGGCGGAGCTTTACCGTGAACAGCAGGACCCGCGTTTTCGCCAGGCGCTGCAAGAGCGTGAGCCCCTGGCGGCGTCGATCGCCGCCACGCTGTACGAACGGGCAGCCGCGCGGGCGCGGCATCTGGTGCTTAACGCCATCGACGGCAGTATCGAAGACTTGCAACCGCTGGTGGACGACCGCAACCGGCTGCGCGAGTTCGTGCGCGGCCTGCCGTCCATGGAGGCCGAACAGCGTCGGCAGATGCTGGTCTCCCTCGGGGTGCCGGCGCGTCACCAGACCCATGTGGCACGCATCCTGGGCGATCCGGTGCGCGCGGCCAACGTGGCGTTGGGGGAAGAAGAGCGCGAAAGCACCGAGTACCAGCAGTATCAGCCGGATCTGGGAGGCGGGCTGATATCGACCACCGAGACCTTCACCACCGTACTCAGCCTGGACCGGCTGCGCGACTGGGCCGGTGACCAGTTGGACGGCTTGCGGGAATTTCGTGAAAGTGTGGCCGACGGCGACACGGACCCGCTGAATGTCCAGGGCGATCTGGGCAACGAGGTCCGGCGGCAGATTTACCGGGAGATGGGCTTTACCGGCCTGCACCCGGAAGACTTTCCCCACGACAACGCCACCTCGCAGTTCATGCCGGGGCCGCTGGCGGCGACGACTTTGCAGTTCGAGACCCTGGCCGAGCAGCTTTTCGCCAACCACGCGGCGCGTAACGAAGATGTTGCGTTTGTCCGGCTCATCGGCAAGATCACCGCCATGGTAATCGCCATGGTGGCCCTGGCGCTGATTTCCGGCGGTATCGGATCGGCGGTTGCCGGGGCTTTCGGGTTTACCGGGATCTTGGGGGCGGCGGTGGAAGTCGGGGTGGCGGCGCTGTCGTTTACCTTGATTTCGGAGCTGGCTTATCTACTTATTACCGGTGAAACCCAGAGCGAGGACCTGCTCGATTTTTTCGGGCATCTGGCTGCCAATACGGCGATGTTCGGGATTTTTCGGGCCTTGCAACCGGTGATCGCCGCGACCACCGAAGCGTTGATGGCAACACGGGGCTTTGGCACAGCGGTGCGCGCCACGGTCGGCGCCCGGGCCGGCACTCATATCGTGCATACCGGTGTGGAATTCATGCCGTTTCTGGCCTTTGGTCTGGGCAATTTCATGCTTCAGCACGAGCGGATGCCGCAAAGCGGGCGGGAGTGGTTTTTACTGGTGTATGAAAGCGCCCTGACCGCAGTTTTGATGCGTGCCGGTTCGATCCTGGCGCGGCCGGTCATGGAAGATATCGGGGTCTGGGCCCGCAGCCGGCGGCTGGGCGCGATGGAAGAACCGCTCAATGAATTCCGGGGGGATGCGTTGCGGCTGGAGCGTGATTTTCAGACGTTGATCAGTTCGCGTCCGGATCGCATTGCCGCCGAGGGACCGGCCATGGCCGAGCGCACCGTGTTGTTGTTGCAGCGTCAGGCGCGCATGCTTGAGCAGTTGCGGGAGCACTTCAGGACCCGCAACGACGCCGAGGCGGTGCGCCAGGTCGGGGAAGAACTTCAGGCGATCCAGTCGATGGTCGACACCATGAACCGCCTGGGCGGTTTGGGGGCGCTGAACATGCGGCCGGTGGGCGAGGCGGGCTCGGTGTTTACCTATCGTCCGAATCCGCAGGCCATCGAGCATCTGCGCGCCATCTACGGTGAACAGAACGTGTCGGTCGATGCCGAGGGCCGGGTTCATATCCGGGTCGAGGCGGCCGGTCAGATCACCGATCTGACGCTGATGCCCGAAGCCTTGCAGACGCAGGCCCAAGCCCTGGCCACCCAACAGTTGACCCTGACCGAACGGATGCAGCAACTCGGTTCACGGGCCGATGTCTTTGATGTGGAGCCGGAAGCGTTGACCCGCGTGCGCGGCACGCGCGATGCCGAAAGCGGCCGGCGCACCGGCGGTATCCGGCCGGGCGCCCGGCGCACCCCCGAAGCGATTCAGCAGGCCGAGCAGATGATCACCGAAGCCGAAACCGCCGTCGAAGCTCAGGTCAGCCGCATCGCCACCCGTTCGTACAGATTGTTCCGGCGGGTGCCCCAGCGGGCCGCGGCTTTGGCCCAAGCCAGGCAGGGGGAGTTGGCAACTTTGACCGACGCCCAGGTGGGCGAGGCGATCCATCTGTTTGTCTACCGCGCTCAGGCCCGCAGCGGGGCGGCCGTTGAGCGGGTCCGCACCATTTACAATCTCGGCCCCCGTGAACTGCGAGGGGTGCTGTTCGCCTACCGCGAAGGGGTCAATCTGTCGCGGTTGCGCGGGCGGGTGCGCAATGTGTCGGTGGAGCAGCGCAATTTTGCGTTGGACACCTATGCCCGCATGATGGAGATGCGCATCGAAGGGGCCACCGATGTCCTGAATGAGATGGTCCAGAGCAACAACAAGTTTGACGGCGGTGTTTACGCCATGGAGTTTGCCCGCTTTGAAATCGGCTTGGAACGGGTTGCCCGCATGGAGCGCGCGGAGATCAATCCGAACCGGATTGTCGATATTATTTTGACCGACGGTACACGGGTCGAGCTGAAAGCCTGGAATCGCTGGCAGCACGGCTCGCTTGAATGGCAGTTTGAAAAGGATGTCTTTGAGGTGTGCGGGCAGGACTTTGCCAATCCCACGGCCATCCAGCGTTTGTGGTATGTCTTCCGGCCACCGTCGCCGTTGCAGGTGCCGGAGATCCGCAGCCGCCTGCGAACCCGTCTGGAAAACATGCTCGAACGGCAAGGGGTGTCGTTTACGGTGCGTCAGGAGATGTTGTCGCAGTTTGACATGCATGCCAACATGGTGCGCGAAGGCACCATCACCCGCTCCGGCCGGCGCGCCCCTGAACCGGTGCAAGTGGCCGAACCACCGCCACCGCCACCCACCGGCACGGAAGAAGTAGAAGAAGTGGAGGAAGAACAGTGAACCAGGAGGCTACCATGATTGACTGGCGAGGGATCGTCAACAATGCGGTTTCGGTTTTGGTTGCCGCTGTTTTTGTGGGCGCTGCCGCGATTGTCTGGACCAAGGTGACAACCATCGATGACACCGTTGACAACCACACGGCCAAACTGCGAGCCAATCAGGATTCGCTCATCGGCACGCAATCCGAACTGAAGGCCAGCCAGACGGCCCTGACGGACAACATCCTTGAACTGCACGCCAAAATCGAACAGCTCAACAACCAGATTATCAGCTTGCAGGATGTCTTGCGCGAAATTCAGCAGACTAAAACCACCAAGGTCAGGATTCCGGCCAACAAACCGTTGATTCTGCCGCAATACAAGCTCGATGACGCGCGTATTCGCCAACAGAAGGAAGCTGAAGAGGAAAGAATCCGGATGCGGATCCAGTCGCTTAAACCGGATTATAAACCGCAGTACCAGGAGCAGTTTCAGCGTCAGATTCAACTGGAAAAGCGTTAGGTGTGAAATTAATCTTTAGGGCCGTGGAAAAAATAAATTATCCCAAATGGCGCAGGATATGGGCTCATATTCAAGGCGTGCAAAGTCGTGCATATCGAGATATTCGCGGCTTTGCACAACGCAGAAGACGAGCCCATAGACAAGTCAGTTGGGATAATTTGTTTTTTCCACGGCCTTCACCTTGAAAGGAGTTTACAATGCGTATTTCCGCGAAACAATGGCAGTACATTTTGATGAACATGGTGGGCCTGCGTAGCGGGGCCACGGCCGATGATATCAACAGTGCGGCGTCGTATGCCATGGATGCGGGGAAGACGGCCGGCATTCCGTTTCCGCCGATCCCGGAGAACTGGGACGATTTGTTGGACGGCACCATCACCCACATGAAAGAGTTTGAGGGCGCTGACAGCCGCTATTTGCTGATTATCACCAAAAGCAGCGGGGACAGTTTTGAGTACCAGGATTGCTTCCCCAAATGCAGCGTCAAGCCGACGAATGTACTGGCCAGTACCCGGTTGAATGCGGATGTTGGTGAACTGACGGAGTGGGTGGTTGCGAACATACCGGAGTAAACGGAAGTAAAAATAAAAAGGTTATTGTCGTTTAGATTCTGGCCCCCGGCTTTCGCCGGGGTGACAAATGTTTTTCTGTCGTTTTTATTATTGACGCCTGGATCAACCGCGGATGTGCGACCGGTGTTTAGCGGGTGACGATGTCCCTCCCTGCGTCACCCCGGCAAAGGCCGGGGTCCAGAATAAAAACGACAAATTACCTTTGAATGATATGGTTATTCGGAAGTAAAAATGTGCTTTAAATCGGAACATGCTTCATACGGCGCGAAGCCTTCATGGATCCGCCCGCAATGGCGGCTGGGCCGGAAAGTCTACCCGGCTTATTTGTTGTGCGGTCTGGCCGGTTTGTTGCTGGCGGTGATCTTCACGGTGGTGCTGACGGTGCGGCTGGAGCTGTCGCCCCTGGTCATGGTGGGGATTACCGGTGTGGCAGTGGCGACTTTTTGGGGGCTGGCGGTGGTGACAAAGGCCATCGTCGGCAAGGAAACCTTGATTTACTACCATCATGAAATCGCCGTTCTCGGCAGCACGGCGCTGTTTCTGACCCTGACGGGCCAGCCGCTTTGGGCCTACCTTGATATCACCTTGCTGGGGATCGGTGTGTTTCTGGCCTGCGGCCGGGTGGGGTGCCTGATGGCCGGCTGCTGCCACGGCCGGCCCTTCCGTTGGGGGGTGACATACGGACCGGCGCATGTCCGGCGCGGGTTTACGTCCTACTACGCACACGTGCCGTTGTTTCCGGTTCAGGCTCTGGAAATGCTGTGGGTCTGGGCGGTGGTGGCGGTGGGCGGGGCGCTGGTGTTGTCCGGCCATCCGCCGGGTACCGCGCTGGCCTGGTATGTCATCGCCTACGACCTGGGCCGGTTCAGCTTCGAGTTTTTGCGGGGAGATCCGGTGCGGCCCTATTTTATGGGATTTTCCGAAGCTCAATGGATTTCATTGCTTCTGATGGGCATTGTGGCGGTGCTGGAATTGACCGGCATCCTGCCCCTGGTGCCTTGGCATTTGGCTGTTACGGCGCTGGTGGCCCTGGTGTTTGGCGGACTGGCGCTGTATCGGCTGTGGGCCGGGGCCGGCCGCCACCGGTGGTTGAGTCCGCCGCATGTCCGCCGGATTGCCCGCGCTTTGGACACGGTTGTGCCCTCCGGTGATCCGTGTGGGACCGGGATGTCGATGACGCCGGACCGGATTCCGGTGGCGCGTACGTCCCTGGGGTTGCAGATCTCCGCCGGTCCGGTACCTGCGTCGTCCGGCGTGGGGTTGGTGGTGACCCTCTCGTCGCAGGACGAGCCGCTGACGGAGCAGCTTGCCCGCAAGTTGTCGCGGGTGATCGGCCGGTTGCGGCGCTGGGGCCCGCCCGATCAGTTTTTGCAGGGGCGGCCCGGTGTGTTTCATCTGCTATTTACGTCACCGTATGGTGTGTGTGACACCAATAAATAAGAACACATAAAAGGTGCGATTGAGAATTTCAACCTTAGTTAAAGGAGAAGCGTATGTCTCGAACGCGACAGAGGTTACAAAGACGCGGTAAACAGGGGCGATCAAACCGCAAGGCGCAGGAGGAACTGCCGTCGGCGCTGGGGGCCGAACCCCAAGCGCAGATTGTGCAATTGCAGCGTCAACTCGGCAATCGCAAGGTTGCCGACATGCTCCAGAATGAAACCATGCCGGATCAGGCATCGGGCATGAATGCCATTGATGAGCGTATCGGTACGGGGCGGTCCCTGGACAACGCGGCCAAAACGCGGATGGAAGCCGCTTTTGGTGAAGATTTTTCGGATGTGCGGGTTCATACTGATTCGGCCGCCGACGGCTTGACCCGGCAAAAGGGGGCCCGGGCGTTGACGTTGGGCTCGGAAATCGCCTTTGAGTCGGGGACGTATCAGCCGCAAACACCTCACGGCGACGCCTTGCTGGCCCATGAACTGGCGCATGTGGTGCAGCAGCGCCGGGCGGTTGAGGCCGGGGCTGAAGCAAGGGCCTTCGACACTCGTGTGGGGCCGCAGGACGCGTTGGAACGCGACGCCGACCGCTCGGCCAGGGGTGTTTTCCAATCGATGTGGTTTGGATTGAAAAACACCGCGGCCACTGTGGGTCAGCGGGTCAAGCCGGTCATGCGCAATGGGGCGCGGCTGCGGCTTTCAGGCTGTTCCAATCCGCGCTATGCGAATCTGGAGCCGCCCGATTTTTTGGGGGAACGGTCTCTGGAAACGTTGCGGACCATCAATCGTCGTCTGGAGGCGGCCGATATTCTGGAGGATACGTTGATTGCCGGCCCGCTGATCGTGCTGTTTACCAGCACGCCGGCGGAAACGGTCGCGCAGGGCGGGTATCCGCTGGAAGAACAGGTTCGCGCGGTTCAGGCCGTGCCGGCGATTGTCCGCAATCGTGTCTTGCAGGATATCGATTTGTTGCTGGTGATGCACGGCAATGAGTTGAACGACCAAGAGCGGGCGTATTGGAACCGGATCAGAAGTCGTTTTGATGTCTGATAAGTATTTTTTCATCCAAGGAGGCTTTCATGGCGTTAAAGAACTACGGTGTTTTGAAGGGACGGGCCATTGACCGGCAGCTTGGGTTTGGCCGTTCGCCTCATTACCAGGTACGGATTGTGGATGATGCGGATAACTACCGGATCGCGATCAACGTTAAATCGAAGCTGGCCCCGTCGGAATTGCTCTATCTGGTGGTGGAGGATTTTGACTATCCGTTCGTGGACGATCTGCGGGAGTTGCCGTTGGGATTCAATCCCATCGCGCGTCAACCGGGCGGCATGGCCATGGACTACATCCGCGCCAACCTTTTTGATCCGCAACAAATGGTGCCGCTGCCCCACGATGTTCCCGGCCCGGACAATGATCTGAACGAAAAGATCGATTATTATGTGCAGCGGGCCATCGGTGATCCCGAGGCGATTGTCTATGCCTTTGGCGAACGCTGGGGGCCGGAGACGCACAAGCGGGACAAATACTTCGGTTTTAAACCGGGTAACGGGATCCATGACATTCATATGAATCAGGGCAGTGAGGGCCGGTTCGCCAAATACAACGGCGTATGGCAGGATGGCGGCATGCTGATTCATTTCGGCGACAGCGATAGGTGGGTCGCTTTTTTCCTGGCGTTCCAATCGCAGTGCTGGCATACCGACGAGGCCAAGGGCAATTGTCTGCCGGGACACGAGCCGGGTCCGGGCGACCACGAAGAGCCGGTGCCCACGCCGACGCCCTCGCCGGTGCCTGCGGACAAGCAGGTGGTGATCATTGCCGCCAAGGTCAATCCGGCCGGGCACGATCCGGGCAGGGAAACGGTTTTACTGCTCAATACCATGCCCCATGCCGTCGAGCTGGACGGCTGGTCCCTGGCCGACAAGAATAAGAAAAAGCAACTGCTGTCCGGCAGTCTGGAAGCCGGGCAGGTGATGACCGTGACGTTGACGGGCGATACGACGCAGTTGAGCAACAAGGGCGGGATCATTACCCTGTTGAACCGCGACGGATTGAAGGTGCACGGTGTGCAGTACACCAAGAAGGCGGTTTCGGAACAGGGGCGCACGATCGTTTTTTGATGGCGCCTTTTTTTGTGTTTTCGGGGTTGATCTATTGATCCGGGAAGATTACTGGTTATTGTATGAAAATAAAGATCGGCTGGGATAGCCGCACGTCTTGTAAAGCGGACACAAGTCTAATTCCGATCAAATCATCCGGCCGAACGGCCTGATGGTTGAATTCCAAAATCAGTCCTTTCCAATCTTCTCTTATCTGCCTAACGGATGGTCCCTTTACAGTTTGCGGGGCGTTATTTTTGCTTCGCAGTTACACCGACAGCAGGGTTCGAATTATTGACCCAGCCCGCCACACGCATTGAAAGAAACATTGTTTGACAAGTAAATCGGAAAGTACGGCCGGCCGCCTGGGGGCGGCGTTTGATGGTTGTACCGTCAAGGTGCGTGGTGTTCCAACCTTTAACTGTTAAAGGAGGTCGCTATGATTCGTCACAAATGTTTCTGTTATTTTGTGCCACCCCAAATTCTGGAGAATTTGGCCAAACACGGTGATCCACAGGCAAGGTCCGGCGCCGTTGTCGGCTTGCAGCAAAGTAAAACCAAACGTAATCGTCGGGCCGCCAAAGCGGTCGATTTGCAGGCGTTTGCCGGAATTGCCACGGCCGGCGAGGGGCCCCGGCTGATTTACGACAGCCAGAACAGTTGGGCCCAGCGGGTCAACCTGGTCCGCGAAGAGGCCGGTCCGTCCACCGGCGATAGCGCGGTGGATAAGACCTATAAGTTCACCGGCATTGTGCGCGACTACATGCGCGAGTTCATGGGGCGCAATTCGTATGACAATATCGGCAGTGATCTGATCGCCAATGTGCATTTTGGAACGGATTACATGAACGCTTTTTGGGATGGCGATGAGATTACCCTGGGCGATGGTGACGGAACGATTTTTGTCAGCTTTGCCGATTCGCTGGATGTGCTGGCGCATGAGTGGGCGCACGGGATTACCCAGTTCACCGCCGATCTGGATTACTACAGCCAGTCCGGCGCGCTCAACGAGCATTTTTCGGATGTCTTCGGTTCGGTCATCACCCAGTACGCCGAGGGCCAGGATGCCGATAACGCCGACTGGTTGATCGGTGATGAAATCATGGGGCCGCAACTTTACGGCGAAGCCCTGCGTTCCATGGCCGCGCCGGGAACGGCTTACAATCATCCGCTGATCGGCAAGGACCCGCAGCCCGATCACATGAAGGACTACTATGCCGGTCCGGCGGACAACCAGGGGGTACATATCAACAGTGGTATTCCCAACAAGGCGTTTTACCTGGTGGCCATGGACATCGGCACCCAGAAAGCCGCGGGCATCTGGTATCACGCCCTGCAGAATCTCTGGCCCACGGCTGATTTTAGCGATGCGGTGGCCGTGATTGTTGATTCGGCGCGCATTAAAGTCAAGAACGGTGAGGCCCCCAAGGGATCGACCCAGACGGTGCGCTCGGCGTTTAAATCGGTCGGTCTGTAGTTGTTACGGCAACAAAAATCTGCAATGCCGGCGGTGACAGGCTTAGTCAGCCGCTGGAAAAGGCGAAGCGCGCAAATCGCGCAACGCGGCTTGCGCGCTTCGAAAGGAGATGTTCGGCGCAATGCGCATCATGTATGAACGTAGCGGTGGTTTTGGCGGTTTGTCCCAAACCCTGGAGATCGAGACAACGCAGCTTGAGCCGGAGATTCGGCAGCAAATCGAAAATGCGCTTGAACAGGCCGACGTCTTCAATCTCAACTTGGCGGCTAAACCCGCCGGCATGCCGGACGGCATGACGTACAACTTGCTTTTCAAGACCAAGGACTGCAGCCGCTCGCTGCATTGCAGCGATGCCAATGTGCCGGTGCGTTTGCGTCCTTTGTTGCAACTGCTGCAGAAGCTGGCTATTGAAAAACAAGTTGGAAGGTAAAAAACAGACACACATTTAGAATTAAGAATTAAGAATTGGGAATTAAGAATTGAGGTATGCTGTCATTTATTAACCCGGCAATAAAATACCTTTAAAATTGTGATTCCGGCGAGCGCCGGAATCAAGCGTCAATTCTGGATGCCGGATCAAGTCCGGCATGACGA
>JANQIE010000300.1 GCA_028282295.1 Desulfobacterales bacterium | reverse complement strand
ATAGTAGATTTTGGTTCCCGGCAAGGCCCGAGCATTTTTAAAACCGCAGGCATAGCGGGCTATGTCGAGGATTTTAAAAATGCGAGAACGCCGCCGGGGACCAAAAGATGCTATTTCCGAATGGACACAAACTGACGTTTATCTTGCATGAAGAAACAACTGTTTAAAAATATCTTTTCCAACTGGGCCGGTTTTGTGGTCAGCATGCTGATCGCCTTTTTCATGTCGCCCTTTATTGTCCACAAACTGGGCAATGTCTACTACGGCGTCTGGGTCATCATGATGCAGTTTACCGGCTACCTGAACATCCTCGATTTAGGGGTCCGGTCTTCGGTGGTCAAGTATATTGCCGAATATCACGCCCAGGATGAAAAGGCGCAGATCAATCGGATCGTCAGCGCCGCCATCTCGATGTACGCGGTCATCGGCCTGCTGGCCTTTGGGGCCGCGCTGATTTTTATCGTGGTGTTTCCGCACCTGTTCGAGGTGGCCGAGGCGTCGCTGGAGGTCATCCGCTGGGTCACACTCGTGATCGGCTTGAATGTCGCCCAGAGCTTTATCATCAACGTGTTTTACGGCGTACTCATGGGGATTCAGCGTTATGATATTTATAACAAGATCAATATTGTTTTTGCGTTTGTCCGCGCCGGATTGATCCTTGTCTTTCTGCATCTGGGTTACGGCATCATTGCCCTGGCGCTGATTCAACTGGGCATCAGTCTGGTATCCAATATCCTCGTTTATATTTATACCAAAAAACAGCTCCCGTATTTGAAGATCACCTGGTTTCGCAATCGCAAGAGCGCTTACAAAACCATTGTCAACTACAGTTTCGTCACCTTTTTTGTAAACATCAGCCAGAAGATCAGTTTCCAGACCGATTCCTTTGTAATCGGTATCCTGCTGGGGGCTTCGGCGGTCACGTTCTTCTCCATCCCCCTGACCCTGGTGGAGTACATGACCCGTCTGGTCTGGACCATGGTTCTGGTGCTGATTCCGCTGACCAGCGAATTGCAGGCCAAAAAGGACCTGGGGCGGATACGCAATGTGCTGCACCGCGGGACCAAATTTGCCATTTTGATCGGCGCGCCGATCTGCACGGTCTACCTGTTCATGGGCACCCAATTCGTGGCCCTGTGGATGGGGCCCGAATATGCCGCCAAAAGCCGTGATGTATTGATTGTGCTGGCCGTGACCCATATGTTTTCCTTGTCGCACCAGACCAGCCGGGGGATTTTGTACGGCATGGCCAAGCACCAGTATCTGGCCTATTGCTACGTGATCGAGGCGATTATCAATTTGAGTCTGAGCCTTGTGCTGGCCCGGCATTTGGGAATATTGGGCGTGGCCCTCGGAACGGCGATTCCGCACCTGATCCTGGTGTTGGTGGTGATCCCGGTCATCATCTCTCGCATCGTGCAACAAAATGTTTTTGGGTATGTGTTGAAAAGCATTCTGACACCGTTTCTGTCGACGATACCTTTTGCCGCCGCCTGTTATCTGGTGAATCGTCACTATCCGGCCGAATCGCTGCCGCTTTTCTTCACCCAGGTATTGGTCCTGATGCCGGTGTATCTGACCGGTGTCTGGTTTATCTCCCTGGCGCGGGACGAACGCGCCCAATGTATGGAGTTGTTGGGCAAGGTGCCTTTTTTTGCCGGCAAGCGTGCATAGATTGAGGTCAATTAAGATTTATGAATTAAAAATTAAGAATTGCGGATGGGATCATTAGATCTGGATTCCGGGGCCTGCCCCGGACCTGATTCGGGGTGCGCCGGAATGGCGCGGGAAAAATATCCCGTCACCCCGGCGAAAGCCGGGGGCCAGGATCTTAACGACAAGATACCTTCTTTTACTATTCCGCATTTCGATACGCCGGCGTGGCCGGCCCAGGAGAGCGCGACGATGACACCTAATGTAATTGTTCTGACCAACGGCCTGAGCGGTAGTTCCGTGCTGACCGGCCTGATCGCCAAGTCAGGGTACTGGCTGGGCGACGAGACCAAACTGCGCGAATATAACACCTATGAAAACAGCCGCCTGGTCGATCTGAATATCCGAATTCTGAAGCATTCCGGATTTGACTGGGCGCACGGGCTGGACATTCCGCCGCCGTCCATCGAAAAAATCAAACAGTATGCCGAATCAAAGGACCAGGAGGAATACCGGGCGTTTATTTCCGCGTGCGACCGGCACCAGCCGTGGTTGTGGAAAGATCCGCGCCTTTGCTACACCATCTTCTTCTGGAAGCACTTGATCGATTTTGACAACATCAAGCTGATCATCATGGAACGTGACCTGAAGCAGATCTGGACCGGGCAGATTCTGCGGACCAAGGTGCCGATTCCCCTGGACAAGCTGCAGATCATCCAGCGCGACAGCTACCGGAGCTGCCTGCAATTTGTAAAGGAAGCCCGGATTCCGTATCATGAACTGACCTTCGAGCAGTTGATTCTCGAGCCGGAAAAGTCGCTGGTGGGCCTTAGCGAGTTTCTGGGCAAGGAGATCTCAATGGAAGAATTTCGGGCCATTTACCGGGGGACCCTTTACAAAAAAAGATGGTCGGGGTTTGACTACATGAAGGCCCGGCTGAAGTTTTTAGGATATAAATACCTCATCCGTGAGGTAATTCGTTTTCCGCGTCGCCAATACGGTTAAATGCATGTATTTTAATTCATTCACCTACACCATTTTCTTCCCGCTTGTCTGGACCATCTACTGGTTGCTGCCGTTCCGGTTCCAGAACCGCTTTTTGCTGGTGGCCAGTTACGTTTTCTACGGATTCTGGGACTGGCGCTTTTTGAGCTTGATTGCGATCTCGACGGTGGTCGATTATTGCGCCGGGCTGCAGATTCATCAAGAGGTTCAAAGACAGCCCGACACGCCCACGAAGCGCCGCAAGTATTGGCTGACGCTGAGTGTCTGCACCAATTTGGGCTTTCTCGGCTTTTTCAAGTACTTCAATTTTTTCATCGATTCGTTTGAAGACCTGGTGGCGCTCTTCGGTTTGAACCCGGATTTGCTGCACCTGAACATTGTGCTGCCGGTGGGGATTTCGTTTTACACCTTTCAGACCATGAGCTATACCATCGATATCTACCGTGGTCAGATGCAGCCGACCCGGCGGTTTTTCGATTTTGCACTGTATGTCGCCTTCTTTCCGCAACTGGTGGCCGGCCCCATCGAGCGGGCCCGCAACCTTTTGCCCCGCATTCTGAAGCGGCGGCAATTCAGTTTCGATCAGATGTTCGAAGGACTTCACCTGATTCTGGTCGGGCTGTTTAAAAAAGTGTTTGTGGCCGACAACCTTGCTCCGTTTGTGGATCAGGTGTTTGCCCAGGCCGCGCCTACCGGGTGGGAAGTGCTGCTGGGGATGTGGGGCTTTGCCATTCAGATTTACGGGGATTTTTCGGGCTATTCCGATATTGCCCGTGGCAGCGCCAAGTGTCTGGGCATCGACTTGATGGTCAATTTCAACCATCCTTACGTGGCCGTCAATCCCCAGGACCGCTGGAGCCGCTGGCACATCAGCCTGTCTTCCTGGTTGCGTGATTATCTTTATATCCCTTTGGGGGGCAACCGGCGCGGCAGTTGGAACACCTATCGGAATCTGGGTGTCACCATGCTGCTGGGAGGGCTCTGGCACGGCGCAGCATGGAATTTCGTATTGTGGGGCGCTTGGGAAGGGATGCTGCTGATCGTGCATCGTCTGTTCAAGCCGGTTCTCGCCAGCATCACGGTTTTTCGCCGTTGGCTGCCGGCTTTGCTGCGCACGGGGTTTAAGATACTGGTGATGTTCCACCTTGTTTGTCTGGGGTGGATCATCTTTCGCAGCCAATCGGCGGCTCAGATTTATACCATGTTCGGTACACTGTTCGGCTTTCAGGGGCAGTACGGACCGTTTTCGGCGGTGCTCTTTAAACCACTGGTGCAATTCGGCTTGCCGCTGTTTTTGTACGAAGCGCTGCAATACGCGGTGTCACATGATGATTGGCAGATCATCGACACCGTGCCGATTTACATGCGCAGTATCGTGTATAGTGTATTGTTCTATATGATCGCATTTTACGGGGCCGCCGCCCAAAGCTTTATCTATTTTCAATTCTAGACCGCCATGAAACCGATGCAACCGATTTTAATGCAAACGCTGCGCTGGACCCTTGCGGGGATGTTGTTTTTACTGGTGATGGAGGTGTGCGCGCGCACCGATGACCGGATCAAATGGCAGGCCCCGTTTTGGGGTACCTATTCACGCGGTGAATTGAGTGTTGTCGATGAACTGGGGTACCGGAACCGCCCCGATTCCCGGTTCGAGAAATGGACAATCAACCGGCACGGTTTTCGGGGACCGGATGTTTCAATGCAAAAGCCGGAAGGCAAAATCCGGATCATGGTGTTAGGCGCTTCGGAAACCTTCGGTCTTTATGAACAGGCCGGCATGGAATACCCCGCGCAACTGCAACAGGAATTGGACCAGATGCGCCCTGGCCGTTACGAGGTGATCAACGCGGCCGTCCCCGGCATTTCCCCCCCGCGTTTGTTGCACTTATATGAACACTGGTTGAGAAAATTCGAAACCGATATCGCCATCTACTACCCGTCGCCGTCAATTTACCTGTTGCGGCGTCCGCCGGGACCGATCGTGTTGGACCGGATTCGCAAGGTCCGCCCCAAGGCATTTGAATCGCGCCTGATGGCCAAGACGCGGATTGCCGTCAAGGGGTTTCTGCCGGCTGGTTTGCAAACGAAAATGCGGCAAGTGGTCATTGCGCGGGCCGAAAGAGCGCACGGCCCGGACTGGGTGTTCAAGGAGCCGCCTCCAGACCGCCCGCCGCTGTTCCACAGGCAGTTGACCACTCTGGTGGACGCATTGCAGCGGGACGGTGCCCAGATTTTTCTGGTAACCCATGCAACGCGCATCACCAACACGATTTCGGAGGAGGAGCGCCAATTGCTGATCGGTTGGCGCAAATTGTATCCGCATGTGGCTGAAACCTGTTTTCTTGAGATGGAGACGATCGGCAACGACATTATCCGCAAGGTTGCCCGTGAGGCGCAGGCCCGCCTGATCGACATCGATGCCAAGATACCGAAAACAAACGACATTTTTGCCGATCACGTTCATTTTACCACCAAAGGGGCGGCGCACATGGCCCGCTTACTGGCCGATCATATTGTCCGTCCGGAATCCTGAAGGCGGGAAATTTTAGGTACACTGTAACTATATTGTAACTGGGAAATACAACTTTGTGCACTATCGGGCGCGAGCTCAATGCCGTCAGGTCCGAAATCTGAAAACGAAAATCGCCTGTAAAAAAGGGAACGGTGTAATTGGCCGAAAAATAAACCAAAAAAACCATCTTTGTCCCCGGCTAGGGAAAAACTAATTCCATTTGCCGATTTTTGTTCAAACGGTACGGTATTTGCTGTAAGTTGGGACAAAATCATTTCGAAGGAGATTTTGTTATGACCAGAGTTCGTATAACCTTTTTAACTATCGTGTTCCTGATGATTGCGTCTACGGCAATGGCGGCAAGAAACATTTCTTTGCCCTTTGAAGAACGCTTCGACAACGGGGATACCTGGACACACGACCTGACCTGGGTTGCGTGTGGCGGACAGGCCACGCACTACAACTCCGGCGGCTGGCAGGGCGGCCATGCCGATTTCAAACCGCCCGAGTCACCCTGTACCGCCGGGATCAACGGCGGCATGTCCACGTTCGGCCGGCTGCAGGGCTTTAGTGCCTCGCAAGTCAATATCCGCATGCTGCTGAGAATCGGTTCCACTTATTATGAGGACCTGCGCGACGGCGGCGGCGGCTATATCAACAAGTTTATCGACGTGCACGGCGGGACCGGTCACCGTTACGGTATCCTGACCATCAACCGCGGCCCCGGCTTCCTGGCCCTGGGCGTGCTCGGCGACCATGAAGTCTACCGCTATGTCACCGGCGGTCAGTGGATCGGCGACGCCGAATTCAGGATCGATGAAAACGGCAGCAACGCTTATACCGATGAGTGGATCTGCCTGGAGTACGAGATCAGACCCGCAGACAACACCACGCGCGTTTACATCTGGACCCAGGACGGGCGTTACAACGGGTATCAAATCGTGACCAACCGGACCCAAAGCGGCCCGATTTCCATGATCGATATCGGCGGCTACTACAATACCTATCTGGTCAACAACAACTCCAACCACCTGAAATTCGACGATATCAGAATCGATGATTCTTTTATCGGCCCGCCGGCCGGTTTTTTGTCGGGAGGCGGCAGCCAGGCGGACAACACGTCACCCAGCGTTGCCATTACCGCGCCGACTTCCGGCGGTTCCTACAATACGGATCAAGCCACCATCAATCTGGCCGGAACGGCGTCCGACAACATCCAGGTTGACCGGGTGAGCTGGTCGACCGCCAACGGCGCCAGCGGCAACGCTTCCGGCAGCACCAGTTGGACCGCCAATGCCATTCCGCTGGTCGAAGGCCAGAATCAGATCACCGTGCGTGCCTTCGATTCGTCCGGTAACACCGTCGATCGTAACCTGACGGTTACCTACACCGCCGATACCGGTGGCGGCGGAAGCGACACGACACCCCCACCTGCGGCCCAGACCATCTTTGTATCGGATTTTGAAGAAGGCAACTTCTCCGAATGGCAGGGCGGCCAGACATCCGGTTTTTCAATCAGCAACAATGATCCGCACGGCGGCAACTATTGCGTGCGCGCCGATCTGGTGGCCGGTCAGCATGGCGATATCGGTTATGCCGATTACTACTTCGGCGATCACGTTGCCAGCGGCGGTGAAAAAGTCGAGGAAGCCTACCTGACCTTGTGGTCCAAGTTTTCCTCCGGTTATGTATGGCCGAGCATCGGGCATAAAATCGGGTTGTTCAATATCACCAACGCCAGCGGCGCCCGGCAGTACCAGGTGATCCTGTTTGTCAACGGCAACGGGCAGTACGCCATCGAACATTCGGACATTCCCGACTGGCGCTTTTACTACCGTCCCCAGAACATCGGTTCTCCGGCGCCGGTGGCCGGCAATGTATGGGAAAAACTCAAAATGTACGTGCGCCTGAACACACCGGGCAGCTCCGACGGCATCATCCGGTTGTGGGTTAACGACACCCTGAAACTCGAATACACCAACCTGAATATCCGTGAGAACACCGATCTCGGGTTGAACAAACTGATCCTGTCGAGTTACGCCAACCCGTCCAGCGGTTCCAACGGCACCCAGTATTTTGATGACTGGACCCTGTCCACCACCGATCCGGACGGCAGCAGCGGCGGCGGAGGTGGTTCGCAGGACCCGAATCCCGAGGCTCCCACCGGTTTGCGTATTATCACCAGTAGTAACTAAATCCCAACAACGACACATTCACCCCGGCAAGCGCCCGCCACGCGGGCCTTGTCCGGGGTATTCACCCGCTTGTTTCTATTGCCGCCAGTGCTTCCGCACTACTTCCCGCCTTATATCCAGTGCTATCTTACAAAACATGCCAACTTTCGAAACCTCATTTGTCATCCCCGCGTTTAACGAAGCCGAACACATCGGCGGTGTCATAAAGGCGATCCGGCAATTTGCCGATGAGTTTAATAACCACGAAGTCATTGTGGTAGACAACGGGTCGACCGACGACACCCTGACCATCGCCAAACAACTGGCGGATCAGGCGTTTTCCCGGCCGGATTTGACGGTGGGCGGGCTGCGCAATTTCGGCGCCGCCCAGGCCCGGTACGCCAATCTGGTGTTCCTGGATGCGGATGTATACGTGACGCCCCAGTGGGCACGGCATGTTGGTGACGCCCTGGCGCGCATCAACGCCGAGGAATTTATGATTACCGGGTCGGTCTGCGGGGTTGGCAAAAATCCGGGCTGGATCGAGCGTTGCTGGTGGCCGGAAGAGAAGTTGAACCGGCCGGTGAACTACATCAACAGCGGCCATTTGATTGTCACCCGCAAGACATTCAAGGCCCTGGGCGGGTTTGACCCGACGCTGGAAACCGGCGAGGATGCCGAATTTTGCCATCGTCACCGCGATGTCACCGTGAAGGTCGCCGCCGATCCGCGTCTGAAAGTCATGCACGAAGGCTATCCCAAGACCGTCGGTCATTTCTTCCGGCGCGAGCGCTGGCACGGTATTGGGGACTACACCGCCTGGCACCATTTTGTGCGTTCCAAACCGGCCCTTGTGGCCATGACGCAAATGTTTTTATTGCTTTTTGGTCTGATGTTTGCGGTTGTGACTGGAAATCTTTACTATCTCTACCCGTACCTGATTGTGGTCGTCGGCACCTGCGGTTTGGCTGCTTATCAACGCCATCCCCGTTTGGGACGGTGTTTTTTAAACAATTGCTTTTTATTCTGGGTATACTTTTTTGCACGTGGGCTTTCGCTGTGGGCCGCGATCCGGTCCAGGCGTTAGCGCTTTTGGACCGATTTTATCGCCAAAGAAGACATCAGGATAACGGGGTGTATCAAGTCGAATTAAAATGTGACCGCGAGGCACTGCGCGCTCTGGCGCCCGAGTGGAACGAACTGCTTGCCGACAGCCGGGCCGATACGATTTTTCTCAGTTGGGAGTGGATCGATACCTGGTGGCAGATCTATGGCCGGGAATACACCCTCTATTTGATCTGCGTGCGCGACCTTGACGGCCGCCTCGCCGGTATCGCCCCTTTGAAAATTGTCCAAAGCCTGGACCTTCTGGCGACCAAACGCAAATGCACCCTGGAGTTTATCGGTTACGGCAAGGATGTCACCCCTGAATACCTCGATCTGATCGTCCGTAAAGGGCACGAAGAGGGGGTGTACCCGTTGCTGGTCGATTTCATGATTTCGCAGAACTCCTGTGAGGTGATCGACCTGCGCCCCATGCGCTCCGACTCGGCCAGTGTCGGCTATTTGAAAACCGCTTTTGCCGAGGTCGATGTACACTTTGATTTTGTCGGTGATTCGGTGTGCCCGGTGGTGGCGTTGCCGGACACCTGGGACGAATTTCTTGCGTCCCGCAGTAAAAATTTTCGCAAGAAAACCAAGGAGTATGAGCGCCGTTGCCGGCGCGATCTTGATTTCAAGCTGGTCATGTGCGACTCGGAAACGGCGCTGGGCAAGCTGTTTGATCAGGTTGTCGCCCTGCATCACAACCGGTGGGCGGGCAAATCGAATTCGTTTTTGACCGACGAGTACCAGGCGTTTCATCGCCGCATCGCCAGGCTGTTCATGCGCAAGGGGTGGCTGCGTTTGTTGATGCTGTACGACGGCGAGCAGCCCATTGCCGCCCTTTACTGCTTTCACTACCACCGCCAGTTTTACTACTATCAATCCGGCCGGGATCTGACCTACGACCGGTTTCGCGTCGGAATTGTGATCCTGAATCTGGCCATGCGTACCGCCATCGAGGAGGGGGCCGGGGTTTTTGATTTTTTGACCGGCACCGAAGCCTACAAATTCCGCTGGGCCAAGGACATCAACCGTAACGTCCGTATCCTTTTCTGGCGCAAAAAAAAATACTATCTGCTGCACCAGCTGTTTTGCTACCTGGGCATCGCCAAGAAACACTGCATGGCCGTCCCGCCATTGCGCACCTGGATTGAATACATCAATCGGTGATGTCCCGGCCCCAACGTTGGGGCTTGTTTAACGCCCAACCTAAAACACCTTCCCCAACTCCCAATCAATCTCCCGCCATTCACCCTGCCGCTTAATTCTTCATTCCGGTTATCCTTAAAACCCAAATGAGTTCGCACAGGTAAAAATCACTTCCCGGGAATTCCCCCCAGGAGAACCGCATTTGGAATTCATCCCGTTGGTGGGCCATGCCCACCAGATCGAGCTGGGATCCTCCTCTGTGAGGGCATGGCCCCAAGGCGACAAATAAAAAAAATAGGTAATTTATTAACCAAATTCGATAGTTTTTTACCCAGAGTTGTTAAGGTTCGCAAGGCATCTTAAAGCTCTGCGCTATTGTGTCTCGTGGCTGTTTGGTTGAAAATTTATATATTTCAGATGGATAGGCGCGTCTGAATTCAGCCGGCGTTTAGAGGGATTAGGTTGCTTATGTGGCGCGTATATTGCTGATCAAAAATTGAAAACGCCACAATGTGGTATTATTTTTACGCATCCTGTTTTTTTTCAACACAGGGTGCAGGCGATACAAAACGATCGAAGCGGCGCTTTTTCATTATGCTTATTCCCTAACCGGAAGGCTTGTTCCACCTGTCTACGGGCCCATCGTCCGATGCAGATAAGCGGCAGCCTATTACCAACGGGACATGCGAAGGATGGGTGCCTCAAAGCAAACATGATGAGCTCAAAGTAACAGACGGGGTTGGGAACATAGCCGTCAGGCTAATTAAAAAAACGTTTTCGTAAAATCGGCTGTGAGAGAAACACGCTTTTTTAGTTAAGAATGAAGAATCGAGAATCAAGAAACAAGGCATGCTGTCATTTATAAATGCCCTCCATCCGTAATTCTTAATTTTTAATTCATAATTCTTAACTCGCACTTACCGGGCTTGTGCAGCGATTGCAGGTCCGGAACAGCCACTATCGTTTATTCTACACCTTAGCCTGACGGCTATGGGGTTGGGGGGTGTTATGCAAGGTACATCGTTCCAAAAGATATATCGGCTAGCGCAGTTTTTCATACTAACCATCAGCATTGCCGTGTCTGCAACCACGCAACCGGCGTTCGGCTACAGTTTTATCAGCGCCAATCTCCAGGGCGCGGCACCGACCAATCCGACGTCCATCCAGTTCGGTCCCGATGGGCGCTTGTACGTGGCCCAGCAAAACGGGCTGATTCTGGCCTACACCATCCAGCGGGTCGCCGCCGGGGACTACCAGGTCACCGACACCGAAACCATCGACCAGGTGTTCAACATGTCGAATCGCAATGACGACGGCTCCGTGGTCGGGGTGGTCGGCCGGCAGGTGACCGGTATTCTCGTGGTCGGCACACCGGCCAATCCGGTTCTCTACGTCACGTCCAGTGATCCGCGGATCGGCGCCGGCGGCAGCGGCGAGGATACCAATCTCGACACCAATTCCGGTATCCTGTCACGTCTCACGTTTAACGGTGCGAGCTGGTCCAAGGTTGATCTGGTGCGCGGCCTGCCGCGCTCCGAGGAGAACCATTCGCCCAACGGGATGCAAATCGATGCCGCCACCAACACCCTGTTCCTGGCCCAGGGCGGCAACACCAACGCTGGGGCGCCCTCCAACAATTTCGCCTTTCTCACCGAATATGCCCTGGCGGCGGCCATTCTGAGTATCGATCTGAACGCCATCGACGCCCTGCCGAACCAGGTTGACGGCACCGACGGCTCGATCTTCAAATACGACCTGCCGACCCTGGACGATCCCGATCGCGTCAATACACCGGGGGGCGATGATCCCGGCGATCCCTTCGGCGGCAATGACGGCCTGAACCAGGCCAGGCTGGTGGCGGGGGGGCCGGTGCAGATTTACGCCCCCGGCTTCCGCAATGCCTACGACCTCGTCATCACCAGGACGCCGGGTATCGAGGGCCGCATGTACACTGTCGATAACGGTCCCAACGGTGGTTGGGGCGGGCACCCGGCGTCGGAAGGGCCGGGCGGGACCTGCACCAACAACTATGTTGTCGGCGAGCCGGGCTTTGTCAACAACCTGGACGGTCTGCATTTTATCGATCAACCCGGTTACTACGGCGGCCATCCGACCCCCATCCGGGCCAATCCCCTGGGCGCGGGCCACTACTGGTTCGACAACGACGCGGGCCAGGCGTTCTTCGACATCAGCCCCACGGCCGACTGGCCTCCGGTGCCGCCGGCCATGGCCAATCCGATCGAATGCGACTACCAGCAGCCGGGCGTGGAGGACGCCGCCCTGATGACCTTCAACACCTCCACCAACGGGTTGGTCGAATACACCGCCACCAATTTTGACAGTGAAATCACCGGCAGCCTGCTGGCCGCCGGTTTCAACGGCAACATCTACCGCATTGAATTCAACGCGGCCGGCACCCAGGTCGTCAACGGCACCGAAGTGCTGGCCTCCAATTTCGGCCCCTTGCCTCTGGACGTCACCGCCCAGGGCGACGCCGACATCTTTCCGGGCACCATTTGGGTGGGCGTCTATGCTGCCAACGGGATCACGATTTTCGAACCCACCGACTTTGACGGCGGCGGCGGCGGCCCCTGCACCGGCGCCTACGATCCGGGCCTGGACGAAGACGGCGACGGCTTCAACAACGCCGATGAGATCGACAATGGCTCCGACCCCTGCTCGGCGGCCAGCCAACCGCCCGACAACGACAACGATCAAATTTCCGATTTGAATGACCCGGACGATGACAACGACGGCATCCCGGATGTGAACGACCTGTTCCAGGTGGACGGCAGCAACGGGCTGACCGAATCGGTGCCGGTCCACCGCAGCCTGTTCAACAACGATCCCGGCACCGGCTTTTTCGGCATCGGGTTCACCGGATTGATGGCCAACGGGCTCGATTACCTGAACCTGTTCGACCCGAGCGTGATCGTCGCCGGCGGCGCCGCCGGTCTGTTTACCAACGGCAGCGTGACCACCGGCACGGCCCAGGGCGGGCAGAACGACCAGGAAAATGCGCTCCATTTCGGTATCGATGTCACTGCCGCCACCGCGCCCTTTGTGGTGAAAACCCGGCTTCTGGCGCCTTTTTTCAACGGCACCACACCGCAGGATGCCCAATCCCAGGGGCTTTACATCGGCACCGGCGACCAGGATAACTACATCCGGATCGCGCTCAATGCCAACGGCGGCAGCGGCGGGATCCTGGTTACATCCGAATCCGGCGGGGTCGTGAACTCGAACACCCAGTTCGCCCCGGCCGGGCTGTTGGCGGCCACCAACATCGATCTCTACCTCACCGTCGATCCGGCCGCCGGCATTGTGCAGCCCGGCTATTCCATCGGCTCCGGTCCGCGCATCGACCTGGGCGGCCCGCTTGCGGTCGGTGGTCCGGTGCTGACCGCGATCCAGGGGGCTCCGGCCCTGGCGGTCGGGTTGATCGCCACGGCCTTTCCATCCGCGCCGGTGTTCACCGCCACGTGGGATTTCATCGACATCAATTTCGTGCCTTCCACCAGTCAGGCCCGGATACAGATCACCCCCAACAGCGGTATCAACGCCAGTACCTTCAGCACCGATTCCTTCCAGATCGAGAACCTGTCGACCCAGGGTGAAAACATCACCCGGGTGGTGATCGATCTGAGTTCCGCCGTGCTGCCGGATTCGGTTTTCGACCCCTTCGGCACCGCCGGTGATACCGTGGCCAAGGATTTCACCCCGGACACCGATCCGGGCGTCGGTTTGATCGGGCACACCTTTTCCGGCTTTCATAACGGCATCGACGGCGACGACGGTTTTGATGTGCTTGAAATCACCTTCGACGATTTCAACCCCGGCGAGCTGTTCACCTTTTCCATCGACGCCGATCCCACCAGCATTAAGGGCAGCAGTGCGCCGGGACCGGGCGAGTCGGGCAGCGTGTCCGGCCTGGAAATGAGCGGGGCCACCATCACGGTGGAATTCAGCGACGGCACCAGCCACACCGTTGAAACCTACCGGACCCCGGCCAGCTCCAGCGGATCGGAAAATTTTATCCGCAGCCCGGAACCGGAGCAGCCGCAAATCGAACTGCTCGGCATCACCCAGAACCCGGTCACCGTCAATCAGGCCGCGCAGACCGTGCGGGTCAGCGCGAGTATCGGGTCCGACGTGGCCCTGTTTGTGACCGAGACGGCCCTGTTCACCCAGGGACTGCCCGGCGGCGGCTACGATATCGACCCCTTTGAAGCCAACAGCTTCATCGTGCTCAACGAATTTACCGCCGCCATCGGCCCGGCCGGGTTTGTCGATATCCCGGTGACCCTGACCCAATCGAATCCCGACGGCGGCATCCATTACCTGCTGGCCGTGGTGCGCGACGCCCAGGGCATGACCGGTCCCTTGTCCCAGGTGCTGGTGGTGGTCTATGACCCGGGTGCCACCATCCTGGGACTGGAAGCCAGTCCTGCAACCGTGGCTTTCGGCCAGCAGGCCCTCGGGGGCAGCATCGCGCAGGTCGTGATCCTGACCAACACCGGTGCATCAGACCTGGATGTCACCGCGCTGACCTTCAGCGGAGCCAACGCAGGTGAATTCAGCGCCGATTTGACGCCGCCGTTCACGGTGTCGCCGGGCAGTCCGGTGAATCTGAACATCACCTTCAGCCCCGTGACCGAAGGGGTCAAAGCGGCCGCCCTGACCCTGACGCACACCGGCGCCAACCCGGCCGTGACCGTGACCTTGTCCGGTGAAGGTGTCACCGACGGCGGTGGCGGTGGCGGCGCGGTCTATCGCATCAACGCCGGCGGACCGGCTGTGACCACCGGCGGCCTGAGCTGGAGCGCCGACCAGTTGTTCAGCGGCAGCAGTGCGACCTTTTCCAATCCGGTGGCCATCGCCGGCACGACGGACGATGTTCTGTATCAGACCGAGCGCTGGGGCAGTCCTTTCAGTTACACCCTGCCGGTGACCAACGGCACGTTTACCGTCAACCTGTACCTCGCTGAAATCTGGTGGGGCGCGCCGGGCGGCGGTAGCGGCGGCGCCGGCAACCGGGTTTTCAGCGTCAACGTGGAAGGCGGGCAGGGCACCCTGACCGATTACGACATCTTTGCGGCCACAGGCGGGGCGGCCACTGCCGTGGTGATCAGCTTCACCGATGTCGCCGTGGCCGACGGCAGCCTGAATATCGATTTCACCGCCGGCGTCGACAACGCCAAAGTTGCGGCCATCGAAGTACTGGGCGCGGGCGGCGGTACCGGCACCAGCACCCTGACCACCGATGTCACCACCCTGGCGTTCGGCAGTCAGGCCGTCGGGGCCGGCACCGCCCAGACCGTCACCCTGGGCAACTCCGGTGACACCCCCCTGGATGTCACCGGATTTTTAATCTCCGGAATCGATGCCGGAGATTTCAGCGTCGACCTGAGCCCGCCGGTAACGGTGAATCCCGGTGCTTCGGTGCCGCTGGCGGTGACCTTCACCCCCTCATCCGAAGGGGGTAAAACCGCCACCCTGACCCTGGCCCACACCGGCGACAACCCGGACATTCCCATCGCCCTGTCCGGCACCGGCACCACGTCCGGCACGGCTGTCCTGCAGACGAGCACCGGCACGTTGGCCTTTGGCCAGCAATCCTTGGGCGGCAGCGTGACCCAGGCCGTGGTGTTGAGCAACACCGGCGACACCGCGCTGGACGTCACCGCCGTGTCGTTCAGCGGCACGGATGCCGCCGATTTTTCCGCTGACCTGGTGCCCCCGTTCACCGTCAGTCCCGGCACACCCGTGACCCTGACCGTGACCTTTGCCCCGCTGACCGAGGGGGTGAAAGCCGCCACGCTGACCCTGAGTCATACCGGCGACAACCCGGCCGTGACCGTGACGCTTGCCGGTGAAGGCGTGACCGGTGGTGGCGGTGGGGGTGTGGTGTACCGCATCAACGCGGGCGGCCCGGTCGTAACCACCGGCGGTGTGAGCTGGAGTGCCGATCAATTCGCCGGCGGCAGCAGCGCGACCTTTTCCAACCCCGTCGCCATCGCCAACACCACCGACGATGTCCTGTTCCAGACCGAGCGCTGGGGCAGTCCGTTTAGTTATGACCTGCCGGTCGCCACCGGCACCTTTACCGTAAACCTGTATTTTGCCGAGATCTGGTGGGGTGCGCCCGGCGGCGGCACCGGCGGCGCGGGCAGCCGCGTGTTAAGCGTGAATGTGGAAGGCGGCCAGGGCACCCTGACCGATTATGATATCTTTTCTGCCGCCGGCGGCGCGGCCACCGCCGTGACAGTCAGTTTTACGGGCATTGCGGTGTCCGACGGCACCTTGAATATCGACTTCTTCGCCTCCGTCGACAACGCCAAGATTGCGGCCATCGAAGTGCTGGCCGAGGGCGGTGGCGGCGACACGGCGGTGCTGACCGCCAGCACCGGCGCCCTGGCCTTCGGCACCCAGACCACCGGCACCAGCGCCGGTCAGACCGTCACCCTGGGCAATTCCGGCAACACACCTCTGGACGTGACCGGTTTTGTGATCACCGGCACGGATGCGGCCGATTTCAGCGTCGACCTGACCGCGCCGGTGACTGTCAATCCCGGCGCGGCGGTGCCGCTGACGGTGTCGTTCAGTCCCCTTGTCAGCGGGGCCAAAACCGCCGTGTTGACCCTCAACCATACCGGCGACAATGGATCGGTGACCATCGACCTGTCCGGGGCAGGGATCGATCCGAGTACGGCCCTGTTGCAGGTCGACACCGGTTCTATCGCCTTCGGTCAGCAGACCGTGGGCGGCAGTGCGGCGCAAACCGTGGTCCTGAGCAACACCGGCAACACGCCCTTGAACGTGAGCGATATTCAGTTCAGCGGCGTGGACGCGGCCGATTTCAGCGCTGATTTGGCCGTGCCGTTTACCGTATCCCCCGGCACACCGGTGACCTTGACCGTGATCTTTGCCCCGCTGAGCGAAGGGGCGAAAGCGGCCACCATGACCCTGGTTCACACCGGTGACAATCCGTCCGTGGCGGTGAGTCTGTCCGGTGAGGGCATCGCTGATGGAGGCGGCACCACCGTGCGTATCAACGCCGGCGGCCCGGCCGTGACCACCGGCGGCTTAAGCTGGAGCGCCGATCAGTTCTTCACGGGAAGTTCCCTGACGTTCTCCAATACCATTGCCATTGACGGCACCACCGACGACGTGTTGTTCCAGACTGAACGCTGGGGCAACCCGTTTGGCTACGGGATCCCGGTCGTCAACGGCACCTACACGGTCAGCCTCTATCTGGCCGAGATCTGGTGGGGCGCGTCGGGCGGCGGCAGCGGCGGTGTCGGCAGCCGTATCTTCAACGTCACCGTGGAAGGCGGGCAGGGGAGTCTGACCGATTACGACCTGTTCCAAAGCGCCGGTGGCGCGGGCACGGCGGTCGTGGTCACCTTTAACGACGTCGCCGTGACCGACGGTGTCCTGAACATCGATTTCACGGCCACGACCGACAACGCCAAAATCGGCGCCATCGAAGTACTTCCCGTCGTACCCTAGTAAACGTTTTTTTTCCGCCACCCTCCAAACCAACACCGGGGCAGCCCCTGCAAGGGCTGTCCCGGTATCTTACAGATTCAAGTTTTTCTAAGTGTCGGCTTGAGCCGTTTTTACTAGCTCGACCACGTCTTGAGAGATAACGCTGATCTCTGAGTCGGTCAGGCCTCTGCCGCCGCCGCCGCCCGGAGGCGAGGAAAACGCATGGTATACAGAGCCCAGGTTGTGTTCACTAAAAAACTCCGCGGCGGCATTGAGCATTGCCCAGTTGCGCCTTTGTTGCTTCTTATCCACGGGCGTGTCCAGCCCGGGGCGGGTGCCGGTTGCGGCATCGTTGGCTGAATCTGCGCTAAAATCAGTGATGTTGGTCTTGACGCCGAACTCGCTGAAGAAAACCGGTGTATCGCCGGCGGTTTCGAGCTGCTGCGCCCAATGCTCCTTCCATTGTTCTTTGGTCACCAGATTGCCGCGCTCATTTCGCCAAGGGTAGGCATGTAGCGTGAGCACTAAATTGTCTACATCTTTAAGCGGCCTGTTTTCCCCCGCCAGTGGTGTGATATCTTCTCCTGCTCTCAGGCCTTGAACCATAATGTACTTGCTTGAGCCCCATCCGGTTTGTCTTTCGACGTGGTCGTATAAGGCCTGCAGGTCATCTGCGTATCGCTGGGCGCCTTTGTCGGTTGGGGCATATCCCGGCCCGCCTTTGCCGAATTTTTGCCGCCGGGGACCGCCGCTTGCCGGTTCATTCAGCAACTCATAGCCGACAACACTCTGATTATCTTTAAACGTCTCTGCGACTTTGGTCCACATATCAAAAAACTCTTGTCTATCCGGTTTGCCGTCGCCATCGACATCCTTACCTGGTGGTGCAATTTCCTGACCATCAACGGTACCCTCTTTGAGTATTTTTCCGGTTCCTCGCTCTTTCACGGGCTTTACGGTATTTCCTTTAAAGCCTGCGAACATCACGTGTAGGTCGTTGTCGGTCAAGAAGTTAACAATGTTGGTAAATTTTTCGAAATTCTCGGGATCGTTAACCGTGGTTGTGTTAATCCCCAGGCGGACTGAGTTAAAATCATTCTCCTTCATGAACGCCAATGCTTTGGCGGCCCGTTGTTCGTTAATTGTGCCATCATCGTTGGCGAACGATAAGGGAAAATTGGCATCGTCTTCAACGCCGTTAAAGGTTAAATCCGGTACATTTAACGCGTTAATTTTCTCCAAAGGAATAAGGGGCGCACTCGCTAGTTGCTTGCCATTTTCACCTAAGTGAACACGGTTGGGCCCATACGGACCATCGTCGCCGGGTGTTACGGTAACCGCTCCGGTTTCGGCCGGTGGGGCAGCGGCCGGGGTTGCACCGGTTGCTGCCGTGAAAGGGGCGGCCGGCGCCGATGTGGTGGCGGATTCTTTTGTGGGGGTTGCACCTGTGGGGATCGCACCGGCAGATGGCCCGGTGGAACCGGCGGTCGAGGGGGCGGGCACGGTACCGGATGCCGGCGCACTCCCGCTGCTTGTGCCGCTAGTACGGCTTGCATTGCCGGCGCGCGAGCTTTGGTCATTGCTATCAAGACCCACGGCACCATCGCTGGGATGTGCCGTGGATTCGCGTGGCGGACCGGTTTTAGCGACGGATGCTGGAGAAGTTGGTGTGGGGGCATTGGCCGTTTGCGAACCTGATGCCGGCTTGTTTTCGTTTTTTGGTTTGGCAGTTCTGGTTGCTTTTGCAGAATAGTGTCCGGGTACGCCGTTCAGGTTCCTTTTTTTCGTCGGGGGCTTGTCTTTCGGCTCCTCCGTCATCTTTTTCTGATTCTCATCGCGTTGATTTTGTTTAACTTTGCTTGTTGTGACCGGGCGATCGTTCGTTTTTTTTACTTTGGCCATTTTTAAACCCTCCTTTTCATATCGACTGAACCATTGTAATCGTTCATGGGGTAGACACCTTTGCGCACACCCTTTTCAGCCTCCCGCCAAAACTTCCTGTACGATTGCATCGATGGCGGATCTGTTGTCGTTGATGAATCCGTACCCTTCCCTGTTATCCGGGGCCGGGCCGTTTTGGGCCTGCTTGGCAAGCCGTGCGACAAATTCATCGACGGTTAATTGATCCCGGCCCGCGTGCATCAGCTCGCTTTGCACCGCCAGATAAATACCGCCGATATCGGGGGCGGCAAATGAAGTGCCCGACGGTTCGGGTGTGGTGAATGAAACACTTTCACCTTGTGCGGAAAAGGGTTGCACTCTCATCGTGTAGCGGTCGGCAGCGCCTACTGAAACAACACCGTCGATACCGTCAGCGACCCTGGCGCTGAATCTGCCGTCTCCCAAAAAGACACTTGCAAACTCCTGATGATTGCCTGCGCCCCAGATGGTAATCAGATTATTGTCTGCCGCGTTTTTTATTGCCACGGCCAGTTTTTCTCTGGTTTCCTGGAATTTGGTGGAGTTATCCAGCGCATCCTGCACCCGCTCTGCGATAAATTGATAGGCTTTGTTTTCTTTTTTGGTAACGATGTCTGCGTATTGACCCAATGCTTCGGGTTTTTCGCCCAATAATGCGGCCAGATCTTTTGTAAATAATGCTTCCGGATTACGCAGGGTATCATTCAGATTCAGTTGGTTGACGGCGGATTCAATTTGAAAGGCAATCGGAGAGGAAAAAGATGCGTTGATTACGCCACCTTGCCCGCCGTTTTTTTTGTCCAGCGATACAATCTTGTTGATTTCAGTGGTGCGATTCAAAAGATTGGTTGCATAAAGATCAATAGATTTGGAAATCCAGTCCTTGAAGCTGTCGTTTTTTGCATCAATTGTGAATTGGCCGATATTACTCTTTGTCGCGTTTACCCCGACAAATTCTGCGCCCGGTGAAATATTTTGCGCTGTTTTGATTACATTATCCGAATGACTCGTCCCCTCACTCGCGTCCGGTTCGTAAATATACGCCGTGAGACCCTGGCCGGGAGTAAACCCGCTGGCGGCATAGTGCAGTAAATTGATACTGCTTGTTCCTTTAAATCTGGCAATATCGGAATCTCGGTCAAATTGAATGGCCAGCTCTGTCCAGCCCTTTTCGGTATCGACCACTTTTTCGGTGATGGTTACCTCGGTATCGGGTGATTGCTCATCAAAAAAGAGTTTGCCCTGAGCATCAATTATCATTGTTCCCGCAGGAGTGGAAAAGACATTGTTATCCCCCGGAAAAAATCTTGCTACGCGCGCGTCTGCATTCTGAACAGGGAGCGAGTCGACGGTTGACTGCCAATCGAATATGCTAAAGGAACCTTGCGTCGCACCGCCGCGAACGTGATTGAGGGTATAAGAGCCGTCGTCGTTGGGGGTCAGGGGAATCGCCGCGGTTTTGATTGGCGGGGCATCGGCCGGGGGGGGACTTGTTGCGCTCGTGGGGGTGGCAACCGCCGCCGGCGTTGCGCCCGGTTCGGTGGTGGTTCCCCTGGTGGGCGCTGTGCCTGCAGAGGTACCGGTAGAATCGGCGATCAGGGGGCTGGGCACAGGGCCGGATGCCGGCCCGCTTTCGTTGCGTGTTCCGCCGGCACGGTTTGCCTCGCCGGTGAGCATACGGCGGTCATTGCTTTCGAGATTAACGGCACCATTGGTGGAAGGCACCGCAGGTTCACGTAACGGGCCGGTATTGGCGGCGGATGTTGAAATTGAAGGCGTTTGGGGGTCTTTGGCCGCTTGTGAGTCTGATGGTGCCGGTTTTTTTTCAGCCCTGGTTGACTTTACGGTATATTTTTTGGGTACACCGTCCAGGTCCTTTTTTTTGGTCGGGGGCTTATCTTTTAACTTTCTCGTTTTCTTTTGTGGATCCTTATCCTGTTGTCCTTCGGCAGGGTCGCTTGCTGAGACTTTACGGTCTTTTACTTCTTTTACTGTCGACATTCTTAAATTACCTTCTTATATCCATTGAACTTTTGTGACCGTGATGCAAACCCTTGGCGTGTTCTGCGTCTGTTACGCGAAACGCTTCGATTCCTTGACGTCAGGATTTTTATTCTGTGCACAGGCGCAGGGGCCACAGGAAGTAATTGTACCATTACCCCATGAACAGTTTCCCCCAACATCAATGTCATTAAAATTGGTTCGAAGGAACGGCGGGACGCCGCGCCTACAAATGAGTTAACCGGATGAATGGCCTCAGGGCTCGCGCAAAAATAATTTCACATTTTATGCATCCCGGCTTCAGGTCATTTTGGCTCGATCTTCAGTCCCAAAATCCTCGCCATAGCCTGCTATGACTGCGGTTTTGGCCCCTCAGATCGAACCAACCCGACCTGAAGCCGGGCGCCTAAAATGTGAAATTGTTTTTGCGTGAGCCCTAAGGGCTCGCGCGCCCTGAGTTATGGCATTGTCCCCAAGTGTTGGAGGCAAAACCAAAATGGACTGCATTATAATGTTATTCAAATTTATGTAAATCGGGGAATCCCTGAATATGGGCGGGAAATTCCTGAAAAGGGCGGGGGAAAAACCTGAAGGGCGGTATCGAATTCGGCGGCTAGCGGTACAATCGCAGGCTGTAATTTATTTGTCATAATTCGATACCATACTTACGTTTTGGAACAATAATTTTTTGGGGTGCTCCCAATTTAAACCAAGGACGGTTCAACATGGTGCGATCTGTTTTACATTCAATTGTTTGGCTGATTTTTATGTGCGCCGGTTTATCGGCTGCCGGCGGTGCTTCCTCGCAGGTTGTCACGGATAACCACTCACTGCAACAGGCACTGGCGGGGCTTGGGCCGGGGCAGGTCGTGTCGATCGCGCCCGGCGTTTATTCCGGTGGGCACGCGTTGAAGGACCTTGCCGGCAGACCGGATGCCCCGATCGTGATCCAGGGCGCGGACCGGCGGAATCCGCCGGTATTCGAGGGGGGGCTGGTGGCGTTTCACCTGGCCCGGTGCAGCTATTTGACGATTCGCGATATTCATGTGGTCGGCTGTGAGGGCAACGGAATCAATATTGATGACGGCGGCAATCATACAACGCCGTCGCACCATATCCGTATCGAAAACGTTCTGGTGACAAAAATCGGGCCCAGGGGCAATCGTGACGGGATCAAGCTTTCCGGAGTGCGGGATTTTGTGGTGGCGAACAGCCGGGTGATTGGGTGGGGCGGCAGCGCTGTTGATATGGTCGGGTGTCACAACGGTTTGATTGCCGATAGCCATTTTGAGGGGCTCAAGGGGTTTTCGCAACGCAATGGGGTGCAGGCCAAGGGGGGCTCCAGCCATATCCGCATTGTGGGGTCGTTTTTTAAAAATGCCGGCGCGCACAGTGTGGTGATCGGTGGCCATACCGGCAAGGCGTTTTTTCGTCCGCCCGGTGTGAATTACGAGGCTACGGCAATCAAGGTGTCTGGCAACCGGATTTTCGGCAGCCGGATACCGGTTGCCTGGAGTACCGCCCATGGCGGGATCGTCAGTTACAATACGATTGTGGCGCCGCGCAAGGCGGTGCTGCGAATTTCCCAGGATACGGACGAGGCGCACTTTATCGCCTGCCGCGAAGGGGTGTTTCACAATAATCTGATCATCGCCACGCAGCCCCGGATACGGGCCGCCAAGATCGAGTCCGGCACCCGGCCGGACACGTTCAGGATTTTTGACAATCTGTGGAACAGTCCGCGGGGCCAGATCGTGATGAATTTACCGGCCGGGCCGAGCCGGGTAGTTGTTCACATCGATCCTGAATTAGTTGACACCGGAACCCCGGATATGCGTATTGTATCTGATAGTCCGAAATTCAGATCCGTGGGTGCGGATTATGCCCCGACAACCGAATAACCGACGACCTGCCTTGCGATACCATGTCTGAAATTATTAGCGATCCTGACAAGCTATCCGATTTTGAGCAGCCTTGGAACCGGCTCAATGCGCAGGCCGGAACCCCTTTTTGTTCTTATGCCTGGACTCAAGCGGCGGCGAGCGCCTTCTACCCGCCGGGAAGCCTGCGGGTTATTGTTGCCGGGAGCGGTGATTCGATCGATGCGATTTTGCCGCTGGTGGTCTGCAACCGCCGCCGGTTGCGATATTTGGAAATCGTGGGCGCATCGGTTTTGAACGAGCCCAGTGCGATTTTATACACCCATGAAACCGCGTTGGCCGAGACGATCAGGGCGCTGATCCGCTTGCGGTTGCCGGTCTATCTGAACAAAACCGTGGCGGATACGGCCCTGGCCGGCCGGTTGCAGGCCCTGGCCCGGCGACAATTGAGTGTGCTGATGCCGCGCACGGCGGCCTTTACCGCGTTTGTGCCGGTCAACGGCTCATGGGACACGTACTTTCAATCGCTGACCTCCAAGCGGCGCTACGATTTGAAACGGGCGCTGAAACGGGCCCATCAATTCGGTGACCTGCACATCGATATCTTTGCACCCAATCCCGATGAACTGGCGGCCCGGCTCGATACGGCGTTTCATGTGGAGGCGGCGGGTTGGAAGGGACGGCGGGGATCGTCCTTGCTGCACAACAAACCGCTGGGCCGTTTCTTCAGCCGCTATGCGCGTAAAGCGTGCGCGCAGGGGATTTTGCGGTTGGGGCTGTTGACGCTTGCCGGCAAGCCCGTGGCAATGTTGATCGGCGTCGAATGTCACCAGCGGTTCTGGCTCCTGAAGGTTGGCTACGATGAGACGTATTCGCGCTGTTCCCCCGGAATTTTACTGATCAATGCCTCGATTCAATATGCGTTTGAGAGGCAATTGCAGTCGTATGAGTTTTTAGGTTCGGACGAACCCTGGCTGCACATGTGGGCGCGCGGTCACCGGCGCGAGCATGTTTCCTTTGGGCTCTTTCCACCCAGTCTGACCGCCTGGAGCACCCTGGGGGGCGATATCGGCCGCTGGGGCTTTAAACAGCTGGGGAAAAAATTAAGAATTATGAATTAAGAATTAAGAATTGTGGATGGAGAGCATTTATAAAATTAAGAATTATGAATTGAGAATTAAGAATTGTGGATGAAGATCATTTATAAGATTAAAAATTTGTGAATTGAGAATTAAGAACCAATGTCATTGACTTTAACTATCCGATGAGTCGCAGGGCGTTAGCCATAGCCTTAAGAAAAAATGAATAACAATGTGAGCAAAACTGCATGTCGAAGTCTGATAACACCACTCAGGCATCTTTGCGACATCTCCTGGATGCCTGCCTGCACGGGAATGACGCCCAAACACGGCGAGGCAATGCCGACTTCGTCATTCCCGCGCAGGCGGGAATCCAGGAAATTTTCCAAGACGCGCACATTGCCTGTTCCGGCGGCTCGCCGCAACGTAAGGGCGTTTTACAAATTTCCTTTTATAAATGATTCCCATCCACAATTCTTAATTCCCAATTCTTAATTCTCATTCAACCTGGGGGGGGCGTATGACGCTGGTCAGTGTAATCATTCCAACCTATAATCGTGCCGCGCTTTTAAAAGAAGCGATTGACAGCGTTCTAAACCAGACTTATCAAAAGATCGAGGTTCTTGTGGTCGATGACGGCTCGTCGGATCATACGGCCGAGATTGTCGCCGGATTTGATTCGCGGGTGCGGTTTTTTCAGCAGACGCATGCCGGGCCCAACGCAGCGCGCAACCTGGCGTTGAGGAAAGCACGGGGCGAATTTATCGCGCTTTTGGATGACGATGATCTGTGGCTCGATTTCAAGATCGATTTACAGGTCGCGCTGTTGGACCGGTTTCCCCGGTTGGCGTATGTCTTCAGCGATTTTTTTATTTTCAGGCAAGACGGAAGTAAAACGCCCCAGGGCTTGCGCACCTGGCATCACACGCCCAAACCCTGGCCGGCGATTCTGGGCGAGGGGACCGACAGCCGTACGCTGGCCTCGTTCGAGGGGGCGAAATACCCGCCGTTTACGTTTTATTCCGGCAGTCTTTACCATGATTTGCTCTTTGAGCCGTATGTGCTGCCCAGCAGTTCCTTGATCCGCAAGGCCATGATCACACCGGGAATACGGTTTGTGGAAGATGATTTTCATTGCGGCGATTGGGAGTTCTACGCCCGGTTGTCGCAAATCCATCCGGCCGGGTTCATGACGCTGGAAACGACCCTTAACCGGAGTCATGACGATGCGGTGCGCCTGACTCGCAAAAGTCAACTGGACCGGCTTCAGTGCCGGATCGGTTTGCTTGACCGGCTTTACAGAGCCGACCGCAGCTTCTACCGCGACCGGCGCCGGGATGTGGATCAGGTGGAAGAAGACGTGCTTTTGAAGATCGCCAAGCTTCAGCTCTACGAAAACGATAGCCGCGCGGCGCGGCAAAGCCTGCGCCGTTGGCGCCAAATCAAATACCGGCGCGGCAAGTTGCCTGGAAATGTTTTTCGCCTGTTGAGTACTGTACCGCTGGGACCGCAATTGTTGACGCGTTTTCGTAATGCAATGCGCGCTTAGTTTTTTTACTTCTGTTCGAGGATTCGCATGATTGTCAGACGTGTGTTGAAGAAACTGGTTAAGGGGTATTTACGCGACTTTTTTTGGACTTTTTACGGGCAAACCATGAAAACACCGGCTATTCCCAAAGATCCGCAACGCCTTTTGTTCATCTGCCTGGGCAATATCTGCCGCAGTGCCTATGCTCATCACTATGGTGTGCGCCGGGTGGCGCAAACCGAAGCGACGCCGCGACTGCGTATTGCGTCCGCCGGGCTGCTGGTTCGGGCGAAGCAATCGCCCGACACCGCCATTGCCGCTGCCGGACAGCGTGGCGTCGATTTGGATCCCCATGCGCCCACCCAGGTGACCGAGGAAGAAGTCCGGGCCGCGGACATGGTTCTGGCCATGGAGCCGGGGCAGGTCGCTGAATTGCGCGACCGGTTTCCGGCGCATATTGATAAGTTATTTTTACTAGCCGTTTTTGAAAACGGGTCACGCAAAATGTATCCGGGGTGGGCCCGCTACCATATCGAGGATCCGTATGGTAAACCGTTGGCGCAGTATACGCAGTGTTTTGAGAGAATTGAAAGATGTGTCGACGGGTTGCTGGCGCAACTATCCCGGTCTTGAAAAGGAGTGCAACTATGACGGTAAATGTTCGAACCGCCGCAATCGGCGAAATCGGTTTGAGGCGCATGATTATCTGGGGCGGCGTGCTGGCCGCCGTTTTGCTTGGCGTTTCGGCGGTAACGGCCGACAACCACTTCTTACACAAAGGAGTCGAGATGGCATCCAAGTCGCAGTCGAATCAAAGCCTGACCCGCCGGCCCGGTATCGTGTTGATCGGGGCGTCCTATGCCGAGGGGTTGGAACTGGCCGCCGTGGCCGGCCGGCCGATTCTGAACAAAGGGGTTGGCGGGGAGCAGTCTTTTGAAATGCTCGCCCGCTTTCAAACCGACGTGATCGATCAAAAACCGCAGGCCGTGATCATGTGGGGGTTTATCAACGATATCTTCCGTGCCGACCGCGCGCAAATCCCGGCCGCCATTGAGCGGATCAAGACGAGTTACCGGGAGATGGTACGTTTGGCGCAAGCCAATGGGATCGTGCCGATTCTGGCGACGGAAGTGACCATGGGACCGCGCGGCGGTTTCAAGGAGCGGGTGGTGGGTTGGATCGCCGGATTGATGGGCAAAACCAGCTACCAGGCGTTTATCAATCGGCACGTGCTTGAGGTCAATTCCTGGCTTAAAACCTATGCCGCCGACCAAAGTCTGCAAGTGCTCGATTTGCAGCAATTGCTGGCCGAAGAAGAGGGGGCTTTGCGACAGCGCAGGTATGCGCAAGAAGACGGCAGTCACATTTCGGTTCAAGGCTACGCGGCGATAGTCGCCTATTTGCAGGATGTCCTCGCTACCCCCATGACGAAAGGGGACGCCAATGAAACTGGTTAAATACACGGACGATTACTATGAATATCCAGCGCACGCTACCCGCCGTCGGCCATTCGATTCCCCTCGGCGAGGTGTTGACTATTTTTAAAAAGAGGGCTTCGCGGGGCATGTTCCTGGACACCTGGCGCATCGGGCTACGGCTGTTTGCCGTTTCCTCGGGCAGCGCGGCCCTGGTGGTCGCCTTGCAGGCGTTCAAACGCACAGCGTCCAAAACAAAAGTGATCCTGCCGGCGTACACTTGCCCCTCGGTCCTGGCGGCGGTGTTAAAGGCCGGGCTGCAACCGGTGTTGTGTGATTTACAACCGGGACACTACCGCATGGATCTGAACAGTCTGGCTGACCGGGATGTGCGCGATGCTCTGGCGATCATTGCGGTCCATTTTTTCGGTCTGAGCGAAGATTTGAAGGCGCTGAGGGCTTTTGCGGATCAAAACAGAATCTACCTGTTGGAGGACGCGGCCCAGGCCTTCGGTAATACGACCGGCCAAGGCCCTTTGGGTTTATCCGGTGACTTGGGGATTTACAGTTTTGGCCGTGGTAAACCGTTGAGCCTGCTCAGCGGCGGGGCGGTGGTGGTCAACAATCCGGCCATGGAAACCGCCGTGGCCGAGGTTTACGCGACCCTGGCGTCACCGGCGGGGCCGGTGCCCTGGTGCCTGTACGCGGCTAAACTAGTGCTCTACCGGGTGTTTTTTCATCCGCGCAGTTTTTGGTTGCCTCAATGTCTGCCGTGGCTGAAGGTCGGCGAGACCGTTTTCAATGCCGAGATCAGTGTGCAGCGAATGGCCGTGCCGGCGTTGCGCTTGGGGGCGACGCTCGTTAAACGGTATGTGGCATTGGGAGCGATGCGGGCCCGGCTCGTTCGCTGCTACAGCGAGACCCTGGTCGGGTTGAAAGACCATTTTCATTTTCTTCCGTCCGGGGATTTAAGCGATCCGGCGTTGTTGCGCTTTCCGATGATATTCAAAAACGCCGCTTGCCGTGACAGGGCGCTTGTGCTTCTAAAGGAACAGGGGTTGGGCGCCACCGGAAGTTATCCCCTGCCGCTGAATGTCCTGCCGGGTGCAGCCGATTATGTCGATAACACCTTGTCCTATCCCAATGCCCACGCGGTATCCGAGCGCATCATGACCCTGCCGGTGCATGAATACATTACTGCTGCAGACCGTAACCGCATGTATCGAATTATTGCGACGGTGCTGCGCGAGCAGTAATCGTATGACTGTATCCTTAATCATAAACCTTCCGCAAACGAAAAGATAAGAAGGATGCGACCACGTTGGCGGGCTTTATGCTGATTGTTTGTTAACCTGCTGAAAAAATTCGTAAATTTATTCCAAGCCAACTACCTGTCAGTGGCTGCAAGCCTCCCTGGCGGCCGCCTGATGAAATATCTTTAATATTATCCACATCTTAATTCAGGCCGTATGCGCATGCATACGGCCTTTGGTCCATTGGGCCGGTCAAAATCAGGGGGCGCCGGCGCCGTTTAAAATTTTTTTGCCGATTTTTTTTGAGTTATGAATAAAAATAAATATCAATAACTTAGCCGCACGTAAGCTATGTTGGTGTTATAAAAAAGTCACAATGTAGCTATGGTGGCATTGCTTTTGCTCAGGCAATGGGCGTTGCGATTTTCGGGAGTCCGAAAAAAACAAATTGTCCGCAAGGATAATACGCAACGCTGCAGTAAGGTCGCCGAGCAGAGCAGATGCATCTTCCAAATGCAGAGCGCTTTGCAAGGTAGAATAAAATTTGGAAGGTGTATAAATGGCCCAAATAAAAGTACTATTATCCAAACCTTGTTTACGTTTTTTTCTTCGCGCACTGTCCGTGTGTTTTTTGTTGGTTTTAATCGCCGCCCTGCCGCAACCGGCGCATGCCGCGCAGGTTACGTTGGGTTGGAACCCTTGTGAGGAATCTGATCTGGACGGGTACCTGGTGTTCCAGCGCCGGGACGGCCAAGCCTATGATTTTGCCAATCCGGTCTGGCTCGGAACCGAAACCACCTGCACCATCAGCGAACTTGAAGACGGCGCGACGTATTACTTTGTTGTTCGTTCCTGCGATATCGGCGGCAACGAAAGTGTCAATTCGAACGAAGTCATGTTTCAAGCGACCGCGGGCGGTCAAGCGACCATTCGGGTGAACGCGGGCGGCAATGACTACGTCGACGTGAACGGCAATCAGTGGCTGGCGGACTACGGGTTCAATACCGGCATTACCTGGAGCACCAATGATCCGATAAGCGGCACCGAAGACGATCCGTTGTTTCAAACCGAACGCTGGGACAACGACAATGCACCCGACCTGATGTATCAGTTCACGGTGCCCAACGGTTCATACACCGTCAATCTTTATTTGGCTGATATCTATGACGGCACCGCCGGTGTCGGCCTGCGGCAGTTCGATGTGCGGATTGAAGGTGAGCTGGTGTTTGACAACATCGATATTTACAGCGAAGTGGGCCATGACGCCGCCCTGATCAAGACCTCGCAGGTAGACGTGTTTGACGGTCAACTGAACATCGAATTTTTACAAGGAGTGGAAAATCCCAAAATCGCGGCCATCGAAATTGTTCCGGCAACTGCCGGCGAACCGCAGGCGCCTGTCGCTGTTGCCGGCGCGGATACTACCGCCGCGGTTGGGGCCACCGTCAACCTGGATGGCTCCCAGTCATCGGATCCGGACGGCACGATCACTTCTTATCAGTGGACTCAGACCGCCGGTCCGTCGGTGACCCTGACCAATGCCCAGAGCGCGCAAGCCGGGTTTGTAGTACCGCCGGTCACCCGGAACACCACCTTTACCTTTGCTTTGACCGTCCATGATGAAGACAATCTGCAGGCGACCGATTCCTGTAGTGTGACGGTGGACCCTGACGCCTTTGCGTTGACCGCTTCGGCCGGAACCGGCGGTACCATTGCGCCGGCGGGGACCACCCAGGCGACTTACGGCAGCGATCACAATTTCAGCATTACTGCCAATGCCCACTATCATGTCGCCGATGTCACGGTGGACGGTCAATCGGTTGGTGCGGTGACGTCGTATACCTTTAGCAATGTAAGTTCAAACCACACCATCGCCGCCAGTTTCGCGGCCGATGTTTACACACTCTCGGCCACTGCCGGCAGCGGCGGCGTGATCTCACCGGCAGGCGACCAGCCGGTAACTTACGGTGGAACCATGCAATACACCATTACGGCCGATGCCAACCATCAGATCGCCGATGTGACAGTGGACGGGGTTTCGGTCGGCGCCGTAGCCACATATACCTTCACCGACGTCGACCGCAATCACACCATTGCCGCGAGTTTTACGCCGAATACGTACACCATTACCTCCGGTGCCGGTGTCGGCGGCACGGTAACGCCGGCCGGCGCGATCCAACTGCCCTACGGGGCTTCGCAGCAGTACACCATCACCCCCGATACCAACTACCAGGTTGCTGACGTGACCGTGGACGGCGTTTCGGTGGGCGCAGTGACCACCTACACCTTTAACGCGATTACGGGCAACCACACACTCAACGCGACGTTTGCGCCGAACGCCTATGTCATCTCGGCGTCCGCCACCGCCGGCGGCACGGTTGCACCTGCCGGCGATACCACCGTTGTTCACGGCCAAAGCCGCACCTTCACCTTTGAGCCGGAAGCAAATCATCATATCGAAGATATCCTGGTGGACGGCCAATCCGTGGGGGCCGTGACATCCTATACCTTTACGGACGTCAGTGCGCCGCACACGGTTTTGGCGCAGTTTGCCCCGGATACATTCACCATCACCGCCGATGCCGGCGTAAACGGCACGATCGCTCCGTCAGGTGCTGTCAGCGTTGTCTACGGCGAAACCGTAACGTTCAACCTGATCCCCGATACCCGGTGCGAAGTTGAAGACGTGCTGGTGGACGGCCAGTCGATCGGGCCGGTAAGCAGTTATACCTTCAGCGATATAGCCGCCGATCATCAGATCAACGTAACATTTGCGGCTGTTCCCGCCGGTGATGTGCTGCTGCGGGTGAACGCCGGGGGCGATGAGTATGTGGATGCCGACGGGAATCTCTGGCAGGCCGACACCGGGTATAACACCGGTCAGGTCTATGCCGTCAACAGCCCGATCAGCGGCACTTCAGAAGACTATCTCTACCAGACCGAACGCTGGGACCACGGCAGCGGTGCGGAACTGACCTACGGCTTTAATGTGCCCGACGGTCAATACCGGGTCAACCTGCACTTCGCCAATATTTACGCCGGCACAGCCGGTGTCGGCGAGCGGGTCTTCGACGTGCTGGCCGAAGGGGAACTGGTCCTGAACGCCCTGGATATATACGCGCAGGTCGGTCATAACGCCGCTCTCGTGGAAACCCTGGATGTCGTTGTCAACGACGGCCGTCTTGACATCGAGTTGCGCCATGGGGTTGAAAATCCGAAAATCTCCGCAATCGAGATCATGTCGACCACGCCGGCCCCCGAACCGGTGAACGATACCGTGATTCGGGTCAACACCGGCGGTCCGGCTTACACCGATGCTGACGGTAATGTTTGGGAAGCGGATTACGGCTTCAATACCGGACGGGTCAGTTCGACCAATGACGCCATCGACGGTACAACGGCGGACACCCTGTTTCGCAGTGAACGTTGGGACGAGGCCGGCGGTTCGGAATTAAGGTATGCCTTTGATCTGCCTGATGGTCAGTACCGCGTGAATCTCTACTTTGCCGACATCTATAGCGGTACGGCCGGTGTAGGTCAGCGAGTCTTCGACGTGTTGGTCGAAGGCGACCTGGTGCTGGATGATCTCGATATCTTCAGCGAAGTCGGCCATGATGCCGCCCTGATCAAGACCGCGACAGTCACAGTGGTTGACGGGCAGATGAATATCGAATTTCAACATGGTGTTGAAAACCCGAAGATCGCCGCAATTGAGATTCTCGGCCTGTAAGCTGCAGTCGGGCGGCGGCTGACGGCTGACAAACAGAAACAAATCATTCGGCAAATATCGCCATGCATGAACCGGCCCTTTCGGGGGCCGGTTTTTTTATGGGTGCGAACGCAGGCTGCGGTAGTGAATTGGATGGGTTTCGCGATGCGAATCAACAATTATCTATCGTCTCCGGAACTCCTTTCAGGTCATTCTGTTAATTCAGAAATGTCTATCTCTGAAGTTTGTCCTTTAGTGAATAGTAGTCCCTTTTGGTCTTCTGCATATGGTATGAAAGAATCAATTTCACATATCTTTGAAACATATCTTGCAAGCCATGGCGACAAATCATGCATTTGATCGTTAAAAGACTCGTTTAAACAATCTTCAGTTTCGATTTTTAACAAGTAGGATAGTCCTTCGATTTCAGTAGATTTTTCTAACCATAGTTCAAACCCCAGTGCCTCACAAGAGCCTAAGATTTCATGGGGCGGATATTCATCGGCTTCCAAATTAATTCCAGGTAGCATTAGCCCATTTGCCAGTACATCAGACAGCTGTTGAATATCGAGATTGGTCTTCAGATAAATACGAGCTTTCGCACCAAACACTTTTGAAAAACTACTCATTTTGAATCCTACTCGTCCTTGTCTAAAAAAAACGCTCTCCCCTATCCCCTCCAACGCTACAATCGCGCTCTGCCCTCACTATCGTAAGTGATGCCCGTTAAATCGACGCTGAAGGCTTCCACCTAAAAATAAAAACGGTCATCAAAGAATAATTTTTTCTATCGTGTATCGTGGCACCGGAACTGCTATTCATATATTGTCGCAGCTTTAAGAATTTCCCCTATTGTTTTCCAGGAGGGCTGGTTGGGTGTTGGCTCTCCCTGATTTTGGTAATATCCATCCATATCTTCTATCCAGGCAGCCATTGCCTCCAAAAATGATGGTAAGTCTTCGTTCTCCCAATTGCTCGAGGCAGAAGACGATTCGTTTGCCAATGACTGAATGAATTTCACTAAATCCTCTCTTGTTGCTATATTTTCAGGGCCTACTGACATTTTACAATCCTCCGCCTCGAACCTTAATAGTTAAGCCATCTGTTTTAGTAGTCATTTTCCAAGCTTCATTGACAATTTCTTGCGGGGTAGCTGGGACGGTTCGTATTGGAACACCAGCCACTTGAAAGGCTTTTAGACGCCGGTTGTCCAAAGAGAAAATTTTTCCATCCTTTTCAAAGACACGGATTGCTGGTATATCATCAGCAGTAACTTTTCCAGCTTTCAAACCATCGATAAGTGACTGCAGTTTTCGCTTATCTTTAAAAGCATTCTTGATACTATCCTGAGTGAATCTGATGTTTTTGGGGTCCGCTAAGTTCTTTGAGTCAGGTACAATTTGACGTTTTGCAGTTTTCTGCAACTGTCGCAATTCAAGTGCAAGGGCTTCCTCAGCATTGAGCGCTTCTTTGGCTAACGCCCTCGGTGTCGAGTTCACGCTGACTTTAGGATTGATTAGATTAGATCTCAATCTTGGATCAACAACGGCATCCTTATTCGAATTCAGCTTACCTATTGCTTTATTTATTACCCTAAATCCTCGTTTCGCTTCAACAGTCATTTTGCTGGCAAGCTGGTTCTTTGCTCTTACCATACTGGTGCGCCAGGCGCGAACCGGTCGCATTGCTCGTCCGCCCCCTCCATGAACGCCGGCTGGTAAATTCAAAAAGGCCGTGC
>JANQIE010000261.1 GCA_028282295.1 Desulfobacterales bacterium | reverse complement strand
GCTTTTAAAATTTTTACCGATACACGGGCAATAGTTCCAAGGCATAGATGGCTTTTAAGGCCATATATAACGAATGGTGGGCACTATATCAAAGAACTGCTATAAAGAATAAAATAGCACTTTTTTTACAAAAACACTGTCAAGCTTTTTCTGCTATTTTTTCTACTTTTTGAAATTACGCTGAATAGTTACCACATGACAAGCTATTTGAGTCGTGACTTGATAATCATGTAATCGGCACACTCTTTCCCACAATCTCAACCGCCCGGCGCATTAGGCCCCTATCCGCCTGGGAGCCCATATGACCGAAGCGAAAGACTTCGCCCCAGCCAAAACGCCCAGGTTGCCGCCCAAGACCAGCCCCTGGTCGCGCAAGCGGCGGTCGAGATCTTCCCATGTCAGGTGATCCGGCAGGTTGACGGCGGTCACCGTGGGGGACGGCACGGCGTCGCGGGCGGGAACAGTTCGAACCCCAGCCGCTGCATCGCCTCCCGGCAGAAAGCCGCCACCAGGGCGTGGCGATTGAAGCAGACTTCAAGGCCCTCGCGCAAAACCAACCCGACGGCCGTGTTTAAAGCCGCCAGGGCATCGTAACCGACACTTGCATACGTTAATTTTGTTCCCATTTTTAACATATGATGTCATAGGTTATGAACTATCGAAAGCAGGCGCACCCGAATTCACAACTCTTTTTTTACGAAAAAAACCAAATGGTTTCATTATTTGAACAACTGAACACCGACCAGGCAGACACCTACGCCATTGTGCTGTCTTCCGAGGGGATCGTCTTTCAGGTCCGTAAAAACAATGACCACGATTCAACCTGGACGATCCTGGTGGCGCCGCACGAGGTGGCCCGCGCCTTGGCCGCGGTGGATGCTTATCAGCGCGAAAACCGGACCGTGTCGCCGGCACCACAGGATGATACGCCCCGCTTTGCATTGGGTGCGGGGCTCTGGTCGGCGATTGTGCTGCTGATCGCGTATCTGCTGTTTTACGATTCGCCCCAAGCCGCGCAACGGATCCGGGACTTTGGCGCAGCGGCCGGTAAAATCGTTGACGGGGAATGGCATCGCACGGTCACCGCCCTGCTGATCCATGCCGACGCGGTCCACCTGCTGGGCAACATGGTCGGCCTGACGCTCTTCGGTGCCGCGGTCTGCACCTATTTGGGATGGGGCCTGGGCTGGTTTTTAATCCTGGCAAGCGGCATCATCGGCAATTGGGCCAACGCCTATTTATATCAGGGAAGCGCGCACCTGTCCGTGGGGGCCTCCACCGCCGTTTTCGGCGCCATTGGCATCATCAGCGCCTACCGCTTGATCCGCATGCAACGCCTGCCGGGCAAAAAAATCAGGACTTTTTTACCCCTGGGCGGCGGTTTGGCACTACTGGCGTTGCTCGGTTCCAGCGCCCACACCGACATCACCGCCCATTTTCTGGGTTTTGGGGCCGGCACCGTGCTGGGCGGCGGGTATGCCCTGCTGGTGAAACAACTCTTGTCGAAACGCTATCAAATCTGTTATCTGACCATAACTGTCGTCCTGCTGCTGGCGGCCTGGACTCAGGGGACGATATACGGCTAGGGGCGCAGTCAGGAGTTAAGAATTGGGAATTAATAATTAAGAATTGTGGTATTCTAACGGTTTATAGATGACAGTCCAACCTCAATCCGATGTTTTGCAGAAAGAATTGCTCGTTTTTATGGCTGAACATGATGTGGCCTACGAGCGACACGATCACCCGCCGGTGTTTACCGTGGAAGATGTCTACCGGCTGACACCGGATCTGCCCGGAAGTAAAACCAAGAATCTTTTTCTCTGCGATCAGAAAGGTCGACGTCATTTTCTGGTGGTCGTGCCGGATAATTTGCGGGTCGACCTGAAAGTGTTGCCCCACGCCCTGGATGCCAAGGGGGTCCGTTTCGGTTCGGCCCAACGGCTTGAAACGCATTTAGGTGTCACCCCGGGCTCGGTATCCCTACTGGCTCTGTTCAATGATCGCCACAAGGCGGTGGAAGTCATTATCGATGAAACCCTGTGGGCGGCCCAGGCGCTGCAATTTCATCCATTGATCAACACCAGCACCCTGGTGATTTCAAAACCGGATATCGAACGTTTTCTCCAGGCCACCGGGCACCATGCCACTATCTTGCCGGTGCCGGCCAAAACCTAAGTACCGTCAACCAAGAACAGGTAGTCGACGTGAAAAAACTGATTCTGTTCGACATCGACCACACGTTGATGGATGCGCGCGGCGCCGGCGGCCGGGCAATCAACCAGGCTTTTGCAAGCACTCTGGGCGTAACCGACGCATTCAGGCATGTGCGCATGGATGGTAAAACCGACATCCAGATTGTTCAGGAGGGCCTGCTTGCAAGTCAGGCGCCGGTGGACAAAGGCATTATCGATAAAATCATCGTCCACTACCTGAAAAATCTGACCAGTGAGATTCGCAAAGCCGATTCCGTCGTCCTGCCCGGCGTGCCGGAATTGCTGCAACGCCTGGACGCCCACCCCGCCTGCATCCTGGGGCTGTTGACCGGCAATATCGAGCCGGGAGCCAACATCAAGCTGAAGCAATTCGATCTGGAGAAGTACTTTGTGATCGGCGCCTTTGGCAGCGATCATCAGGACCGCAATATGCTGCTGCCCATCGCCGTCGACAAATTCCACAAACTCTCCGGCCAAACAATTTCCCCTGCCGACTGCATCGTCATCGGCGACACTCCCCGCGATGTTGAATGCGGTCGCCTGCACGGCGCGCAAACCATTGCCGTGGCGACCGGTGTTTACACCCGCGAAGAATTGGAAACATCCGGCGCCGACCATGTACTCGACGACCTGCAGCAACCCGCCGGTGACGACAAATTGTTTGCCGAACTCTTCACCTAGAGAATAAAGTTTGCGAGCCCCTACACAATCACAATACGCCCGGTATCCGGTTGCGGCTTGACAGGATGCGCGGGTGCCCGGCTGGGGGGCGGATCGGGAACGATCTTGTGGCGAATGAGGGTGGGACGACGGCAAGCCGCACGAGGACAGCGGTCGATGGGCGCTTGCTGTGCCACGAAGTATTGGTTGCAACGGCTGCATTTGTGCAGAAAACGGGTGCTTTCGGGCGAGCGGAAATAGGTCACCAGGCAGTAAATCAAATCATGATACAGCAGACCGAACCATTCGCCGGTGCGGCGAACATTCAAATACCGTGAAGCGGTGAGAGGCGATCTTGCGGCAAGATGGCCGCGGTTGATATCCAACCGGTAGGCCGGGTTGCGGTTGTAGCGTTTGACAAAGGTTCGCAACGCCCGGAGTTTGCGCAGGTCGCGCCCGCTGGTGGCTGCGTTCAATATCTGCCGGTAACTGCGCTGCTGCTTTTTGATAACGCCATGCAGGCGCTTTATCTTTTCATGCTGTTTGCGGCGGGCGGCAACGACGTCCCGGCGAGATTGCGGGACAAGCGCTCGCAACCTTTCGAGATCGTTGCCGGCAACAGCCAGCTTTTCCAATTGCCGTATCGTGGCCGGGCTGGGCTCGCCGTTAAAAGCGGTATCGAACTCATCGATGCGAAAGGCCAGCGGCCCTTCGCGCAGGGTGCACATGCGCAGGTCACCCAGAAAAAAGCCCCCGCAATCCCTATTTAATTTGTACAGAAAAAACGTCTTTTCGAACGGATGATACGCATCCAGTTCGTACGCGTTCTTTCTCAGTTTGCGATTGAGTTTGCGTTTGAGGCTGCGCACCTGCCCCAACCGGCAAAAAAGCCGGCGTTCGGTTTTGTTGAAATCGTCATTCGAAGGCGGTTGCAGTGGAAAGGCGAGAGCTGCGCGGGCGGCAAAATCAGGGGGCAGGGCGCCGCATTCTGGCAGATTGCCGAAATAGGCGCGGCAGGCCAGCGCCGTGGTCTTCGCGTTGGCAAAGTCGACCACAAGTTGACCGAAATTCAACACGGTTTGGGGCGCAAAAGAATAAAGCATACAGTGCCTCCTGCAGGGTTCTTGTCACGGGGACAAGAGGCAGGTCGGCCGGCATTGTTTAGTGCCCATCCGGAAATAGCATCTTTTGGCCAGGCCGGCGTTCTCGCCCAATTGCGATCCTCGACGTAGCCTGGCTACGCCTGCGGTCGCAATTGGGCTGCGGCCTTGGCCTGAACCAAAAGCGACTATTTCCGGATGGGCGCTATTTAGTTTGTGTGCGGTTGCTGTTCCTGGTGAACAATACGAATCGGCAGCAAGGTGGGTTAGCCGGCGATCTGGAAATGTTTTCGATGGTTCGACGTCGATAATTTCCGATTATAAAAAGAGCCGAATCCAAATGGCAAGTTAATTCTGCGGACCGCTTGAAATAATCGAACACCTGCGAACAGCTCACTCGAAGGTCAATTCAGCGGGCCATTCGCGCAGATGGCCGTCGCCGGCATGTTTGATACAGGCATCAATGACCAGACGGTTGCCGCGAACATAAAAATCACGTTCCGGGTCGACATTGTTAAAGACCTTCCAAAGCATCAGCGAGTGATCATTCAAATCGATGGTCCGGTCGAAAAGCACCATCAGGTTGAAGGCCTGTACGGTTTCATGGGACAACAGCGCTTCGGCATAATGACTGCCGGTTCGCGTGTTGTTGCGCTCGACCTGCACCAGCAAGACGCGATTGCGGCCGACCGGACAGGCCGTCCCCCGGTCCAGCGCAAAACACCGGGCGGCTTTGACGCCGTCAAGGGCACGGGGCAGTTCGGCGGCCAGTTCGTCCGGTATTGGCATGGTGCTGTGAGCCACGGGCGCCACATGCCGCCGGGCCGGTTCGCCGGGAAACCGGGTGGTGAGATCGATACCGACCTTGGAACCGAAGGTGTGACTCGGCGCTGAATGGTCCAGCACATCGAGCACGCCTTTGGTCAGGGTCAGATCCGACGCCACATCCAACTCTGCCAGCAGGCGCTCAATAATCCGGACCGGTTGTTTTAGATCAACCTTTTTGTCAACCACGACAATAGCCTTGCAGAAACTCATCTGCCCTTGCCCCCACAACCCATGCATGACTTTCTGAGCGTGGCCGGGAAATTCTTTCTCGATGGCCACCACGACGATGTTGTGAAACACCCCTTCCCACGGCAGCCAGTAGTCGACGACCTCGGGAAACGCCGCCTGCAACAACGGCAGAAAGAGCCGTTCGGTGGCTTTGGCCAGGTAGCAGTCCTCCATAGGCGGGCGGCCTACCAGGGTGGCGCAGTACAGCGGATTACGCCGGTGGGTGAGGGCGGTCACATGAAACACCGGATAATCGTCGGCCAGGGAATAGTAACCGGTGTGATCGCCGAACGGGCCTTCGCGGCGCAGTTCGCCGGGCTCGACATACCCTTCGAGCACGAATTCGGCCTCGGCCGGGACGCGCAAATCGTTGGTGATGCATTGGGTCATCATGACCGGCCGGTTGCGAATGAACCCGGCCAAAATCAACTCGTCCACATTGCGCGGCATCGGAGCGGTGGCGGCGTAGATCGTGGCCGGGTCGGCGCCGATGGCCACGGACACCGGCATGCGCCGCTTCAACTTCGAGTACTCGTTATAAAAATGGCTGCCGTCCTTGTGAATGTGCCAGTGCATGCCGGTGGTGTTTTTATCGAACACCTGCAAACGGTACATGCCGACATTGCCTTTGCCGCTCACCGGGCTGCGCGTGAATACCAGCGGCAGGGTGATGAACGGCCCCGCATCCCGGGGCCAGCAGTGCAGCACCGGCAGTTGCGACAGGTCCACATCGGCGCCGGTATGCACGACCTGTTGGCAGGGCGCGACTTTGGCCCGGCTGCGGCGCGGAAAGAACCGGGCCACCGAAAGAACCGTGGGCAGCAGCCCCAGCACATCCTTCAAGCCACGGGGCGGCGCCATTTCGATCAAGGCCCGCAGCCGTGCCCCCAATTCGTCCAGGTCTTCCACACCCATGGCCATGCCGATACGGCGCGAACTGCCGAACAGATTGGTGGCGGCGGGGAACGAAGACCCCTTGACGTTTTCAAAATAGAGCGCTTTGCCGCCCTGCGGGCTTTTACTCTGCTCGTCGGTAAAGCGGCTGATTTCCAGATGGGCGGACACCGGCCGGGTGATGATTTTAATTTCACCGGCACGTTTCAAGTCGGCGACAAATTCACCCAGGTTCCGATAACACGTTTTAGATTGTTTCATGGCCCCACTCTTTTACCAGGGTGTGTGACAGGTTAAGTTGATCCAAGATACGCGCCACCACGAAATCGACCATCTCCTGGACGGTTTGCGGATGGAAGTAAAACGCCGGTGCCGGCGGTAGAATTGTGGCGCCGGCCTCGGTCAGCCGCAGCATGTTCTGCAAATGGATGCGGCTAAGCGGCGTTTCGCGCGGCACGAGAATGAGCGGCCGCCGTTCTTTGAGACAGATATCGGCCGCCCGGGTGATCAGGTTGTCGGCCACGCCGGCGGCGATGGCGGCTAACGTCTTCACCGAACAAGGGGCGATCACCATGCCGTCATGGCGAAAGGAACCGCTGGCCGGCGGGGTAAAAAATGAATCCACCGGATGTTCGAGCAGCCGCGCTTGGCGATGGGGTGTAAAGGCGAAGGTTTGCCGCAGGAACGCCGGCAGGTCGCTTTTGAACTTGAGTTCGTGGCCCATCACCTTGCGCCCGTCCGTGGAAAGCACCGCATGCACCGTGACCGGATGCCGCAGGAGTTCCTTGAGCAAGGTTGCCCCGTATAGTGCGCCCGAAGCGCCGCAGATTCCGACAATGAGTCTCGCGTTTTTCAAGGCGTTTTCTCCTCTACCCACGTCAAACTTCAGGTTTCATATTCTTCTGAGCAGTTCATCACCCAGGATACCTAAAAACATAACAATCGAAATCGCGCTGTTCACATGAAAAAAAGCGACCTGGATCCGGTCCAGATCATGGGGTTTGACCAGGTTGTGTTCAATGATCAGCAGTACTCCCATGATTAAGAGGGCGACAAGATAAATCAAGCCGAGGTCGAAAAAAATCATGATCAGAAAAAAACAGATAAACGCAATCAAATGCAAACCGGCCGACACGTGAAAGGCGACACGCGGCCCCCAGCGGGCCGGTATGGAAAACAGGCCGGCCTGCCGGTCGAAGGCGGCATCCTGGCAGGCGTACAGGATATCGAAACCGGCAATGTACGCCAACAGGGCGATCGACAGCACGCTGATGGACGGATCAAAGCCGCCGGTCACCGCGATCCAGGCCCCCAGGGGGGCCAGCGCAATGGCAAAGCCCAGGTACAGATGCGAAAAACTGGTAAACCGCTTGGTATACGAATAACCGCAAAGCACCAGCAACACGGGTCCGGACAGATACAGGCAGATGGGACTGATCATGGCCGCGGCCAGGACAAACACGGCGGCAAACAGGACGACAAGAACAATTGCACTGCGCATTGACAGGGCGCCGGCCGGTATGGCGCGTTGGGCGGTGCGCGGGTTCAGGCCGTCATAGCGTGCGTCGACAATCCGGTTGAATCCCATGGCTGCCGACCGGGCCCCGACCATGGCGACAAGAATCCACAGCAGCAGCGGTACGGTGAGTTCGTGCTCGCGCTGGGCCAGCACCACCGCCGCCAGGGCAAACGGCAGCGCAAAGACGGTGTGACTGAACTTGATCATGCGGCCGAACAGGCGGATGTGGCCGACCACGCTGTTTTCGGATTTTACAAAGGACATTCTACCGGCTTTCAGATATTTCCACGCACATACGGTTTTTTCCAGGTAATTGAAAAATTCGTACAGCATCACCCCGAGCAGGCTCATTCCGATAATGCCGACAAACATGTCATCATAGGCGAAACGGCCCCAGGCGTCCATGATAAAAAAACCGAGACCGGTTGATGTGGCAAACGATTCGACAAAAAACAACACGGCAATGCCGGTGCCGGTGCCGATCCGCAGGGCGGTAAACGCATGGGGCAACGCCGCCGGCAAAACCACATGCCGGATGATCCGGGCCGGTCCACCGCCCAGGCTGCAAAAGGAATCGATATATTTTCGGTCCAGACCGAGCACGGCATCGCGGACAGCCACAACGATCTGGTAGCCGATGATCAGGGCGATCATGAAGATTTTGGCAAAATCACCCAAGCCGAAGACGACCAAAAATACCGGCAGCAGCACGATTTTGGGAACCGGGTAGGTGAGAAAGACAAACGGCGACAGCAGGGCGTCGGCCTTGCGATAGTATCCCAGCAAGATACCGATGGGCATTGCGATGAGCCAGGCCACGGCCATGGCCGCCGAGACCCGGTAGGCGCTGACACCGAAGTGCTTCCAGAACCAGCCGGTTTTCAGGGCACGGCCAAAGGCGATCAAGGCGGTTTCCGGGGGCGGCAGGATGGCCGACGAAAGCAGCATGGCCGCCGCTTTCCAGGCGCAGACCAATAGTGCGCTGCACAGCAGGTAGCGACTGAAAATTAGCATGTCACACCTCCATGGCCCGGCGCACCTGGCGAATCCGGTCAAAATAGCAGTTTTTGGTGCGCAACGCCGGCAGGCCGAATTCGTCATTGCGGATGAGCGCTTTGACCCGGGTGGGCCGGTCACTCAGGATAAGAATGGTCCGGCCCAAAAAAACCGCCTCCTCGACACTGTGGGTCACCAATACATAGGTCAACTTGCGCTGTTGCCACAAAGATAGCAGTAAATTCTGCAAACGCTCGCGGGTCATGGCGTCCAGGGAAGAAAACGGTTCATCCATCAGCAAAATATCCGGCCGGGTGGCCAGGGCCCGCGCAATCGCCACCCGCTGCTGCTGACCGCCGCTAAGTTGGATCGGATAACGTTCTGCCAGGCCGTCAAGTCCCAGCTCGGCGAGCAGGGTTGCGGTTACCTGCCGGCAGACACGTTCCGGGGTGCGCCGCAGCTTCAATCCCAGCGCAATATTGGCGCGAACTGTTTTCCAGGGAAACAGTCCAAAATTTTGCAGGATCATGGCGCTACGGCCGTCGGCCCATCCTTGTGCCTGTTCGTTGATGGTGATGGTGCCGGAGGAGGCCTCCTGCAGACCGGCCAGGATATAAAGCAAGGTGGTTTTACCGCAACCGGAGGGACCGATGACCGCCAGGGTTTCGCCGCTCGGCACAGTAAACGATATTTGCTCCAGGACAACCCCCTGCTGCGGGGCGAACGTTTTACTCAGTCTGTTGACCTGGATCGACATGGGTTTCAGTCTTGATCAGAATCCATCCAAGGCGGTTTATTGTTTGCCGGTGGCGGCAGGGGCGTTCATCACCACGATGTTTTCGTAAGCCACCGGCCGCGAGATCATGCCGCGGTTTTTAAGCCAGGCTTGAGCGGCGGCAACATCAGCCGGAGAAGGCGGCGCCACGGCGGGAAAACGGGGCATCTTGTAACGGCCGGCAATTGGCTTGGGAAAACGCGTTTTTTCAACCAGCACCGGTTTGTATGCTTGCGGGGCATGATTGATCTTGTTGACCGCTAGCGCATAGGCGCGCAGAAAGCGATCCGCCAGCGTAGCGTCTTGCGAGAGCAACTGTGTTTGCATGGCCAACACGGTCTCACTCATATTCAGCCGCCGGTCATCCACAAGCACGCGGGCGCCCTTGGATTCGGCCAGCGTCAATAACGGCTCAGGCAACAGGGCCGCGGGTACTTTGCCGGCCAGAAGCATTTGCAGACGGATCGGAATCTTCTTGATCTCCTGCTTGGTCACAAACGCGGGTGTCCGCCCTTGTTGCTGTAAAAGACGATCCAGCAGGTATTCGATGATGGTGGCGCGCGATATGGCCACCGGCCGGTTTTTCAATTGGGCCACCGTGACAATGCCGGCTTCAGGGGCGGTCACGATACCGAACATGCGGTGGTCGGGGTGGGTATGATAGGCGGTGGTGAGGATCCTGAGTTCATGGCCGGTGTTGATCAACAACACGGTGTTCAGAATATCGCCGAAGTAACCGTCCAGTCGCCCGGCCTGCAAAGCGGCATCGCGCTCCAGGGCGCTTTGAAAAGCGACCAACTCCAGGTCGATTTGCTGCGCGGCAAACAACCCTTGTTGCTGTCCGACGATCAGCGGCAAGGTATCCACCACCGGCAAAACACCAAAACGCAATTGTGTTTGCGCCGCAACCGGCGACACGAGTCCGGCAAACAGTATCAATACGCCCGCTAAAACGGCGGCGCCGGTTTTCTTCAAATCAGGCATGGTTTGATCCCTTATCGAACGTTTGGCGCAAGGTTAATTCAGGAGAGTGGAAGACCGGCTGAATCCGCAGCGGGTCGCCTTAGAATCAGTTAAAAACTTTTGACGGCACGATCCAACGGTTTACGAAAAATTGTAAACTTTTTTTACGCACACCTTATGCGTTTCCGATGGGTTCCATATGTTTGAGGCGATCTTCCGTGCCGGTGCTTGCCTTTTGCGGCTGCGTTTTCTGGTTTTTCACCATTTCCATCATCAGGTTGATTTTGGAGATAATCAAACCACGCACCATGTAACCAAGGGCAAACTCCTGCGCGGCGGTTAGTTTCTCGAAGCCGAACGCTTCGATGGCGTCATCGATAATGGGTGCAATTTTTGCGCTGATCTCTTTCTGAACATGGCTCAGTTCACCGTTTTTCTTAACCCCCCAAACTGCGGGGATGATGTAAGTGAACGGCTTGCGAAACAATTCATATTGGTAGGTCAGAAAAATTTCAGTCGCTGTTTTTTCGATAAGCGGTCCCACATTGCCCGCAATTTCGAGTAGATTTTGTGATTCTGGTGGGGGTTCGGGGCGTGTGAATAGTTTTTTGAAAAATTTCATAATCAGTTTCCGTCAATTACACATTAAGCTAGGTCAAAATTCTTTGGAACCGAAGACAGAAACAAGCTTCCAAAGATCAACGCAGCAATCAGGGGTTTTGGGCGGCACGCTATAGACGGTGTTGCAACAACAATTCAAGCATGGCCGCGCGCATATATGTTCGTGTATATTTTAATTATTAAACCATATCCGCCGTACAAATTCAAGCATACCGGCCGGCAATCAGGATTGCGCCAAGCCCGTTCGGCTTTTTTTATGTTTATTTATCAGATAGTTGCATCTGGTTAAACCCCGCACAATTATCAACATTACCGCAACGAAATCGATTAATCACATGGTGATGTTGCGACAGGATCATTCAACCAGTTTTCAATAACCTCAAGATCACGAGGGGTGTAAGGAGCCGTAATTGCGGATAGTTGATCAAGTTGAGCCAAAATTGGCGATAGCGCCCGCTCGTCTTTCATGAGGGCGTAAATTCGTGCGCTACGTTTTAAAGCCGCAATTGCCGCCGGCTGACGGCCACGGGCCAGCTCGATTTGACCAATGGCGGCCAGATCTTCGGCGATGCCCCGGCTAAAACCACTACGACGATCCACTTCAAGCGCCGCGTGATAGTGTTCCAAGGCTTGGGCAAGTCGCCCGGTTTTATGCATGAGGCTGCCCAAGGCGGCATGTACCCCTGCAAGTTGTTCCGTCGTACCCTGACCGCCAAGGGCCAGCGCCCGGTTTAATACCGTCTCGGCTTCGGTGTAAGCGTCTGTCTTCAGGTAATAGATGCCGCGGTTTGTTAAAAGTGCCGCAAGCGCAATTCCCTTGGCCGCGGCCAGATTTTCGGCTTTGGCTAGCAATTTGTCAGCCTGATTCAATCGTTCGGCGCGGATCAGGACGGCGGCCTGATTCGATAAGGCATGCACGCCCCCGGTTGCGTGATCAATCTGCTCGTACAATTCAAAGGATTCTTTATAATACTGAAGGGCCTGGTCAAATTCGCCCCTGGATTTGTAAATGTTGCCGATGTTGTTCAGACAGGCGGCCAAACCGGAAACATGGTCGATCAACGCCAGCCGGCGGTACGCAATGCGAAAATGAGCCAAGGCGCGTTCATAGCAGCCTTTGCGATACCACTGACTCCCCTTTTGCAGCTCACCGACACCCACTTTCGAGTCTCCGGCCGTCCTGGTACCAACCTTGACACCGCCACAGGCCGCCGACAGCATGACGGCAAAGCATACACAAATAACAGATAGCTTTGGATTCATGGTTCCATATATAATTTCTGATTTAAGCGGATGTCAACACCGGGCGGATAAAAGATTTGACGCCGCCGGATGTGATTTTGTAAGGTGTTTCAGGCAATTGTATCTTATCAATCATCCGGCGGCAGGAGCCCAAAGCATTGCGGGATATACTATTTATCGGTATCGGCGGTTTTTGCGGTGCCGTGATGCGCTATGTCGTCAGCGGCGCGGTTCATAAATGGTCGGGCAGGGCCGACTTTCCCTTTGGGACCTTGGTCGTTAACCTGCTCGGTTGCCTGGCTATCGGCCTGTTGGCCCAACTGGCCGCCGACCGTGGGATTTTCGGCCCCGGCAGCCGCGCCTTTTTCTTTATCGGTGTGTTAGGGGCGTTTACGACATTCAGCACGTTCGGCAATGAAACCATGAATCTGCTTAGCGACGGCGAAAGCTTATTGGCATTTTTAAACATCGCCGTTCATGTTCTACTGGGGCTTGCCGCAGTCTGGGCCGGCCGTCTCATTGCGATCCAATTTTAACTGCCCGGGCCAGGGAGTCTATCCATGGTGCTACCGCAGGAAGGCTGTTTGTTGCGACTGTTCATCGGCGAGAGCAATCGACACGACGGTCAACCACTCTATGAATGGCTGGTTCTCAAGGCACGTGAGGTCGGTTTGGCCGGCGCCACGGCGTGGCGCGGCATGATGGGCTTCGGCGCCCACAGTCGTATCCACACAAGTAAAATTCTACGCCTGTCGACCGATCTTCCCGTCATTATCGAAATTGTTGACACACGGGAAAAACTGGAAGCTTTTCTCAAACAAATCGATCCGTATATCACGGAGGGCCTGGCAACACTTGAGAACGCGGAAATACGAATCTACCGCCACCGCCCCGAATAACCCATACGTATTTTTGCGCAAGCCCTAAGTAGAATGCTGTACTATAACGAGATGCTATCTACTAAATTACTTTGTGTTGTGTAGCTTTGTAAAACGCCGAATTTATCGCCGGAGCCAACAGTGATAACAAAGGCTTTGTCCTGGCTTCGAAAGTTGGCCAGTTTTTCAACGTCCTTATTGCTCGCACCTTTGCCGTTATCACGAGGGTGTGTATGCACGACTTTCAGGGCCGTATTACGGTTGCCGGGAGGATTAATGCCATCCGGCCGCCCGGATGCCAGCACTAAACCTCTACCCTGTACATGTGCTACGGCCCATTCAATGCCCCCATACTTTTCGGTAAGCTGCTCGAGTTCGCGCGCGGTCGGCGGACTGGCGTTGACATCAAACTCTTTTTCAGGCGGAATTGAGGTGTCGGGTGAGTTGAGTAGATCATATACGGGATCACCAGGCTGGCGTACCGGTGCCGGCCTTAACATTGCCTGTTGCATATGATCTAAAAATGCCGCTGAGTTTTGAAACGGGTCGCCTGCAAAAGGCGTGTAGCCACTGTCGCCACTAATTGGTGTCGAGTTGTTGCTTGCCGGATTGCTACTTGGCGGGCTGGGGCTTGCCGAATTGCCGCCTGGCGGGCTGGGGCTCGCCGAATTACTGCTTGGCGGACTGGGGCTTGCCGAATTACTGCTTGCCGGACTGGGGCTCGCCGAATTATTGCTTGGCGGACTGGGGCTTGCCGAATTACTGCTTGGCGGACTGGGGCTTGCCGAATTGCCGCTTGGCGGGCCGGGGCTCACCGAATTGCCGCCTGGCGGGCTGGGGCTCGCCGAATTACCGCCTGGCGGGCTGGGGCTTGCCGAATTGCCGCTTGGCGGGCTGGGGCTCACCGAATTGCCACTTGGCGGCTTAGGGCTCTCCGAATAATTGTCGCTTGGCGGGTTAGGACCGCCCACAGGGGGTTGTGGGATTCCTGCCGGCGTATCGATTGGCTGTTGAATTGCGCTGTTTGTATTGCCCGGTGCAGGTACGGGTGATTGTTGCGGATTGCTGCTGTCTGTGCCGCCAATTCCAAATTGGTTTTGCAACATATTTATAATCGGTGTTAACGATGCAAGCATCTGTTGAATCCGATTGATTATTTGCCCCAGTATCCGGTTACTGCCGGATGCATCATCATTATTATAAGAGGATTCACCACCAGGCCCCGGCAGAAAGCGGCTTCGTTCGCTATGTAATTTGTTGAGTGATTCCAGCCTTTCATTGGCATGGGCCAAGTGCCTGTGCAATGAATTCATGACCCTTGAGAATCTCCTGGCGACTCTGAATTGCGACCGGGATTCACGCAACTCCATCAGGCCGCCCGCCATTTCGTCTCTTTGCGGCATAAATGTGTTTGGGGATATTTTCATTTTTACAGCTCCTTTGAAACAGATGCAATTACAGAGACGTAACCCCCTCACGAATGGCGTATTTTGTGAGCCCGGCGATACTCTCAATGTTCAGACGTTCCATAATTCGCCGGCGATGGGACTCAATGGTTTTAATACTTAAATTGAGTTTTTCAGCAATACTTTGCGTGGACCATCCTTCTGAAATCAACTGAAGCACTTCCCGCTCACGGGCGGTCAACGCCGGGGAGTCCACTTCTTCGACCGAAGTCACATGTCCCATATAATCTTCGATGAGTGTGCCGGCCAGTCCGGGGCTCAAATATTTTTTATCCGCACAAACCGAAGAAATCGCAAACGCGAGTTCCTCGTAGGCGCAATCCTTCAAAAGATAACCCGACGCGCCGGCTCGAAACATTCTTTGCACGAAGCGCTTGTTGGAGTACATTGAAAGTGCAATCACCTTGACACCGGGCAGCGATTCAAGCAACTGACTGGTAGCGTCAACACCATTGAGCATGGGCATATTAATATCCATGACAACAATGTCCGGCACCAGTTGCTGTGCCATTGTAAGCGCAGCCCGGCCGTCGCTGGCTTCACCAACAACTTCCACATCGGGACTTTTTTCCAACAATGATTTCAAGCCTTCGCGAACGATTTTGTGGTCATCGGCAATTACAACTTTAATTTGCATCGTTCTCACTTCCCCTTAGCAGTTTGATTTGACCGTTAGTATTGCGTGGACAGAGCAGGTCATCGTGATTGAATCAGATAAGATCACAGGGGGTAACAAACAGTTCCTAAATTTATTGATGCTTCCGCCATGATCAAATGCATGGTTCCGGATGGCGGCACAACCAAACCTCCGCTCATTTAATCCGGATAAATTGATTTGGGATTGGTCGACAAGGAAAATACTACCGTCTCAATTCTTTCTACCTAGTGTCCATCCGGAAATAGTAGATTTTGGTTCCTGGCAAGGCCCGAGCATTTTTAAAACCGCAGGCATAGCCATGCTATGTCGAGGATTTTAAAAAT
>JANQIE010000214.1 GCA_028282295.1 Desulfobacterales bacterium | reverse complement strand
TGCTATTTCCGGCAGGACACCGGTTAAGGTGAAAAACAAAGGTAATTTGTCTTTTAGATTCTGGACCCCGGCGTTCGCCGGGGTGACGGGGTGTTTTTTGCGCTATTTCGGCGATCCTTGGATCGGGTCCGGGGCAGGCTCTGGCGTCCAGCGGTGCTGCCGGGGTTCAAAGAGGCTGTTTCTGGTGGAAGCGGCCGGTTGCTTTTATTGACTGGCGCTGGTGACGATCTGGTCGTTGTGGTAGCGCATGAAGGCTTGGTTGAGAAAATGCTCCACGGCATGCGGTTGTAAGCGAATATCGTTGCCGATCAGCGCCTGAACCAATTCGCTGCGAAATTTGTTCAGATACATTGCTTTTTGTCGATGGTGTTCAGCGTATGTCCGCAGGTTTGCGCTTCGCGAACCGATCAGGGCTGTTTTTTGAAGGCTGTGTTCAATTTTTTGTTGGATGTAATCATCGTAAAATTGGGTCGGCCCTTCATTTTCGGCCCATACGAAGGTTGCACAAAAACCGACCAAAACAAGGACAAGTATTTGATACATTGTTTTTTGCATGGTCCACCTCCTTTTCTGGCAAAAATCGTGTGATTTCCACGCTATCAGATATTGGGTTACGAAAAGGTTGCAGTAACGGTAACAGATGTTTTTTTATTTAAAATTATCAGAACGGGTGGGGCGTGCGGGCCGCTGCAGGGCTAGATTTTACCTCCTGCTTGCGGTAGGATCGCTGTCAGGTCCGAGCCGGGTTCGACCCCCAATTCATCCAGCAGGACCGAACGGGCTTTTTTGTAGACCTGCATCGCTTTGGAGGCGATTCCCTGGGTGAGATAGCAGCGCATCAGCGCGGCATAAAGACCTTCATTGAGCGGATCTTTTTCAACGGCGTCGTTGAGGTAGGGCAGAACGGCGTCGACGCGGTCCTGGTTCAGGCTGCGGGTCGCAAAGGTCAACACGCCCCGGCTGTATAAATCCCTGAGAATTTCGCGGTGCCGGATAATCCATGTTTCGGATACATCGTATTTTAAGAACTCGTCGGTGTAGGTGTCCAATATCGAGGGGAAATAGCGTGGCTCCAAGGCCGCTTTGAGGGCACATTGCAAGCGATCCCGATATACGATGGCGTCCACCCAGCATGCGGCTTGGTCCAGGGATACTTGATGGTGGCGCACTTTGAGCCAGTTGATGGGGGGCAGTTGCTTGTTGCGCCCCACGCGTCTTAATCGCGACAGGGCCACTTTCAGATTCTGTTCGGCTTTGTCACCCTCGGCATCGGGCCACAGCAGGTCGGTTAAATACTCAATCGGCACCTTGCGTCCGCCATGCACAATGAGTGCTTTGAGCAGGGTCTTGGTCCGTCCGCCGCGCCATTGGCGGTCATATATGGTATGGCCGTCGATGGTGAGTTTGAGCATGCCCAGGGTCTGGATGCGCACGGTTGCCGACTCGGCCGCCGCCCATTGGGTTTTGATGGTCAGGGTCGTATCGAGTTGCGCTTCCAGTTTGTCAAAAAACCCTTTGGGGCGGTATAAGATGGGGCGGTGCTCCTTGCCGGGCATCCAGCCCAGGGCCTTGCGGTAATGCCGGCCGGCTTCGGTGGTTTGGCCGTTTTCGATGAGCAGCCGGGCGATTTCCAGGGACCCGGCAGCGCACAGCAGGTAAAAACGGTCGGTCTGCCATCTGGGGATCCATTTATTTAAGTGTTCCAGGGCTTCTTCCCGGCGCTCAAGGTCAGCCAGGGCCTGACCGTAAACCAGGGCTGCAAAGCGCTCGGTCACCGGGCTGTGGGCCAGGCGGCCTTTTTCCATGGCGCTTCGGCTGTGTAGCAAGGCTTTGTAGGGATCGCTGAGCACAATGGACGCCACGGCCATGTTGTAGTGCACGTAGGCGTTTTGAAACGTGTTCTGGTCGGGCACCGCCCGGCGTTGGATTTGTCGGGCCAGTGGTTCGACTTTGTCGACGGCACCTTCAAAAGCAGCGGTCAGCAGCAGGTGTGATTGACCCAGCAGCCGGATTGAAGCGTGCACTTGGCTGAAATCCGGGTGACCAACCACCTCATCCAGCAGTTTTTTGGCGGCGTCCAACTGCCCCCTGAACAGGTAGAAAAAACCAAGGGAAATTTTGTAGTATGTCTTGCAGATAAACGACGCGTCGGTCTGGTCGCATAACGGGGCGGCGTCGAACAGGGTGATTTCCATGTTGGGGAAATCGCCCGCCCAGAGGAAGCAATAGCCGATGGCGTGGGCATGAAACAATCTTAACGAGTAGGAACGGGCCTTTTCAGCCCAAATTCGTTGTTGGTTGAGTGTTTCGATGGCGTGGTTCAATTCTCCCCAGGCCAGGTGTTCCACCAGGGCTTTGTAACCGAGCATGGATGCCCGCGCCAGTGGGGATATGTCTTCGGACAGGTCGAGCAAGGTTTCGATGCGTCTGTGCCAGGTTTCGAATTGGTCAAAGTTGGAGCCGCTTTCCCAGATAGCGGCAACCCCGCCACCGGCGGCGGCGCAGGCGGCTTCAAGATCACTGGTTTCAATGAATTGCGCAAAAAGCGCGTCGACATTCGGCAAATTGATGTGCGGGCCCGAAATTTCACGCAAAAAATGAACGCGTAATGGGAAGGGCGGCGTAATGTCGGAATTTTGCAGCGGTTTGAGATGGCAGGCAATGCAGGGCCTTTCCATATTAAACCACCAGGTCAGGCCCTCATCGGCCAGGCAAGTGACATAATTGTCCCAATTTTTGAGTTGCAGGCATTTAAGGTATTCCGGTTTCAGCTGGGTCAATAGTGTTGTCATCGCATTAACTCTTTCAATTATTCGGCAGCACGTGGCCGAATTCGACTTGCGGCGGTTATCGCATGTCAAAGTGCCGACAATACCTGTGCACCAACAATTGAAAATAGGATAGCGGCGCTTGAGGCGGTGAGAATCACTGCGGCAGCTTGTTTACAAGGTGCCGGATCAGTTACGGCTAGGGTTGATTTTGATGGGTGGAACTAAACAATTTTTACAAAAAAGCATTTCACAGCTCAAAAGGTATGTCAATTATTTGATGGTTGGCGACTTAAATATTTTTTGCGGCGTTTTTTTGATGAAACCTGCATCCGGTCATCGGATATGGCAGCAAAGTTTTTGCAGGGGACAATTGGCGCAATCCGGGTTACGGGCTTTGCAGTAGGCCCGGCCGTGAAAGACCAGGCGCAGTGAAAAGGCGCTCCATTCCTTGCGAGGGACAAGGGGCATCAGGTCCTGTTCGATTTTTACCGGGTCTTTGTGTCCGGTGAAACCGAGACGCCGGGACAGACGCGCCACATGGGTGTCCACCACGATCCCGGGAATATTGAAAGCGGTGCCCAACACCACATTGGCGGTTTTGCGACCGACACCGGGCAGCGTTACAAGATCATCCAGCCGGTCAGGCACCCGGCCGTTGAATTTTTCGATCAGCATGCGGCTGCATTGTTGAAGATTGCGGGCCTTGTTGCGGTAAAATCCGGTGGACCGGATCAGTTTTTCTATGGTCGCCAAAGAGGCCTCGGCGAACGCTTTGGGCGTGGCGAGGGTGTTGAAAAGAGCCGGTGTAACCTTGTTGACCTGAGCATCGGTGCACTGGGCGCTAAGGATCGTTGCCACTAGTAATTCAAACGGATTGCGGTGTCGCAATGGTGTCTTGACATTCGGGTACGTCGCTTTTAGGATCATGCGGATTTTTTTTATTTGCGGCTTGCGGGCTAAGTGGGTCATAGGCGAAGTCAGTTGTTTTGTTTTTCAGCGCGTCTGTTTGTGCACCCCGTGAAAACGGTTATTATTAAGATAAACGCCTAAACCGGCCGGAGGGCAGTCCTTTCTCAATTTCAGGCACTTTGGGCTTTTAAACAATTTTAGATACTACTTGGCGGATAGCGATACCATGGATTCAACGGAAAAAAAAGTACGTGGTCTGGGGCTTTGCAGTGGCGGCCTGGACAGCATGCTGGCGGGGTTGGTTTTGCGGGAACAAGGGATCTATGTGGAGTGGATCGCGTTTACAACCCCTTTTTTCTCTGAGGACAAAGCACATAAGGCGTCCCGGCAAACCGGTATTGCCTTGACGGTGAAGGATATTACCAAACCGTATCTCGAAATGCTTAAAAATCCGCCGTGCGGTTATGGCAAGCATATGAATCCGTGTATGGATTGCCATACCATGATGTTTCGGATTGCCGGCCAGGTGATGCAAGCCCGGGGATTTGATTTTCTTTTCAGCGGTGAGGTGCTGGGGCAGCGGCCAATGTCGCAGACGCGATCGAGTCTGCGGTATGTGGAAAAGCACTCCGGGTTTAGCGGTTACATTATCCGTCCGCTAAGCGCCCAACGGCTGGATGAGAGTATTCCTGAAAAAAACGGGCTTGTGGATCGGGATAAGCTGTTGGGTTTGACCGGTCGTACCCGCAAGCCGCAGATCAAGCTGGCCCGCCAATTCGGCATCGACGACTATCCGGCACCCGCCGGCGGCTGTTTGTTGACCGATCCGGGGTATGCCGGCCGGCTCAGGGATTTGTTCGATCATCAGACCGAGGTTACGGTGCGGGAACTGGAGCTTTTAAAACATGGACGCCATTTTCGGTTGGATGCGAACACCAAGTTGATTGTCGGACGCACCAAGGCGGACAATGAAAAAATTCTTCAATTTTATGACGCCGGCACGGATGTGTTGATCAAGGTGCAGCGCTACCCCGGTCCGCTGGCGGTATTGCCCAGAGGAGCGGCGGAGGACAAAATCAAGCTGGCGGCGGCGGTATGTGTCGGTTACAGTAAGGCGCCGAATCTGTCGCCGACACCGGTGCAGGCCAGCACTCCGGACGGCAAACAGATCATCGAGATGCTCGGGATTGCAGCATCCGATATCGGGCATTTGATGATTAAGACTTAGGCACTGCGAGGCGTGTGGGGGCACAATTGACCACAGGCGGCACTGATGTCGCGCCCTTTGCTATGGCGGACCATGACTGTGTACTGGTGCTTTTGCAGGATTTGTTGAAACGCCGCGATTGTATCCGAAGACGGGGTTTTATAGCGGCAGCCGTTGTGTTCGTTGAAGGGAATCAGGTTGATTTTTACTTTCACCGGACGCAGCAGGCGGGCCAGTTGGCGGGCTTGCGAGGTGCTGTCGTTCAGATCTTTGATGAGAATATATTCAATGGTTATCCGCCGGCGGGGTTTGAGCGGATAATGGCGCAACGCTTCGATGAGCATTTCGATGGGATACGTTTTGTTGATCGGCATGAGTTTGTTGCGGGTGTGGTTGTCGGCCGCGTTCAGCGAAATTGCTAAGCCAACGTCGATAGCACGGCCCAACGCTTCAAGCCGCGGCACGATTCCGGCGGTTGACAGCGTCACCCGGCGACTGGAAAAGTTGAGGCCGTAACGGTTGTTGCATACGATCTGCAACGCCTGGATGACGTTGGTGATGTTGGTTAGCGGTTCCCCCATCCCCATGAGCACGAGATTGGTCAGTTTGTCCGGATTGGCGATCGTGTTGCAGATATCGCGGATCTGGGCCAGAATCTCACCGGCGGTGAGGTTCCGTTTGAAACCGCCGCGGGCGGTTAAGCAAAAAGTGCATCCCTGACCGCAACCGACTTGGCTGGAAATGCAAAGAGTGTAGTGATCCTTCTCCGGTATCAGCACGGTTTCGATGTGGTGTCCGTCGCTAAGTTCCAGCAAATATTTCAAGGTTCCGTCTTTGGCGGTTTGGACGGTCGTTTGTGTTAAACGTTGAATATGAAAGTGCCGGGCCAGTTTTTCGCGCAATGGTTTTGATAAGTTGGACATTTGGTCAAACTGGTCGGTTTGACGCATGTAGACCCAGTGCAGGATTTGATTGGCCCGAAACGGCTTGACGCCTTCAGAGGCGAGCCAAGCCGTCAGTTGGGCGTGCGAAAGATCAAGCAGATTGGTTTTGTCGGATACGGGGTTCATATAAAAGTCAGCCCTGGGCTAAAGTAGATGGAAAAAAGTTAATTCTTGACATAGCATAATATAAATAATAGCCTCAAGGATTTCGTACGTGGGAAACTGTTTTAAGGGCGAAAACACTTTAAAATAAAGAGCCTGCGAAAAATTACAAGAAGCGCGATAAGTCTATGTTTGATAATCTTAGCGACCGGCTGAACGGGGTCTTTAAACAGCTTAAAGGCCACGGCAAGCTGAGTGAAAAAAATATCGAGGACGGGTTGCGTCAGGTGCGCATGGCGCTTCTGGAGGCCGACGTCCACTATCGCGTCGTCAAACAGTTTGTTACCGGGATCAAGGAAAGGGCGTTGGGCGAGGAGGTGTTGGCAAGCCTGACACCGGGCCAGCAGGTGGTGAAAATCGTCAACGAAGCGTTGACGGAGCTGATGGGCAGCCGGCATGAGGATCTTGATCTTTCGGGTACACGGCCGGTGGCGATCATGCTCGTTGGGCTGCAAGGCTCCGGTAAAACCACCACCGCCGGCAAACTGGCTGTAAAACTGCGTAAAGACGGACGCCGGCCCTATTTGGTGCCGGCGGATGTTTATCGTCCGGCTGCCATCGATCAGCTCAAAAAACTGGGCAGTCAGTTATCGGTGCCGGTGTTTGATTCGAGCACTGCCATGGACCCGGTAAAAATTTGCGAGCAGGCTGTTGTCGCGGCCCAACAGCAGGAATGTGATACATTGCTGCTCGATACGGCTGGCCGGCTGCATGTCGATGACGAACTGATGGCCGAATTGGGGCGTATCAAAACGGCCGCGACCCCATCGGATATTTTGCTGGTGGCCGATTCGATGACCGGGCAGGATGCGGTCAATATTGCCGAATCGTTCGACAAGGCCCTGGATATCGGCGGGGTGGTGTTGACCAAATTGGACGGCGATGCCCGTGGCGGGGCGGCGCTGTCCATCAAGTCGATCACCGGCAAACCGATCAAGTTTGTCGGTGTCGGTGAAAAACTCAGTGACTTGGAAGCGTTTCATCCGGATCGCATGGCGTCGCGCATTCTGGGCATGGGCGATATGTTGACCATGATCGAAAAAGCCCAGGAGGTGATGGATGAGAAAAAAGCCGCCGAGTTGGAAAAAAAGCTGCGCAAGAGTCAGTTCACGTTGGAAGATTTTCGGGATCAGATGGTGCAGATTCGCAAAATGGGCTCCATCAAGGACCTACTGAATATGATCCCCGGTTTCAGCAAGAACAAACAGCTTAAAAATATGCAGGTGGACGAAACCGAATTTGTCCGCATTGAGGCCATGATTAATTCCATGACGCCGCAGGAGCGCCGCCAGCACAATATTATAAATGGTAGCCGGCGGCGGCGGATCGCCCGAGGCAGCGGTACAACAATCCAGGATGTGAACAAGCTGTTGAAGAATTATGCTCAGGTTCTCAAAATGATGAAGAAAATCAATAAAGGTGGTATGCGCGGATTGGGCCGCGGTATGTTACCGTTTTAAAGGAGAAAACAAATGGCAGTGAAAATCAGATTGGCCAGACACGGTGCGAAAAAACGCCCCTTTTATCGTATCGTTGTGGCGGACGCGGAAAGTCCTCGTGATGGTCGCTTTATCGAAGTTGTTGGCACATATAACCCCCTACCCGACCCGGCCGAGGTGACCTTGAAATCGGAACGTGTCGATTACTGGTTGGGGCAGGGCGCCTTACCGACCCACACCGTTAAGAATCTTTTGAAAAAACAAAGTATTTCTGCTAACGCTGAATAGGTAGTTCGTGCCCATTCTGACAGGGCCGATTACGCCGATTTCGGCGTTGGGCTTGCCCGTTTCGGCGGGCTGGATACTCAATGACAGCACGTTTTGCTTGTGGTTCTTGGTATTTTTGCCTGGCTGAAATAGACGCAATCATCCGGTTTTTGATAGGGCACCTGTGAGTCCACCGAACGCGCACCGGCAAACCAAGGAGGTGGGGCGATGAAAGACCTGATTATGTATATCGCACAAGCACTAGTCGATAATCCCGACGAAGTTTCCGTTGCAGAGGTCGAAGGTAATCAGACATCTGTATTGGAGTTGAAGGTTGCCAAGGAAGACCTGGGCAAGGTTATCGGCAAGCAAGGGCGTACCGCGCGGGCTATGCGTACGATCCTGAGTGCGGCATCGGCAAAAGTCAAGAAGAGGACCGTGCTCGAAATTATCGAGTAGGTGTGCTGGAATTATGGCGGCGCCCAATTTCATCCTGATGGGTAAAATCGTGGGAGTTCATGGAATTGGCGGAACCGTGAAGGTCCAATCGTATGCCGAATCCGAAGCGTTTTTCGTACACGGCCGAAAGCTGCGGGCCAGCCATCAGAACGCTCCTGACCGAATCCTTTCAATTGAACGCGTTCGGGCGCACAAACGCGTCGTGCTGATCGATTTCGATTCCATTGAGGATCGCGATGCTGCAGAGGCCCTGGTTGGTGTTGAATTGTCGGTTGACCGTGGCGAACTTCCCGAATTGGAAGACGATACGTACTATTGGTCCGATTTAATCGGACTTTCTGTTTTTGCGGTCGATGATACCTATTTGGGACGAGTGGTCGAAATTATTCAAACCGGCAGTAATGATGTTTATGTGGTCCGCGGTGGCGCGCGGGAAATACTGATCCCGGCATTGGCGGATGTGATTACCACAGTCGACATCCGGAATAAGACGATGCGGGTGGCATTGCCTGACGGGCTTTGAGCCACCCTATTGAAAACGCTTTCACATGAATTTTGCGGTCCTGACAATTTTTCCCCGGATGTTTGCCCCGTTTTGGGAGCACGGTATTGTTCGCAGGGCGATTGAGAGGGGACGGATTACCGCACAGGCGATCGACATTCGGGAATTTGCCGCCGGTCGTCATCGCGTTACGGATGATCGACCGTACGGCGGGGGTTGCGGGATGGTGATGAAGCCCGAGCCGCTGGCGGCGGCGATACGGGCAACCCGCGGTCAAGGTCCTTATTCGCATACGGTTTTGCTGAGTCCCCAGGGGCGCGTGTTTGACCAGGAAACGGCGGCGACCCTTGCCGGTGCTCAAGGATTGATTTTTGTTTGTGGCCGCTATGAAGGCATCGATGAAAGGGTCTGCCGGCGGGAGATTGATTTGGAGATTTCCATTGGCGACTTTGTGCTCACCGGGGGGGAATTGGCCGCCATGGTTGTCATGGACGCCGTCACCCGCTTGATTCCCGGAACTTTGGGAGGGGAGGAATCGGCTGCCAGGGACTCATTCGCCCAAGGCTTGCTGGAACATGCGCATTACACACGACCGCCGGTATTTGAGGGGGAAGCTGTTCCGGAAGTGTTGCGCGGCGGTGATCATCAGGCCATTGCGCAGTGGCGTCATGAGTCTGCATTGATCCGCACCTTGCTCAAACGAAGGGATTTATTGGACGGTTATCCGCTGGCGCGGGAGGATCTGGAGATTATAAGGAAGTGGGTCCGGGAGATTGAATCCGTTATCGAGGCCTGAATTATATTTGGCGTTGGTGCACCACCCGGTGGTCAACAAGAACGGCGAAACCATTGCTTCGGCCGTGACCAATCTGGATCTGCATGATATTGCACGGCTGGCCAGGACGTACGATCTAAAACGGTTTTTTGTGGTCACGCCGCTGCACGATCAGCAGACGCTGGTGCAGCGGATTGTCACCCATTGGACCACCGGGGCCGGGGCGCAATACAACCCCAAACGTTGTGAGGCGCTGAAGTTGATTCGCGTGGTCGACTCTTTGGCTGACGCATCGGCCCGCATTTTTAAACGAAGTCAAGTTGTGCCCAGGGTTATCGTTACCAGCGCCAGAGCAGCTCCGAACAATGTTACGTTTGCGCATTTGCGCGGGGTTATCGCCGATGGCAAACCTGTTGTGTTGACCTTTGGAACCGCCTGGGGTGTGACCGCGGAATTTATGGCTGAGGCCGATTTTTGCCTGGAGCCGATCAAATTCGGTTCGACCTACAATCATCTTTCGGTGAGGTGTGCAGCGGCCATTGCACTGGACCGCTTGCTGGCTCGCTGATTCGCAAATACCGGTTCCGCCTCGAATTAGCATTTGAATTTGGGACTGCAATAAAATAATATTCTTATTTTTTAGTCCCTTGACCATTAAACCAATTGAGTCGGCGGTACGTGAAGCATGTATGCGACAGGCCCGGCTTATGAACTTGAGGATCGAATACGATTATACTTTGGGGGGTAATATGGAAATGATTGAACAATTAGAAAAAGAAATGATGCGGCTAGACCATCCGCAATTCATTGCCGGTGATACGGTCAAGGTTCACGTGAAAATTAAAGAAGGGGAAAAAGAGCGTATCCAGGTTTTTCAGGGGGTGGTCATCAGTAAACGCAAAGGAACCGTCAACGCTTCTTTTACGGTTCGTAAAGTGTCATACGGCGTTGGGGTGGAGCGTGTTTTCCCGATGCATTCACCGACCATTGACCGGATTGAGGTTGTTACGCGTGGACGTGTTCGCCGGGCCAAAATTTACTACCTGCGTAAGCTCAGGGGAAAAGCCGCCCGCATTAAAGAGCGTCGAATCAATTAACGCCAATCAATCGACATCGTTTTAACGGGGGCGGCGTTTTTGGTGGCTGCGACCTTTTTATGGTGAGTCACGATCATGAATCACCCTAAAGTTTTTGAAAACCGGGCGTTGGCTCGGGGCTATCGGTTTGTCGGCGGTGTTGATGAAGCCGGTCGCGGGCCGCTGGCCGGACCTGTTGTTTCGGCGGCCGTGATATTGCCGGCTGATTTTGATACGGGTGATATTGACGATTCAAAAAAGCTGACCCCTTTGAAACGAAATCGATTATACGACTTCATCTATTCGAAAGCGATTTCCGTTGGTATCGGAATTATTGATCCGATTGAAATTGATCGGATCAATATTCTACAGGCCTCGCTATTGTCGATGGCAATTTCAGTGGATAATCTCAAACCCCAGCCGGATTACCTTCTGATCGACGGTAAATTTACCATACCGTTCGACTTGCCCCAGCAAGCCATTCCCAAAGGCGATACATTGAGTGTCTCCATCGGAGCCGCTTCGATTGTCGCTAAGGTAACGCGGGATCGATTGATGGAACTATATGATGCGGAGTATCCGCAATACGGATTAGCCCGACACAAAGGCTATCCGACCAAAGCGCACAAAGAAGCGATTCGTCGATTCGGGGCCAGTCCGATTCATCGTAAAAGCTTCAAGGGCGTTAAGCAATGTCATTGAGGTTTGAATCAAGAATTGGATCTCGCTCATTAACGCCGCGTTTCCGATATTCCATCCCCTTGAACGAATAATGATTTCCGACAAAGCGTTATGTGGAAAGACCGTTTTAAATTCGGACGCCGCAGTGAAAGTGAAGCCGCCCGCTTTTTGAAGCAGAAGGGCTATAAAATATTGCGACGAAATTATCGCAACCGCTTGGGGGAAATCGATTTGATCGCCCTGGATAAAGACACGCTTGTCTTTGTGGAGGTAAAAGCGCGTCGTAGCGATGAGTTTGGCGGGCCGAAGAACGCGGTGACGCGTCACAAGCAAAAAAAAATCGCGCGGGTCGCCTTGTTTTATTTGAAAGAATGTGGTCAAGGCGAGCGGAAAGCGCGTTTTGATGTGGTCGCCATATCGCACAATGACCGCGTGCAACGAATCGAGTTGATTAAGAATGCCTTCGAACTTGCCTAAGTATGATCTTACCCAAGCCCCTGGCGAAGGCTGTTTGTATGTGGTGGCGTTACCCATCGGTAATCCGGACGACATCACGGTGCGGGCGATAGATACCCTGAAGCGGGTTGACGTCATTGCGGCGGAAGACACCCGCAAAGCCGGCCGGGTATTGAATCGATACAATATCAAGAACCGTTTGCTGTCCTACCATGAACATAATGAGATCCGGCGCAGTTGTGAATTGCTGGCGTGGCTGGACGCCGGCCAACACGTCGCCCTGGTGTCGGATGCCGGTACACCGGCGATTTCAGATCCGGGCTACCGGTTGGTTCGCACAGCCGCCGATGCCGGCATCCGCGTGGTGCCGGTGCCGGGTGTCAGTGCGGTAGTCACTGCTTTGAGCGCCTCGGGTTTGGGCACCGATAGTTATATTTTTCTCGGTTTCGCCCCCAAGAAAGAAAACGCCCGCCTAACACTGCTACAATCATTACGCAATGAAAAGCGAACCCTTGTGTTTTATGAATCCCCTAAACGAATTGTCGAGTTTTTAAAAACGCTTCAACAGGTTTTGGGCGACCGGCAGGCTGTGCTCGGACGAGAGATGACCAAAACCCATGAGGAGTTTTTACGCGGTTCGTTCTCTCAAATCCATGCAACGCTGGCCGGGCGCGATGCCGTTAAGGGGGAATGCACCTTGTTGGTGGCGGGCGTCGCCGATGGCCCGCAAACGGCTTGGTCGGCAGTGGAACGTAAACTCGAGACGGCGTTGCGCGACCCGTCGGTGAAATTGAACCTATTGGCTAAAGATTTTGCGCGCAAGTATGGGTTCCCCAAACGCCGAATCTACGAAACAGCCTTAAAGATAAAAAAACTAGAAAAGGAGCATGAAGATGAGTAGTATTGATGCGGTTTTTGCGCCTAGGTCGGTTGCCGTTCTGGGCGCCTCCACCACACCGGGCAAGGTCGGCCACGATATTTTTGAAAATATTCTTAAAGGTGGTTATAAAGGGACCCTTTATCCTGTCAACCCCAAAGCCAAATCGGTTCTTAGTGTGCGGGCGTACCCGTCGATAAAAGATATTCCCGACCAGGTCGATTTGGCGATGGTGATCCTGCCACCGCAAGCTGCGGAGTCCGCGGTCAAAGAAGCGATTGAAAAGGGCGTCAAGGGTATCGTTATTGTCTCGGCCGGTTTTCGGGAAGTCGGCGAAGAAGGGCGGGCGATTGAAGATCGGATCGTTACCCTGTGTGCCGAAGCAGGCGTTCGTGTAATTGGGCCTAACTGCCTGGGGGTCATCAATCCGAATGAAGCCGTGCGGTTGAATGGTAGCTTTTCATCGCGCATGCCGGCGTCTGGCAATATTTCGTTTATTTCCCAGAGTGGTGCGCTTTGTACATCGGTGCTCGATTTTGCCGCCGACCGGGAATTCGGTTTTTCCAAATTCATCTCCATCGGCAACAAGGCTGATGTGGACGAACTGGATTTGTTGCGCTATTTGCACGAGGATCCGGAAACGGAAGTGATTATGCTTTACCTGGAGGAATTGCGCCGTGGTCCCGAGTTTATCGAAGCGGTAAAAGAGATTACTTCCGGTGATCGCAAACCGACACCGGTGCTGGTTATCAAGTCGGGTCGCACCAGCGCGGGCGCGCAAGCCGCGGCTTCGCATACCGGCTCGCTGGCCGGCTCCGAAGCGGTCTACGATAGTATTTTTGAACAATCGGGTATTATTCGGTGCGAATCGATTGATGAATTGTTCGATTTTGCTTCCGCTTTTGCTTATAAAAATGAAAGTGCCCTAGGCAAGATGCGCCGCAAGGTCCCGCACGGCAACCGGGTCGCCATCGTCACCAATGCCGGCGGTCCCGGTATTGTTGCCACCGATATGACGGTTTCCTCGGGTTTGAAATTGGCGCGGTTCTCCGAGGAAACTATCGAAGCATTGACCAGCCATTTGCCGATGACTGCCAACGTTCACAATCCGGTGGATGTTATTGGTGATGCGGCTTCGGATCGTTATGAAAACGCACTGGCTGCGGTCATTCGCGATGAAGGGGTCGACGGTGCCCTGGTTATCTTGACCCCCCAGTCGATGACTAATGCGCTTGGCACGGCTGAGGCCATTGCCCGAATTGCACGCCGATCCCATAAACCGATCTTGTGTTGTTTCATGGGTATCATCGACGTGTCGGCCGGGGTTAAATTTTTGCAGGAAAAGGGGATACCGGTATTCAGGTTTCCGGAAAATGCCGCCAAAGCATTTGGCGCGATCTATCGCTATTCGCGCTGGATGAACCGCCAGATTCTGGCACCGTTTAAACTTGAACAGGATCAGGACAAAGCCGCACGGATTATTGCCGAACGATTGGCCGTCGGTAAAACCTATCTTGGCGAATTGGACGGACTGGAACTTTTAAAATGCTACGGGTTTGAAACCCTGCCCACACAGTTGGCCAAAACCGAGGATGAAGCGGTGGCGCTGGCCGAAAAGATCGGCTTGCCGGTGGTCATGAAAATTGTTTCGGATCAGATTATTCATAAATCCGATGCCGATGGTGTCAGGGTGGGGCTCAAGAGTGCCGATGAGGTGCGGGCCGCTTTTAACACGATTGTCGACAATGCGGTATCGTTTAAAAAGGATGCGGTCATCGATGGGGTGTTGGTGCAAAAAATGGCGGACCCTGGTCAGGAGGTCATTTTAGGGATGAACCGCTACCCGATTTTTGGTCCTTTAATCATGTTCGGCATGGGCGGTATTTTCGTGGAAGTATTTCAGGATGTGGTCTTTCGGCTGTCCCCGGTCAGTCGCAATGAAGCACGTCGGATGGTGCGCATGATCAAAGGCGTCAAACTGCTCAAGGGATTTCGTGGTCGTCCCAAAGCAGATATGGTTGTTCTTGAAAAATTGCTTGTCGCTCTTTCCGACCTGGTGGTTCAAAATCCGCAGATTCAGGAATTGGATATCAATCCGCTGCTGGTGCACGCCGAGGGGCAGGGAGCCACCGTGGCTGATTGCCGTATTATTCTCAAAGCGGTTGAAGAATAGTTCTGCCGGTGTCGATCGGTTTTGATTGAATTGGATCGGTCGGGATGCGGTGTGTCTTAATCCCGACCGGTCTTTTAAGCATTTTGATGATTGAGCCAATGTGCGTCGAGTCTGTTCTTTATCCGGTCATTCTCCGTGTTCCCAATGACAAGCAAACGCTGAGCCCGCGTGAAAAGGTACGCTTTTTGAGTGCTTATGCCCACGATGCCGCCCGGGCATCGGCACGGAAAAACGCGTTGCTGTTGGATCGCATGGCGAAAAACGACCTGGGCGCCCCCCTACCGTTTCAAGGGACCTATTGGTCAGTGAGTCATAAATCCGGCTACGTCGCCGGCATTGCTGCTCCCTTTCCAATCGGTATTGATGTGGAACAGATTCGGCCGATTAACCCCCGCCTTTTCAGCAAGATCGCCACGGAGCAAGAGTGGAATCTAGGCCGGAAGACGCCCGAGGACCTTTTTTTTCGATATTGGACCGCCAAGGAAGCGGTTTTGAAAACCGCGGGCGTCGGTATCACGCACCTTTCCCGCTGCCGTGTTTCACAGATCGTTGATGAGCGGTTTTTGATGGTCGCCTATATGGAGGCTTCCTATCAAATTGAACATTATGTTTTTGACGGACATATTGCCGCCATTGTTAAACAGAAAGGGCCGGTTCGTTGGTGTCATGCCCCTGACACCCCATGATCAACTGAAATACACGACTCGCCTTGCATTCAGTCCCGCTAATCTTACCTTTTAGTTTATACAATTTAGTTTATACAATTTATTTCGCGCTTTAGACTGACGGTTATGAACCCGAAGGGGGCTATATGACTGACTCAGCCAAAGATATCGCCAAAGCAATCGTCGGTGAAGCCCTGGAAAGTTTCGTGAATCACCGTTTCGATATGTGTATTAAACTGCTAAGTAACGCCATCGACCTTGATCCGTTGTCCCGCCGCGCCTTTTTGAGTCGAGGGGCGGCCTATTTACGTCTGCAACAGAATCAGGAAGCCATCAACGATTTCAACCGGGTTATCGCTTTGGATGGCAAACTCGCCCGTGCTTACCATCTGAGGGGATTGGCGTACAATCAAGCCGGTGATCACTCGCACGCGCTTAAAGATTTTAAGCGTGCGATTGAACTTGATCCGGAATATAGCGCTGCTTATCGAATTGGTGCTTCTCGTCACGTGACCAGACGGCGTGCGTCTCAACTCAAAAAAGACGATTCGTCGGGTTGATATCTCTTGTCACTTACTCCGGTTCAAACAGCCGGATTCGTTTCCTGCTTGACATTGTCCGGCGGCTTGCGATTAACTGTTACAAAACACACATACACACTTCTTTTGGTAGCCGGATTTTCATTTTGTGCTAGTCGTTCGAATTTCAATGAAGAATTATAAAACGCAATGGTAGCTGGGGTTGCCCGCTACTTGTCCGTGACCTGTCAAGTTTAGAATTCAAACGCTTTTAAACGATTGCATCGTGTCGATGCGATCCGTTGCGCAAACATATGCGTTTGCGTGTGTAAGTTGACGGTTGCCCCATCGCATACAGCCGGGTGCAAGGTGGTTTTTACCCGCGTGCCGGCTTTAGGGCAATGCTGTGCTGTTGGGTTTTAACCGCTGGTCGATGTCGGCTGATACTGTCGGCAATGGGGCAAACGTTGACCTTTATCAACCGTTTTGCAATAGGAGGGTGCCATGAGTGAAAGTATTTACAAAGTTGTCGAGCTAGTTGGAACAAGTACAGAATCCTGGGAACAAGCAGCGCGTAATGCTGTGGAAAGAGCCGGAAAAAGTTTACGCGATCTTAGGGTCGCTGAAATCACGAAAATGGATATGAAAGTTGAGGATGGGAAAGTGACCGCCTTTCGCGCCCGGGTCAATCTGTCTTTTAAATACGAAGGGTAGTTTTTTTTGAGCGTCTATTGAATTTTTAATCGCTCCACGTTATAGTCTACGTTTAATAAAACCGCTTCATTTAGTACTGAAGCGGTTTTTGCTTGACGGCCGAGGGGCGCGACCCAAATCACATGTCTTTAGCCGGCTTGCACGTTTGACAAGGTCGATTCTTGCATTACTTTAACGATAAATTCCGCGCGGTTGAATAAAATAAGGAGTATTGGTGCGCAAAAAGGTCGGGATATAGATGACAGCCAAACGAGATTATTACGAAATACTGGGGTTGAGCAGGGAGGCCTCTGAGAATGAGATTAAAACCGCCTATCGCAAGATGGCGATGAGATTTCATCCCGACCGTAATCCGGGAGACAAGGCGGCTGAAGATAGTTTTAAGGAAGCTGCCGAGGCTTACGAAGTTCTTCGTGATCCGCAAAAACGGAACCTGTATGACCAGTACGGGCATCAGGGGCTTAAGGGAACCGGTTTTTCAGGATTTGGCGGATTCGAAGATATTTTTTCGAGCTTCGGCGATATTTTCGAGGATTTTTTCGGCTTCAGTTCATCCAATCGTTCTCGCAGCAGGGTCCAGCGCGGCGCGGACCTGCGCTATGACATGACATTGAGTTTCATGGATGCTGCCTTCGGCGCCTCTTCGGAAATTCTTGTCGAAAAAATGGAAACTTGTGAGCAGTGCGGCGGCAGTGGTTGCGCGCAAGGGAGTCATCCGCAAACCTGTCCCGACTGTCAGGGGGCCGGGCAGGTAAGCCGCAGCCAGGGTTTTTTTACCATTCGAACCACGTGCCCCTCGTGTCGCGGAGCAGGGCAGGTGATCGCCAATCCGTGCACAGGTTGCCAGGGAACCGGCAAAAAACAGGTCAGTAAAACGGTGTCGGTGAGGATTCCGGCCGGTGTCGATTCGGGGTCCCGTTTGCGCCTGGCCGGTGAAGGCGAGGCCGGTGCCCGTGGAGGTCCTGCGGGTGATTTGTATGTTTTCATTAATGTTGAGCCGCACGAATATTTTGAGCGGCACGACAACAACATTGTTTGCCGGTTGGAGATTTCCTTTGTGGAGGCGGCCTTGGGCGCGCACGTTGCGGTGCCAACATTGGACGGCGAAAAAGATCTGAAAATACCACGGGGCACCCAACATGGCGATATTTTCAGGTTTCATGGTGAGGGGATTCCATCCCTGCGCAATGGTCACCGCGGAGACCAAATAATTCAAGCCAACATAAAAACACCCACCAGTCTGAGCAAAAAGCAGGAATCGCTGCTCAAAGAATTCGCAAAACTTGAATCGAAAAAGTTGTCCACAAAACTAAAAAAACTCCTCCGGAGTGCGACGGCGAAAAGCACCGGTTAGCATGTGTGACACCAGGAAGGAGAAAGACGGTTTTGCCGTGTCGTGGTTTGCAGTATCAAAGATTACCGAGACGATATGTTGAAAATGGGAGTGCAGCAGGCCATGTTTGAATTAAAAATTGTGACCCATTTTGCCGCCGCCCACCAACTCACCATGGTTGGACAGAAATGTGAAAACATGCACGGGCACAATTGGAAAATCGAAGTAACCGTGGCGGGTGAGAAACTTAATTCGGCTGGCGTCCTGATGGATTTTGGCGATATTAAAGCCCATGTTCGCCGAATCATCGGCGAATTGGACCACAAATACTTGAACGAGTTAACCTATTTTAAGGACGGGCAGCCGTCGTCTGAGAAAATTGCGGTATTTGTCGCCGACAAACTCCAAGCGGAAATCAATCCTGAGCAGGCGCGGGTAGCCCGCGTCACCGCTTGGGAATCAGAGAATGCCTGTGCGACCTACATTGTGCCGGATTCAATGTGACGTCGAGTTGTCACTCTACCGGCAACATCTTCATTTCACTTCGACACGATCTGGTGCCCATCCTGTCTTCGCAACAGCCTTAAATACTCTTTATCGCCGGGCGCTTTGCCAGCGGGCCAGGAGTTCTTCCTTGGTCACGATTGCCGCGACATCGTCTACATGTGCGCGGATATTATCTAACCCACCTTCCTGACGATCGACCAAAATGACGGCGGTTACAACTTCCAGGCCCTCTTCGCAGGCCCGATTGATTGCCTTGATCGTAGAGCCGCCGGTAGTCGCCACATCGTCAATGATCGCCACCCGCTGCCCCGGTTCGACATCGCCTTCCACCCATTTTACAATGCCGTGGTCTTTCTGGGTTTTACGGATGGAAAAGGCATTGATGGGACCTTTCTCCAGCTCGGACGCAAAGGCTGTGGCCACCGCAATCGGATCTGCCCCAAAGGTCAGCCCGCCGACCGCCTTTACGTTTTTTCGGCGCAATTGCTCGTATACCAGGTGTCCGGCCAGATACATGCCTCGCGGACTCAAGGTCGTCGGTTTGCAGTTCACGTAAAAACGGCTCATACGTCCAGAGACAAGCTTGAAGGTGGGCGTTTCAGTATATTTAAAGGAACGTTCGTATAAAAGATCGATTAATTCTTGTTTCATTTTTATTCCGTTTTGAAAGTTCGGCGAACAGACTCCGGGCGCGCGCCTAAGAAACTGTTGCTTTTAAGGTGTTGATTAGATAGTGTCCATCCGGAAATAGCATCTTTTGGCCCAGGCTGGCGTTCTCACAAATTCTAAATCCTCGACGTAGCCTTGCTACGCCTGCGGTTTCAAATTCGCTACGGCCTTGGCCTGAACCAAAAGCTACTATTTCCAGATGGACACTAGATATAAAAAAGCCTCCACCGAAATGGAAGAAGCCATGATTTATGGGGATCAGTGGAGGCTTAAGCGCAAGGAAAACCGGTGACGGCACTCCTTGGGCGCAATCAAGCCCTATAACAGCAATTATTCAAGGGGTCAATCCCCAAACTTTTTAGATAGGATGAAATTGCATTTGGCTGCGGCTATCTTCTCCTGCCACAATCGGTTTCCCAAAACAGCGAATGCGATGACGCCATTGCCGGTGGCGTTGTTTTCATCACCAAATCTCATTGCATATTCTGTGACTTTAATCGCTTGACATTGCTTGTAGTTATGACTCGAATAAATAGTGTCTTCAAATTGGTGCTGCATGTTTTCGGCGTCTGTCTCATCTCAATGAGTGTCGGTCTACAGGCCGAAGCCGCTGATTCTTTGTCCTTGCAACAAACCATCGAAAGGGCTCTGCAGGTTAACCTGCAGGTGATGATTTCGCGTGAGGATTTGGCCGCCGCTTCGGCGGCACGCAAATCGCAACGTACCGAATTCTGGCCGACCCTTGGAACCGAATATCAGTTTCTTCGCAACGATGAGGCGCCAAATATCGGTGGGTTTACAAGCGGCTCGGAAGATGAATACGCCTGGACGACATCCGTCACTCAACCGCTGTTTACCGGTTTTGCATTGACCAATCAGTATGCCTTGACTCAAACCAATGTTGCATTGGCTCGCCTGGATCTTCAACTCGTGCGTCAAGACATTATTCTGACAGCCAAAGAGACCTTCTTCTCGTTGCTCAAAGCACAAAAACTGCTCGATATTGCCGAGGCCACGGTTAAGCAGATCGATGCTCAAAAAAAAGTGGCGCAGGATTTTTACGAAGTCGGCATGTCGCCCCTCAACGATCTGCTGCAAGCTCAGGTTGAACTGGCCAATGCCAAGCAGGATCTGATTCGAGCGCAAAATGATGTGGATATCGCGCAATCCAATTTTAACCTGGTGTTACGCCAGCCGTTGCCGACCGTAACCACCATTGAAGACATTCGAACATATGTGCCGTTCACGCGTGCGTTACCTGATTGCCAACAAACAGCCGAACAAAACCGGCTGGAGCTGAAAATAGCGGACACTCAGGTGCAGCGTGAGGATCAAAATCTGGCCCTGGTAAAAAAAGACTATTACCCGAATGTCAACTTGCAGGGCACTTATTTCCGCCGTGGAGACGATTGGGATGTGGATGGCGGGGACGGTGTTTTCGATCCGGATGGCTGGCGGATTACAGCCATTGCATCGTGGGATTTTTGGCAGTGGGGACGAACCCGGCATGATGTTACGGCCCAATTAAAACGGGTGGCACGTGCACGGCTGGATAAAACCCGGATCATGGAACAGTTGCGTCTGGAAGTCCGCGAGGCATATTTACGGACCAATGAGGCGCAAAAAAATATCACCACGGTTGAAAAAGCGATTGCACAAGCCCGGGAGAATTTTCGGATAAACGAAGAGCGCTACCAGGCCCAGGTCGCCACATCCACGGATGTGCTGGATGCCCAAACCTTGCTGGCGCGCACAATGATAAACTATTTCAACGCCCTGTATGATTTTAAAATCGCCAAGGCCAGGCTGCAACGGGCCATGGGGGTTGAATCGATGGGGCTCGACTGACAAGCGGTGTATTGATCACCCTTAACGACAAGTTAGAGGCCATCCAACCGCCCATGGAGAATGAAGCAAAAAATTCAATCATCCGACTGTTTCATGTAAGCAAGCGATATGGCACCAAAAATGCACTGCTTGATGTGACCTTGGACGTTTATAAAAACGAGTTTTTATTTATCAGTGGGCCCAGCGGTGCGGGCAAGAGTACATTGCTCAAGTTGCTTTTCCTTGGCGAAACGGTAACTGAGGGCCAGATACTTGTGGATGGGATGAACCTTAGCCGTATCTCGCGCAGTCGCGTACCTTTTCTCAGGCGTCGCATCGGCATTGTCTTCCAGGACTACAAACTGATTCCCACTAAAAGTGTTTACGAAAATGTGGCCCTGGTATTGGAGGCGGCCGGTGTTAAACGGCGAATCGTAACAAAAAAGGTGAAAAGTGTCCTGCGGACCGTCGGCATGGAAGACCGGATCGATTCGTTGCCGCCCAGTCTTTCCGGTGGTGAGCAACAGCGGGTTGCCGTGGCTCGAGCGGTTGTCGGTGATCCGATGATCATTCTTGCCGATGAACCCACCGGCAGCCTGGATGCAGAATCCGCCCGCATTATTCTTGATTTGTTAAAGGCGTTTCACGAGCGGGATACGACGGTGATCGTGGCCACTCACGACACCCAGCTTATCCGCAAAGAAGGAGCCCGAACGATTTATCTGGACCAGGGGCAATTGCAAACCCCCACCATCAGTTGAAAAAATACCATGGCAGGTGCTTACAAAAGAGCGATCCGAGACATTCTGGATAATAGATTCTTAAATGCCGTCACGGTGATAACGATTGCCTTGTCCATATTGATCGTCAGCGCGTTCGCGTTGTTGTTCATTAACGTGAATGATTTGATGCATTCCTGGCGTGACAGTTTGCGGGTTATGGTTTATCTCAAATCGGATGTTGCCGTGGCTGAGCTTTCCGATGTGGAGCAGAAGATCCGGCTGATGCCGAACATCAAAGCGGTGCATTTTGTCTCCAAGGAAGATGCTTTGGCGCAGTTAAAATCCCAAATGCCGGGTCAAGCCTCTTTGTTTCAAAATTTAAAGGAGAACCCGTTGCCGGATGCGTTTGAGATCCGGGTACAACCGGATGCTGATGTTAATCAGAAAATTACATATCTGGTGGGTGAATTGAAGCGTTTCCCCTGGGTTGAACAAATCGAGTATGGCCAGCGCTGGTTGGGGAAATTTACCAATATTTTTAACCTGTTCCGTATATCAGGCTACGCTGCCGGATGCTTGTTTTTGATGGCGGCGGTTTTTATTGTGGCCAATACGATTCGCTTGGTGATCTACGCGCGTCGCGATGAGGTGGAAATCATGCGACTGGTCGGCGCTGCCGATAATTTTATCAAAGCCCCCTTTTATGTGGAGGGGGTGATTCAAGGTGCATTGGGCGGTTTTATCGGCCTGGCGGTCTGCTTGGGATTGTTCTTTTTCATTTCTTCCAAAATGGACCAAGGGTTGACAGCCGAGATTCTGCAAGTCCGTTTTCTACCGGTTTGGGTCTGGTTGGCCGTTTGGTTTGCCAGTATCACCGTGGGTTGGTTGGGATGTTTTATATCGCTCAAGCAATATCTGAAAAATTGATACGTTTTGTCGCAGTGTGCGGGTTTGCGATTGTGATCGGAACCCTGCCTGCGCATGCGGAAGAGTACGGCACGATTGTATCTGAAAAGTTGCATATGCGTTCGAGCCCGGACCGTACGCAACCTTCCGTGAAAGTTCTCAACAAGGGCGAACGGGTTAAGATACTGGGCCGGCACAAGGGCTGGGTGCAGGTTCTTTACAAAGACCGGATCGGTTATATTCGCAATCGCAGACGTTACGTCCACATTTTTACCGAGAAAAACACAAGCGCGAAGATCAAAAAAAATATAACTGAGATTCCCGTGACAGCCCCGGCGCCGACACCGGATAAGCCCCTGACAACCTATAAGAAAGAGGCGCAGACGATTGAGAGCAAAATCAAGGTCCACCGCAAAGAGGTACAGCAGTTTACACAACGCGAAACCGAGCTTATCGGCCGGTTGAACACCATCGGCCGGGTGGTAAATCGAACCCGTCGACGGACCAGGGGGTTAAAAACGCAAATCGCTGGATTGGACAAAAAACTGGCTCAGGCCCGCAAGCAGGTTCAGGTGCTCAACCGTCGTATTCAAACCAATGAGGCGTATGCTGCCCGTCGACTCGTGGCGCTTTACAAACTGAATTGGGTGGGACGGGCCAATGTGCTGGCGTCTGCTGATTCGATTTATGAAATGATCCAGCGTAAAAACTCGTTGGAGCGGATCCTGGCCCATGATGAAAGTGTTTGGCAGCAATTACTGCACGATAAAAAGGAATTCACGCAACTGCAAAATCGGCTGGCAGCTCAAAAAACCAGAAAAATAGTCCTGGAAAACGAATTCAGTACTCAGCTCAAAACCATGCAGGGTGAGCGTACCAAGCGCAAACGGCTGCTTGCCGCCGTCCGTCGGCAAAAGTCGCTGCAACTGGCCGCCATTGCCTCTTTAAAAAAAGCGTCGTTGGAACTCGATCAGATTATTGCCGGGTTCAGCCCCGAGCCGGTGGTTATCAAGCCTGATGTGGGGATTTCCCCGCAACGGTTTGCCGAGTTAAAAGGCTTGCTTAAATTACCGGTGAGCGGTAAAATTGTTTCGATATTCGGACGTTACAAGAACAAGAAGTTCAATGTCGACAATTTTCGCAATGGTGTCGACATTCGTGCCGACAGGGGCGAGCCGATCCGTAGCGTTTGGCAAGGCCGCACTTTATATTCGGACTGGTTCAAAGGATACGGCAACGTGATCATTATCGATCATGGGGAAAATTACTACACGGTTTACGCTCATGCCGAGGAGCTATTTAAAAAGCAGGGCGATCCGGTGGAGGCCAATGAGGTGATTGCCACCGTGGGTGATACCGGTTCGTTGATCGGCCCCAAGTTGTATTTCGAAGTTCGCCATCATGGCAAACCGATTGATCCGATGCAATGGATCCGGTAGCTCCGCCGTTGGCGGGGATAATTGTGGGTGCGAGCTGCTCCCTGCGAGGGCGGGCAGCGAATGCTATTTGCGGATGAAACAAGTTGAAAACATATTGAAACGCTTTGAATAACAACGGTTAAGAAGGAGCAGCGTATGACTGCAAAACAAAAAAGACATCTGAACACAGGCCTGAAAATCGCCTGCGCAGTGCTTGCGATAATCGGTTTCGGTCTTTACGGCGACCTGTCGGCCAATACCGATGAAACGTATGAGGGCCTGAAGTTGTTTTCGGATGTCATCGAACTGGTCGAGAAAAATTATGTCGATCAGATTGATAGCAAGGATCTCATCCACAAAGCAATCCAGGGGATGGTTCAGGGGCTGGATCCGCACTCCTCCTTTTTGCCCCCTGAGGCGTTCAAGGAACTCCAGGAAGACACTAAAGGTGAATTCGGCGGGATCGGTATCGTGATCACAATGCAAAAGGGAATCCTGACCGTTATCTCCCCCATCGAGGGGACCCCGGCATCTAAAGCCGGCGTTGAAGCTGGTGACAAAATTGTCAAGGTCGACGGCGAGGCCACCAAGGACATGATGCTTTGGGAAGCCGTGAAGAAAATGCGCGGACCCAAAGGAACACAAGTAATTATTACGGTGGTGCGCGACAATGTTGATACGCCGATCGATTTTAAACTGGTACGCGATATTATTCCTATCGAGAGTGTCCGCGCCAAAACGGTCCGCCCGGGCTATGGTTATATTTGGATTACCAATTTTCGCGACAGCACGACCGAAGATCTATTGCTGGCGCTGCAACAACTTGAAGCGCAAGGCCCATCCTTAAAGGGGTTGATTCTGGATTTGCGCGACAATCCCGGCGGGCTGTTGAACCAGTCTGTTCAAGTGGCCGACCTGTTTTTGGAAAAGGGGACCATTGTATCGATAAAGGGCCGCTTGCGGAGTAACACCAAAGTCTTTCGCGCCCAACCTGATGAAACACCGCGGGCGTACCCGATCGTTGTTTTGGTGAACGGGGGCAGTGCCAGCGCATCCGAAATTGTCGCCGGTGCATTGCAGGATCACAAACGTGCACTGATTCTCGGCGAAACCACGTTTGGCAAAGGGTCGGTTCAAACGGTCGATACGTTGCGTGACGGTTATGGATTAAAGTACACCATTGCGCGGTATTATACACCGAACGGCAGATCCATCCAGGCCCAGGGCATTTCACCGGACATTTTCGTGAAAAGGCAAGCGGCAAGTGAAGATAACGCCGAAGAAGAGCAAGCACCCATGCTCAAAGAAAAGGACCTTAAAAATCATCTGGAAGCTGACCCAAAGACCCCCAAGGATGAAAGTGAATCGGAAACACAATCCGACGAGAAAAGCCCCCGACGGTCCAACAGGCACGGACCGCTGGATGAAGAGGTTTTGAAATCCGACAACCAGATCAAACGAGCATTGGAGATTTTGGTCAGCTACGATATTTTTAAAAGTTTGCAAAGTTAGTTGGCGCGATTTGTGCCAATCAACAGGTTTTACGCGAACGCGTAACGCGAAGGTGCAAAGACGGATGACAGCGCGTTAGCTTCAGAAGTTTTTTGGCGACAGTTTCGCGAACCTTAAGGTTTGAGGCTGCCTAGCTCGGTGTGGCAGCCTTTTTTGCGGATATTGATCACATGGTACAAAAGAAGGCGGGACGCCCGCGCAAGAAGAGAAAAGTTCCTCAAAAACGCCCGTCGTCGCGCGGGATTGAATATGTAAAAGTCGCCGGTGCCTTGGGCCTTTTGGTGGTGATCGTCGTGGCCATGTTCGTAGCTGCCCATTTACTACTGCGCCCCTACATGACCGCAACCTTGACGGTGCCAAAGGCCAGTGAGAGCAAACCCCATGTAAACCAAAAATCGGAACCGTCGAAAAAACCGACGTATGAAATTTTTCCCAAGGAAAAAAAGCCGCCGCGTAAATCGCCGGTGAAAGTGCGGCCCGGCAAAACCAAATCGCGTCCGCCGGTCGCCATTATCATCGATGACCTGGGATATGAAAACAAAATCGCATCCAAATTGTTGCAACTGGATGCGACGTTGAATTTTGCCTTCCTGCCGTTTGGCCCTTTTCAAGACCGCATTTTGCAAAAAGCGCATGCCAAGGGCTTTGATATTTTATTGCATCTGCCAATGGAACCGGTTGAATATCCGATGGTCGATCCTGGCCGCGGCGCGTTGCTGACCAGCATGAGCCCGGATGAATTGATCCGTCAACTGGAAGAAAATATTGAATCGATCCCTTGGGTCAAGGGTGTCAACAATCACATGGGATCCAAAATGACGTCTTTGAGCAGCCAGATGCTTCAGATTTTTACTATTTTGAAGAAAAATGAGCTTTTCTTTGTCGATAGTCGAACAACCACCGAAACCCTGAGCCGCCCTTCGGCAAGGCTTTTACAAGTAGCTTTTGCCGAAAGGGACATCTTTTTGGACCACTACCAGGAAACCGGCTTTATCAAGGGGCAGATACGTGAATTGATTCAGGTTGCCCATGATCAGGGGTTTGCCATCGGCATCGGACACCCCTATCCGGTTACACATGAAGTGTTGCGTAAAATGTTGCCCGAATTAAAAAAGAGTGTGACCCTGGTGCCGATTTCCAGCCTGGTCAAGCAAATCGGTTAGATCAAATAAAATAACAATTCAAAAATTTTGAAGGCGCTGCGCGAGGCGTGTGAGGCGGCGCCGGGGTTTGTCGTTGCGGATAGCGATCTTGAGCGCTTTGGGCGCGCCGACAAGCACAACCAGTTGTTTGCCCCGGGTAACCGCTGTGTAGAGCAGGTTGCGTTGAAGCATAATGTAATGTTGCGTCAGTAAAGGGACCACCACCGCCGGATATTCCGATCCCTGTGATTTGTGGATGCTGATGGCATAGGCCAGGGATAGTTGATTGAGTTCGTTGAAGTCATAGTCGATCCCGCGCCCCTCGTAGTCAACCGTTAGTTGCCGGCGTAGTGTGTCAATGGCGCTGACGGTGCCGATATCGCCGTTGAAGACATCTTTTTGATAATTGTTTTTCAAGTGCATGATTTTGTCGCCGGTTTTAAATTGCCCGGTGTCGAAAGAGACCGTGCCGGCTGCGGGATTCAATGCGGATTGGAGCGCCTGGTTTAAGTTGATGGTTCCGGCCGGCCCTTTGTGTACCGGGGTGAGTACCTGGATGTGTTGAATCGGGTTCAGACCGAACCTGGCGGGGATCGTCCGGGCGCATAGTTGCGAAATTGCGCTTACCGCCTTTTCGGGTGCGGCAGCTTCTAGAAAGAAAAACTCGGTGTTTGGGTCCGCACGATCCTCCCATTGCGCCGGGACCGGGTTTTCTCCCAGGCGAATACGGTGGGCATTGACCACGATGGGACTTTTGTGGGCTTGGCGGTGGATTTTAATGAGGTGAAAAACCGGTATGGTGTCACTGCGGATAAGATCGGCCAGCACATTACCGGGCCCAACGGAGGGCAGTTGGAAGGCATCGCCGACCAGAATGAGCGGCGTGGTCATCGACACAGCCCGCAGCAGACGCTCCATGAGCAGGGCGTCAACCATCGATACTTCATCCACAATGACCACACCCGCGCGTAAGGGGTTGTCTTCGTTGTGCACAAAGGTGAGTGCCTGCGGTTTTTCTTCTAGAAAATTAACACCTAACAGCCGATGAATGGTGCGGGCTTGGCGTCCGGTAACGTCACCCAGGCGCCGGGCGGCGCGGCCGGTGGGGGCGGCCAGGGCGATCTTCTGTTTAAGGGTTTCAAACACAGTGCTGATGGCCCGGATAAGGGTGGTTTTGCCGGTACCGGGGCCACCGGTAATAATCACCACGCGATGATTGAGGATCTGCTGCACAACATCCAATTGATCCGTGGAAAGGTTGAGCGCCAACTTGCGCTGTACCTGCTCCAGGATCTGCTCCGGTGGCAGGGTGGGCCTGGCTGCCGGAATGCTCAGCATGGCGTTGAGCCGCGCGGCAATCCCCGTTTCAGCCTGATGCAACGTTTTGCTGTAAACCAGCTTCGCATACGGTTCGGTGAAATCGGTTTCAACAACCAGGTGGCTCTCCTCCGGCTGCTCGCCAAGTGTTTGCGCCGCTACTAGACGATCAAGGCCATAGACGGTTTCACACCGGTCTAAGACAATGTCTTGCGGTAAACAGGTGTGCCCTTCATTGCCGGCTTGCCGCAGGATATGTGTCAGGCAGGCTTGGTAACGCGTCGGTGCGTCGGCTTCGGCACCGCTTGCCTGTGCCACCTTGTCTGCAACGGCAAAACCGAGTTCGGGCATGTCGAGGGCAATCTGGTAGGGTGTTTCCTTCAGGGTCTTCAAGGCATGATCGCCGTAAAACGCGAGCAGCTTTGCGCCATGGGAGGCGTTTATCCCCATTTGTTGTAAGAATTGCATCAGACCGCGAAGCTGATGATGCATGCGCCAAGCCTGCTGGATGGCGTCCAGTTTGATTTTGCCGACCCCCGTCACTTCGAGTAACCGGGCCGGATGTGTCTCGATAAGTTCCAGTGTTGCCGCGCCCAAATGGTCGACGATCCGATCGGCCAGATTCGGGCCGATCCCTTTGATCACGCCGGTGCGCAAATACTGCCGGATACTCTCCACGGTGGACGGCAGCGTGATTTCGTAGGTCGACACTTTGAACTGCTGCCCGTATTTGGGGTGACGTTCCCAGATTCCGGTGATTTTTAAAAACTCACCTGCGGTGATACCGGCCAGGTGGCCGGTAATGGTGATGGGGCGTTTGGACTCCTTGGTGGTCAAGCGTGCCACGGTATAATGGTTGACCGGGTTGGCAAAGGTGATGCGCTCGATCTGGCCTTCGATGGCGGCAAGTTCAGCAGATGTTGTCGCGGACATGATTCCTACAATCTTTAGGTGTAACGCTTCGCGCGACCGACAGTATCCATTGGACCGCCGCGAAGAGATCCCGGGCCACATGGTCCGGCCGAAGAGATTGCGCCTGTAGCACTTTTTCGGCCTGGATGCCGTTGCCGGTTTTTACCAGTACTGCTGCCGCGCAACCGGCATTGCGGGCGCATTCGATATCCTTGACGCTGTCGCCGATCATCACGGCCGAAGACAGGTCTATATCGAAGCGTTGCCTGCCTTGCAGAATCATACCCGGCTTTGGTTTGCGACAGGCACAATGGTCGTCCGGATGGTGCGGGCAGTGGAAGATGGCCGCCAGGTGCCCGTCATGCGCACTGATTGCTTGGGTCATTTTGCGATGGATGTCGTCCAGGTTGCCGGGGGTGATCAGACCGCGACCAATCCCCGACTGGTTGGTGACCAGAACGACTGTAAAACCATTTTGGTGCAGCATGCGCAGGGCATCCAGGCTGCGAGGGAGAAAATGGAACTCCCGCCAGGTTTTGATGTAGTTCGGTGAATCCCGGTTGACAACCCCATCGCGATCCAGAAAAACGACCTTTTGCAGCATTGGCTTGCGGCTCCTTTACTCCGCTACGGCAAAAGCGTCGCGAAAGCCGTGTTGAATCAATTGCTGTTCATACGCAACCGCCTTGGTCAAACTGGTGACTCTGCCGATACGCACTTTGTAGTAGGTTTCGCGGCCGTCGTTCACCACTTTGACATGCACGTTTTTGTAACGGCGTTTCAGCCGGCGGGCGTAGTTTTCCGCGTTGGCGCGAATTTTAAAGGCACCCACCTGGATTGTAAAGCGGCCGCTTTCATAATCGAGCGGGACGAATGTTTGCGGCCCGGTGGTGGCGGTGTTCGGTTGCGCCGCCGCTCCGAGTGCAACCACTTCAACCGGTCCGGTACCGGGGCCGACGATACCGAGCTTTTGGGCGCCGGTGTAGGACAGATCGATAATCCGGTTGCGGACAAACGGACCGCGATCGTTGATGCGAACGGTTATCATTTTATTGTTCTTCAAATGGCGCACGCGCACATAGGTGCCCAAGGGAAGGGTTTTGTGCGCCGCCGTCATGGCATGCATATCATACACTTCGCCGCTTGAGGTTTTGCGGCCGTGAAATTTTTTGCCGTACCAGGACGCGATGCCGCGTTGTTTGAAATTGCGGGCATGCGGCAGGGGACGGTAGATTTTGCCGTCAACCACATAGGGCTTGGGGGCGCCGCGTGGCCCGGCGGGACGCGGCGCGGGTGGCGGTGGCGCCGCCGCACAACTTAAAAGCAAACCGAACGCGAGTAATAGCGCATAATTGCGTAGCATCATGGTGCTCCGGCTGTCGTTTGCAGTGAAAAAGCCGCGCTGTGCGGCTTTTTGCTTGAGTTCATTTTATGTTGCTTGTCTCAGTCAAGACTGGCTGTTCAAGGCGATTTTCAGTACATCCATCATTTTGTCGACAAAATGAAAATCAATGTCTTTCTTAACCGGTTTGGTGATGTCGGACAGATCTTTCTTGTTCCAGCTCGGCATGATGATGGTTTTTATCCCGGCGCGATGCGCCGCCAGTACTTTTTCCTTGATACCGCCTACCGGCAGCACCTGGCCCCTTAGGGTGATTTCACCGGTCATGGCCAGATCTTTTTTTATCGGTTTGTCGGTCAAGAGAGATGTCAGGGCGGTCAGCATGGTTACACCGGCCGAGGGCCCGTCTTTGGGAATGGCGCCTGCCGGTATATGAATATGAATGTCCTTGTGGCTGAAAAAATCTTCCTCGATTTTCAGGTTCTTGGCGTTGGTGCGGATAAAACTCAACGCGGCGGTGGCCGATTCCTTCATTACATCACCCAACTGTCCGGTCAGGGTAAGTCCCTTGGCGCCCTTCATGGCGGTGGCTTCTATGAAAAGTAATTCACCGCCGGTTTGAGTCCAGGCCAACCCCATGGCCACCCCCGGAGTGGCGGCGCGGGTTTTGGTCTCGGACGTGAGCCGGACCGGTCCGAGAAATTTCATAAGATTATTGACGGTGATGCGCACCGCTTCGGCTTCTTCCTCGGCGATCATGGCAGCCACGCCGCGGCAAATGCTTGCGATTTCGCGCTCCAGGTTGCGCAATCCGGCTTCACGGGTGTAGCCGCTGATGATGCTGCGCACCGCGCCCTTGGTGAAGGTGATCTGGTTGGCGTTTAATCCGTGGGCTTTGCGCTGGCGTGGAATCAGGTAACGATTGGCGATTTTGATTTTCTCATCTTCGGTGTATCCCAACAGTTCCAGCACTTCCATGCGGTCGCGCAGGGCCGGTGGTATGGTTTCCAGCACATTGGCGGTGGTGATGAACATCACTTTGGAAAGATCAAAGGGGACATCGAGGTAGTGGTCCGAGAAACTGAAATTTTGTTCCGGGTCGAGCACTTCCAAAAGTGCTGAAGACGGATCGCCGCGAAAATCGCTGCCGACTTTGTCGATTTCGTCCAGCATGAAGATCGGATTGTTTGATTCCGCCCGGCGAATGCCCTGGATGATTCTACCCGGCATGGCGCCCACGTAGGTGCGGCGGTGGCCGCGGATTTCAGCTTCATCACGGACCCCGCCCAAAGAAATGCGGATAAATTTGCGTCCCAGGGCACGGGCAATGGAATTGCCGAGCGATGTTTTGCCGGTCCCCGGCGGTCCGGCAAAGCATAAAATCGGCCCCTTGGATTCGGGTTTGAGTTTGCGCACGGCCAGGTATTCGATGATGCGCCGTTTCGGCTTTTCCAAGCCGTAGTGGTCTTCATCCAATATCTTGCGCGCTTTTTTGATATCCAAGGTGTCTTCGGTGCCGGTGTCCCACGGCAGTGCGGTAATCCAGTCCAGATAGGTGGAGGCAACCGTATATTCCGCCGATGAAGGGTGCATCCGCGACAAGCGTCCCAACTCCCGTTCGGCTTCCTTGCGGGCTTCCTCGGGCAGTTCGGTGGCATCGACTTTTTCGCGGTAGTCATCGACTTCCACACTGGAATCGTCGGTTTCGCCCAATTCTTCCTTGATGGCCTTAAGCTGCTGGCGCAAATAATATTCCCGCTGGCGTTTGTCCATGTCGCCTTTGACCTGGGATTGAATTTTGTTGCCCAATTCGAGGATGTCCAATTGGCGATTGACGATCCGGGTCACTTCTTTCAGGCGTTCTTTGACGTCGGTGATTTCCAGTATTTTCTGTTTTTCTTCCAATGATGTATTGATCGTCGAGGCGATCATATCGGCCAGAATACCCGGCTCTTTGATCGACTTGGCCATGGTGCCCACTTCCTGGGGCAGGCCGGGCGCCAATTCAACCACACGGGCAAATTGGGTCAGGATGTTGGTTTTGAATGCTTCGGTTTCCTTGTCCTCGGCTTCGGTGTCTTGCAGGTAGGTCACCTGCGCTTTCAAGTACGGTTTTTCCTCAACGTAGTTTTTAATTTCAAAGCGGGTCAGACCCTGTACCAGTAATTGGGCCTTGTCGTCTTCGGTTTTGGCCATTTTCAATATCAGGGCGCTACAGCCGACCCGGTACAGGTCTTCCTTGGGTGATGCCTCTTCCATGTTTGATTTTTGGGAGACCAGCAGTCCAATAATGCGGTCTTTGGACATGGCTTCATCCACCAGTTTTATGGAATCGCCTTGCATAACCACCAGCGGCAAAACCATTTTCGGAAACAAGGCGGCATCGAAAAGTGGTAAAATTGGAAGAATATCGGGGAGTTTCTCTGTTGATGGATCTTGTACTGAATTCTGCTCACTCATGGTACCTCCATATATGGTTACTAAAGCGCAGAAAGATAGCTTAATCACTAATTGTCGATAAACGGCGTCTGATTGGCGGTGGACATCCTAGCCGTCGGAAATCGGGATCTTGTAGGTGCGTTCTTGTTGCAACTTGGGTAAGCGGATTTGTAAAAAACCGTTTGTGTAGGCGGATGAGACCATCTCCGGATCAATGGCGGCGGGCAAAAACAAAATACGCTCGAACCGTCCATATTGAATTTCAGCCAAGCGATAGGATGAATTGTCGATGCGCGACAAGGCGCGCCGGGTACCATAAATTTTAACGGCCTTACTGTTGATTTCAACGCCCAGGTCTTCCTTTTCGACGCCGGCGATTTCGGCTCTGATAATAAGTTCCTCGGGCGTTTCATACATATCGACTTGCGGATTCCAGGTTCGATCACAAAGACTGAACCGCGGATTCATGGAACGAAACATATCTTCGATGGTTTTTTCGAATTTGGACCCCAGCGGATCAAAATCTTCCCCGAATCGAATTTTAATGTAGTCCATCTTAAACTCCTGAAGGCGTTGGGCCCACGATTGTGGAAAACGCGTATTTTGATGTTCAACTTAATAATATTATCTAAAAAAATTAACACCATCCCCCTGGTTTGTAAAGAATTTTACCGGTGGTTATCCGTCGTTGCTTTATTGCAACCCACTGACGGTTGCCAAGGTTCTTGACAGTTTTTTGCCGATGGCTTATTTTTGCTATAAATGTTAGTCAGTTAACCACAATTTAAAGGAGGTGTTTCATGCCACCCGTCAAATGGGATCCTTTTCGTGGCGTCAGTGCCCTGCAGGATCGGATAAACCGGCTGTTTGATGACGCCTTTCCACGCAACACTGAATTCGAAGATGAAATCAGCCTGTGCAAGTGGCGGCCTGCTGTCGATATATTCGAAACCGATGATTCGATTTTATTGATCGCCGAGCTGCCGGGTATTAAAAAGGAAGACGTTTCGGTCGAGGCTAAAGACAACATGATCGTCATCAAGGGGGAGCGTCGGGATGAAAGCGGGATCGCGGAAGATAGCTATCTTCGGCGCGAGCGTCTATTCGGCTCCTTTCATCGGGCCTTTGCGCTCCAAAGCACGTTGCAACCGGATCGAATCAAGGCGAAATTCAAGGACGGTCTGTTGGAAGTGCAAATCGCAAAGCCGATTGAGGAACAACCCAAAAAAATCACGGTAGACATCGATTAGCACCCTGCAACATGATCGGATAATTTTAATCAATGCAGACATCGCGCGTTGCCGGCTTTAAGGGCCGTGTCACTGAATTGAGTGCTTCGAGCGATCTTGGTATGTTTAAATGTCTATGATGGCGTTGCCTGACGGTTCGGCGAAAATCCTGATTAGTGCCCAGTACTTTGTCTATTTCGGCGTGCTGGGTATTTTTTTGCCTTATTTTAATCTGTATTGTCACCATCTTGATTTCAGCGGTTTTCAAATCGGCCTGCTTGCCGCAGCCCGGTCTTTGACCCTCGTTTTCTTACCGTTGATTTGGGCGATGCTGGCCGACCATTACGGTTTGCGCCGCATCATTTTCATCGGCTGTAATTTGATGAGTGCGGTCATTTGGCTGGGCTACTTGTATACCACCGACTTTGCCTTGATGCTTTCGATTACGGTCATGTACGGTATTTTTCATGCCCCGATTATCTCTTTTCTGGAAGCGTTCACCATGGATATTTTAGGGCGGGCTAAAAAAAGCTACGGCCGGGTGCGGGTTTGGGGGTCCTTGAGTTTCATTGTCACCGTCCTTGTCTTTGGTTGGATAATCGACCTTTATTCCGTTGAAGTCATTTTACCGGCCGTGTTTATCGGATCGGCCTTACACGCTGTTTTGACTCTCAAAATGCCAGCGCCCCCGCATCGTGCGCGCGAAACATTTCTTCGCAAAATTAAACTGCTCATAGAGCGCCGCATTCTGATCTTTTTGTTCAGCGCCTTGCTAATGATCGTCAGCCATGGGACCTATTACGGTTTTTTTTCGATCCATCTGGAAAACCTTGGTTTTGACAGCACGTTTATCGGCATTTGCTGGGCGTTGGCCTCCATTGCCGAGATCTTGATCATGGTGAACTCCGATCGCATTTTTAGTAAGTTTTCGTTGGAACAGGTTCTGGTTTTATCTTTTGCGATTGCGGCTGTGCGCTGGTTGATACTATCTTACGCGCGATCGGCACAGATTATTCTACTGGCGCAAACCCTGCACGCCTTCACCTACGGCGCGTTTCACATCGCCAGCATTTTATTTATCGACCGCTTGATGCCCAAAGCCGCCAAAACGTTGGGGCAGGCCGTGAACAACGCCGGTACGTACGGTTTGGGTATGATGCTGGGAGTGTTTCTAAGCGGTGTTTTTTTTGAGCAGGTGGGGGCACCGGTATTATTTGCGGCGTGCAGCCTGCTGGCGGTGTGCGGTGGGCTTTTAGTGAGATGTTTCCTGTTCGCAGATAGTTCGAGGTGATCCCATTTTAGGTGTAGTTGGCAATGTAGTTTTTATACAACGACATAATCCGTTTTGTTCCGGGGCCGGGCTTGCCGTCGGCGATTGGCGTGTCATCTATCTTGATCACCGGGACGACTTCTTTATTCGAGGCGGTGAGAAACACTTCCCTGGCACTTGAGAACTCTTTTTTGGATACCCGGCGCACCTCAGTTGTAAAATGCTCGGCTGCAAGTTCCAAAATAATTTTGCGCGTGATGCCCGCCAGGGTGTCCTTGCCGGGAGTGATCAAGGCCCCTTTATTGATAGCGAAAATATTGCTTGTGGTTCCTTCCAGCAACATTCCGTCGGTGTCCGCATAAACGGCCTCGATCGCCCCTGACCTGCGGGCCGTTTGCAGAGCCATGATCGCCGGAATGTAGTTTATGCTTTTGGCCTCGGGGACGTTGCGGTTTACCGCCGTTGTAATGATTTTGACGCCTTGGGTGTACCACTGTTCGGGCATGGGCTGCACCGGCGTGACCATTACGATCAGTCGCGGCTTGTTTTCCGGTAGAATAAAATCGGAACTGGAGCCGCCGGTAATCAGGATGCGTATGTTGGCGTCGGGGTAACCGTTTCGATCGAGTGTTTGCAGGACAATTTTTTCAATTGCGGCGTTCGGCCAAGGCGGTTTTATACCGATCAGGTGCGCTGAGGTTTGTAAACGCTTGATGTGCTGGGGCAAGTGCAAGGGGATGCCCCGGTATGACCGCAAAAAGTCAAAGACGCCGTAGCCGCGCAGCAGGGCGAGATCGTTTAGCGGCAGACTTGCTTGGTCGGCGGGGAGAAAACGGCCGTCGACATAAAAAACACTCATGATCTACCCATTTTTGGTCGGGAAAAAAACATGGCGCAACCAGTGTTGCATGGTGTTGCGTCCAAGCATCCGGCGATCCATCAGGTCGAAGTCGTCGGATAGCTTGCGTGGATTGGCATACCATTGCGAGCGGGTGACGAAATTTGCCTTCGGGTCGAGCTCCTTGACGATGCGGGCCGGATTGCCGGCAACGATTACGTTGTCCGGCACATCGGAAACCACCACGGCACCGGCGCCCACGATACTGTTTGCGCCGATAGTAACACCTTTACAAACGATGGCACTGTCGCCGACCCATGCGTTGGCCTGGATTTTAACCGCTGCCGTGCTGCCGATTGAGACACGGTCATAAATGCCGTGCCAGTCCGCATCGGTAACATAAACATTGCTTGCCAGCATGCAATTGTCTTCAATGATAACGCTTGCGGCGGAGTGCACGCGCAGCCCCGGACACAGCAGACAGCAGTTTCCGATTCTTATGCCGCCATTGCCTTCGCGGGCCGGCCAGATTGACAAACGGATTTTGTGGTCGGCCGTCGCGATAACAGTAGCAAAATCACCCAACTCGATCGGCGCTCCGAATATCTCAACGTGCCAGGGTTTCATGAAAGTAAACCCTTTGCCCAACTTGTCAAACTGAGGCCGCAGAAAATGGTCGACATATAGCTTTTGCAGCTTTAGGTAAGCTCGTTTGATAAAATAGGGCCGGTGATCCCTTCGCAATGGTCTGGTTGCCTTATCGTTTTTTGTAAGTGTTCGTCCGACACGGTTGCGTGCGGATCTAAATTTCTTTTTCTTTTGGTACCCAGCACCCCCCGTCCCAATGGTGGTGGTGGAAAAGGCGACTTGCCGGTGTGATGTCAAACAAGGCATCTGCGGCCATTAGCACAACAGCGTTGGTCCAGGTGAGTTTCTCTTCCGGCCAGATGGTCATGTCCGGGTAGGTAAATCCGCACCAGTACTGGCCATCTGCGTCATTCTTATCACTTATCCAGCCAAAAATGATATGGGCCAGTTCATCTTCACCCATCGCCTTTAGTGCCAGGGTGAATTCGCAGGTTTCGGCGATGGTGACCCAGGGGCGATCCGAAACGCATCGAACGCCTTGACCTTCAATAATGAACTTTTTCCAGTATCGCTTTAGCCGGCGTTGTGCCGCGTTGCCTTGCACCGCGCCGCATAGGATGGGATAAAACCAATCCATGGAATAGCGGGCCTTGGATATGTTGAACGCCTGGGGTTTATGTTTGATGGCGTTGCCTAAACGCTTCCGGGCTTTTTCCCAGCGCGGTTTGTGGTAATCTAAAATACGGCTTATGGCCAGGGCGCACTTCAGGCTCATGTAGATAGAGCTGCTGCCGGTCAGCAGCGCCATGGGGTCGGTTTTGCCTTCGGGGCTGACGGCCCAGTGGATTTCTCCCCCGGGTGCCTGAAGACTTAAGGCAAAGTCGATCGCTTTAACCAGGGTTGGCCATGTTGTGTGCAGGAAATGAATATCTTGAGTGATCAAGTAAAAATGAAAAACGCCTACCGCAATGTACGCGGTCATGTTGGCTTCACGCGTTTTATCTATCGGGACTCCTTTTTGGTAGGCCGCATACCAGCTTCCATCGGGAAGTTGGTTTTGCTGCAACCATTCAAACGCTTTGCGGGCTTGATCCAGACGTCCGCTGATGGCAAGCCCCATGGCGGCTTCCACATGGTCCCATGGGTCGGTCTTTGCGCCCTTGCACCAAGGTATTTCACCATCCGAGTACTGATGGGTGTCAATCATGGCGGCGCAAGCCTCGCTATCGATCGAAGAAGCGGCCGGACCGGCCGTTTGGCGGTAGTTTATCATTCTAAAGTGTCCCCGGTTTGGTACGCCCGGTGCATGCGAAGGGCGCACGCGGCAGATGTCTAAAGTACAGTTGCCGAAACTTTTACATCATATTGGTGTCGTTGACAAGTGATACCAGGGAACCACGCTACCCTTTTGGACGCTTGGGAAGACCGGGGAGTTTTTTTTGTCCGGTTTTTAGGACATAGGCACGGCAGCGAATAGCGGTAATGAATGATTTTTCATGAGTCGCTTGTTTCACTACGTTTAAAAGGCAGAACCGGCAAGGCCTCGGACAGGAGAGTGTAGCGCAGCGGCAGTTGAGACAATAAAAAACCACGGAGTATCCCGCTTTGAGAACACTCCGTGGTTTATAGGAATTTGTACGTGCAAGCAAAAAAATATTGAGTCGGCTTGGAACGCACGGGTTGACGATCCCTACTTTTTAGCGTAGACGCCGCGAGAAACAGATTGGATTTTGGCCCGTTTGGAAAGCTTGTACAGGGCATTGCTTAACTGGCGAGGATCAAGATTGGTTTTTTGTTTCAACGTGTCGATGCTGACACCTTTTTTGGCGCGGGCAATGACTTCAAAGACCGTGTCAAGAACGGTTGCCGGTTTTTTGCCGACCGCTGTTTTTCTAACTACTTTTTTTGCGGCCCTTCCTGCCGGCGCTTTTTTCTTGGTGGCGGCCTTCTTTTTCGCTGTGTCCAATTTGGCTACCTGGGTGGAAATCTTATCGACTTGCTTCGATAATGAGGCCAGCGATTTGGAAATTGTTTTTAGTTGATCGTTCAATTTCTTCATGGGTAATTACCTCCTTATTCAAGTTAGTGTTTGGGAAACCATGCCTCATTAGAAGTAATATATATATACAATTAAAAAAGTCAACAAAATCCGATAGCTGATAACAAAAAGATCGTCTTTTTGTGTAAGAAGGGGCTATAAAGTTTTCAGAAAGAAAATAAAAAACACCGCAAACCCTTGATTGCGTAAGCTTTAATGATGTTCGAGGGACGATTTGGATTTAAGAGTTTTTAAATGTTAACAGCCCAAGGAAAGGGCAAGTCGCCGGTAGGTCGCATTCTATCGAAAAACAAACACTATCGACAGGTCAAATCCCTGGTGCATGCAAAGGGTGTGATCGATTTTGTCATGTTTTTGCCCTTCGCGAAAGTCGGAGGACTCTAGAGCCAGCGTTGTCAGGGAACCGCGACAGGTTTACTACAACGTCGCCCTTGGCGCCTTGGCTCGTGTCCGCCCGGAAATAGCATTTTTGGCCCTTGGCGGCGTTCTTGCGTTTTTACGATCCGCTGCAGTAACG
>JANQIE010000211.1 GCA_028282295.1 Desulfobacterales bacterium | reverse complement strand
CTGAAACAGGCGCTGGTCAATTTAATCCGAATTACTTTTATTCAATCGTCCTGCTCTCCGACGGCGAAAACACCGAGGGGATGATTTTTCTTAATTTTGGGCAACTCTTCCCCCGCATCGCCCGCAACAGCGGCAGCGTGCGGGTCTTTCCGATTTTATTCGGCGTCGGCAACCGGTCTGAAATGCAATCGTTGGGCGCCATGACGGGCGGCCGTACATTTGACGGACACAAACACGCCCTGAACGTGGTGTTCAAAAAAATTCGCGGTTACCAATAATGATACGCAAACAACACATCGTCTTTTTTCTGTACAGGCCCCCCACATCACCGGGTCGCTTCCGGCCTTGGGCCGTGGTCGAAGACGTCAATCGGGAAAATATCAACGAATTGGAAACGCACGGCCGTTTTCTGAAAAACCGCTTTGCCAAATCGGATTATCTTATTAACTTTAATCAGTGCCCATCCGGAAATAGTAGATTTTGGTTCCTGGCAAGGCCCGCGCATTTTTAAAACCGCAGGCATCGCGCGCTACTGGCGCAAGAACGTGAATGGCTCCGCCATTATTTTAAAAATACGCGAACGCCGCCAGGGGCCCAAAGGTGCTATTTCCGGATGGGCACTAATTAATAATCAATAACGAAAGGATATTGATATGTTATCAAATCGGTTTATATTCGCGTGCTTGATTTCAGGTTTGTTTGCAACTGTCGCCATCTTTTCAGGACCGGTTCAGGCCGGGGAGCAACGCCATCATGAGGCGCATGAACATGGTGTTGCGAATTTGAATGTCGCCGTTGAAGGCAACAATATCTATATCGAGTTTTCCAGCCCGGCTGCCAATATTGTCGGTTTTGAACACCATCCGCGAACGCCTGAACAGAAAAATGCTGTTAAAGAGGCGATTAATAAGTTGCGGGCCGGTGATGCGCTTTTTATCCTATCCGCCGAATCGAAGAGCCTACTGGTGAAATCCGATGTTGATACGGATATTATCAAGGATGCAGACCATCATTCTGAATCCGGACACGCCCATGAAGGAAAGGATGCGGACCACCATTCTGAATCCGAACGCGCCCATGAAGAAAAGGATGCGGACCACCATTCTGAATCCGAACGCGCCCACGCCGACAAGGGGCACCATGATGAAGCGGAACACCGCCACAAGGAACACGGCGATGCCGATGAACACGAGCGCCATAGCGAATTTAAGGCCCAATATCACTTTACCTGCAAAAACCCGGACAGGCTCTCAAAGATCGACGTGATGCTGTTTCGCACCTTTGCGGGTATTGAGCATATCGAGGTTCAGCTATTAAATGGGACAAAGCAGACCGCCATGGAGCTGACGACGAAAAAAAACGGGATCTCGCTGTAGTTCGATCCGCTTAAAGCGTAACCATTATATCATGACAAAAAAAATGCCAGAGACATTCGCAGCAACAATTGCTATTGAACTGTCAGAGATGTGTTTTGCTTGGCGTGATGGGCTTGAGCCGGTCCTGAAGATTGCCCATCTGCAGATCAATAAGGGGGAGCGCGTCTTCATTGCGGGACCAAGCGGTGGTGGTAAAAGCACTTTACTGAGTCTCGTCGCCGGAGTTGTCGTTCCACAACGCGGCACCATCAAGGTGAATGGCTGCCGGCTCAACGGACTGCAGGGGGCAGCGCGGGATCGTTTCAGGGCCGACAATATTGGCTATATTTATCAGATGTTTAACCTGATCCCCTATTTGTCCGTGGTTGAAAATGTCACCTTGCCCTGCCGCTTCTCGGCGCGCAGACGAGAGCGGGCCTCAGCCCGCTCATCCGGCTATACAAATGAGGCCTTGCGTCTGCTCAACCATCTGGGCATGGGTGAGGCGCCGGTGATCGACAAGCCGGTCACCGAATTGAGTGTGGGGCAGCAGCAGCGTGTCGCTGCTGCCCGCGCTTTGATCGGCACCCCTGAAATCCTGGTCGCCGATGAGCCCACGTCAGCCCTGGATACGAATCGCCGCGAGGCGTTTATCGAGCTGTTGTTCAACGAATGTGACCGCCAAGACACCACAATCGTTTTTGTCAGTCACGACACCGGGCTTGAACCTCTGTTCGATCGCACCATACGCCTAAGTGACATCAACACTAAGTGGAATAAATCATGCTGACGCTGGCGGTAAAAAGTCTCAAAAACCGAAAATTCACAACCGCCTTGACGATTGCTGCCATTGCCTTGAGCGTGACCCTGCTCTTGGGTGTTGAGCGAATCAGAAAAGAGGCCAAGGCAAGTTTTACCAAAACCATATCAGGAACCGATTTGATTGTGGGCGCCAGGACCGGACCGGTGCAACTTCTGCTCTATTCGGTTTTTCGCATCGGCAATGCAACCAACAATATTTCATGGGAAAGCTATCAGGAGATGTCTCAAAACCCCAATGTCAAATGGACCATCCCCATCTCCCTGGGCGATTCACATCGCGGCTATCGCGTAATGGGGACGAATGCAGACTATTTTAAACATTTCCTTTTCGCCGGTGGACGCCGCTTGGAAATGGCAAAAGGGCGAATCTTTGATGGGGTCTTTGACGCGGTGCTGGGTGCTGACGTTGCCAGGGCTTTGGGGTATCGACTGGAGGACGCCATCATCATTGCCCATGGAGCCGGCCAAGTCAGTTTTGTCAAACACGACGACAAACCGTTTACGGTGGTTGGCATCTTAAGAAAAACCGGGACACCGGTGGATCAGACCGTGCATGTGCGGTTGGAAGGCATCGAGGCGATTCATATTGACTGGCAGGATGGTGCACCGCTACCCGGCCAGTCAATTTCCAGGCAGCAGGTACTTAACATGGACCTGACGCCGAAAACGATCACCGCCTTTCTGGTTGGCCTGAAATCCCGCATTGCGGTCTTCGGCGTACAGCGTTTTGTCAATCAGTATCCCCAGGAGCCGTTGCTGGCCATATTACCGGGGGTGGCCCTGCAGGAATTGTGGCATCTCGTGGGTGTGGCTGAAAAAGCGCTACTCGCGGTCTCCGGATTTGTCGTCGTTGTCGGTCTTGCCGGTATGCTCATTGCGCTGATGACAAGCCTTAATGAGCGCAGACGCGAAATGGCAATTCTGCGATCGGTGGGTGCGAGGCCATATCATGTGTTTGCATTGATCGTGGGCGAATCGGCGCTGCTTACCGTGATGGGCGTTGCAATCGGTATCGGCTTGCTTTACGCGCTGCTGGTTATCAGTCAGCCACTGATTTTGGCAAAATTTGGTATTTTCATTGAAATCAGTGCAATCTCACTTTACGAACTGTGGCTCATCGTTATCGTATGTCTGGCAGGCATTGTCATCGGCCTGATTCCCGGCTATCGAATCTACCGGTATTCTCTTGCTGATGGCATGACCATACGAATATGAAACGAGAGAAACATCATGAACAAAACCATACAGACATTTATTATCATCGTTTGCAGCAGCCTTTTGCTCACAGCCGGGGCTGAGCCGGTGCGCCAATTATCCTGGGACGACTTGATTCCCAAGCATCTCAGGTCGGAAGAATTATTGGCGGATTTAGATCAAGAACAACGGGACATGGTCAACTGGGTCATAAATATGCTCGAAAATCTGCCGAACCGTGGGCCGGAAACAGAAGCGCTTTACAAAGAAATTGATGAAGCGATGCCCACATTAACGAAAGCCGGCGTTGATTTTGCGGCCGTCATGGCCAAAAGAAAGGAAATTCGTACGGCAGTGGTCGAGGAATTGAGTGGACAACATATCCGCGTCCCGGGTTACCTGCTCCCATTGGAAATCTCCGGCGAAAAGGTTACTGAATTTCTTCTTGTGCCCTATGTCGGTGCCTGTATTCATGTCCCGCCACCACCTCCGAATCAGATCGTCCATGTGACCGTTCTCCGGAAAGGTGGTTATAAAAGCAACAAGATTTATGAACCTGTTTGGGTAACCGGAAAAATAGCTGTAAAATCTATGAACAAAGAATTACATCTGGTAGACGGTTCGGCCGGCATAAACATAGGCTATGCCATGCAGGCCAATCATATTGCGCCTTATAAGAAGTGAAGGGGTGAAGTGAAGTAAAGAATGTTACAGAAAACCACGGCGGGCAGCGCTGTTTGCGAGCGTTGCCCGCCATGGTTGAGGTGCAAATTGCCACACAATCCTGATATCATTCATGTTGTGTTGAATATATCCAGCCGTCAGTCCGCGCTTTGTTTTTCGGTTTTTCAACAAGCGACAATTTGCAAATTGGATTGTTCTTAATCCGTATCACTGCGGTCGCCGAACACCGGCCACTCCATAAAGTATTTGATCTCGTCCATGCTGTCGAGATTAGCCAGGGACCACATCAGTTTCATCAAAATCGCCTCGGTATTCATGTCGCCGGCGAGAATAACCGGATGTCTGGACAGTTTCACGCCGACCTCGTAGATATCAAGTTCGATCCCCTCTTCCAGGCATTGGGTGGTGATGGCCACCGCAACACCGGCCTTGAGCAGTTCCTCGACCTTGGCAACGATGTCGGGGTCTTGCCCCGGAATGCCGCCGATGCCGAAGCTTTCAAGGATAACGCCTTTGTAATTTTCCTTAAGGTAGTCGAAATAGGTCGGTTTGATACCCGGAAACATTTTGACCACCATCACATCTTCACATAAATTCGTGTTCAATGTGGTCGGTTTGCTGGGGTCGGCGCGCAGAATATCCGCCTGGCCGCGATAGCTAAGAATCTTGTTGTAGGTGATGCGTCCCAGTTTGATGTTGGCCACCACCGGAAAATTCACACTACCGAATGCGTCCGTGCTGCGGGTTCGCAGTTTCACGGCACGCGTGCCGTTGATGATCTGACCGTCAAACGATACATAGATGCCGCTGACGTCTTCAAGGGCAAAACGAACGGCATTGGCGATATTCTTTTTGGCATCGGTGTACAGCGCCTCCATGGCGATCTGCGAACCGGTCACCACCACCGGTTTCTTGATGTTCTGCAGCATATAGACCAGGGCGGCGGAAGTATACCCCATGGTGTCGGTGCCGTGGGTGACCACAAAACCGTCGTAATTGTTACGCTGTTCGTAGACCGTCGCGGCGATTTTCTTCATCAAGCCCGGATTCATGTTGGTGCTGTCGATGTTCATCAGGGTGAGGCCCTCAATATGACACAGATCCCGTATCTCCGGAATCTGGTCGAGCAGGGCTTCGGCGTCAAACGTCGGGGTAAGTCCTTCGTCCGATTCGGATGAGGCGATTGTGCCGCCGGTGGCAACCACGAGTACTTTTTTCATATTTCATTCCTTATCAAGAGTATAAACCGGAAGTCTCCAAAAAAAACGATGCGGCGGCAACCGATAGGGATGCCGACCGCACCGCAATCCGCTTTTTTAGGCGGTCTCTTCGACTTTCCACATGCATTTGTTCATGGCGCCAAACAGAATCGAGATACCCATGCAGGCAAAGGCCAACCACATGTACGGCAGGTAGGCGAACGTGGATACGCCCAGGATGCCCGCCATGTAGATACCGTTGTCGCTCCAGGGTACCATACCGGATGTCAGGGTGCCGCCGAACTCGGCATTACGAGAGAGCACGCGCCGGTCATACCCCATTTCGTCGATCTTGCTGGCCATAATTTTCGGGGTAAGAATCAGCGATACGTACATGGCGCTGCCGAACAGGTTACCGAAGAAACCAACGACGATGGTTGTAAACGACAGCGTGCCGGGACCGTGGATCAGTTTGTCGATTTTGTTGGCTAATACTTGCAGGATGCCGACCCGCCCCAACAAACCACCGAACCCAAGGCCGAAAATGATGATGCCCACCGACCACAGCATGGAATTCATGCCGCCGCGGCTCAGGATGTTATCGATAAAGACCATGCCGGTATCTTTCGGGATCTGCGACCAGGCGGTGCTGATAGCCTTGACCGGTGAAAGGTCCTGGAAAATGATGCCCCACAAAACGCCGAGCGCCGCGCCGAAGGTGATCACCGGAATGGACGGCATACGCAGGGTCAGCAAGACAACGACAACCAGCATCGGCAAGAGGCACAGGATATTGACGTTGAATATGTTTTCAATACCGGTCATCACGGCGTGAACCTGATCCAGATTCGCCGTCCCGCCACCGACCGTGAACCCGGTGATGGTGAAACCGATTGCGGCAATGATGTAAGCCGGAATCGAAACCGGCAGCATGCCTTTGACATGGTCCATCAACTCGACATTCGACATGGAGGCGGTCAGAACCGTACTATCGGAGAGCGGCGACAATTTATCACCGAAGTAGGCGCCGGATAAAACCGCACCGGCGGTCATGGGGGCCGGCACACCTAATCCGGCGCCGATGCCCATCATGGCAATACCGGCCGTACCGGCCGTACCCCACGAGGTACCTGTACTAATGGAGGTCAAGGAGCATATGATCAGGGTTGCTAGTAAAAAGATCGAAGGATGAATTGTTTTCAACCCGTAGTAGATAAGCGCCGGCACCACCCCGCCGGAAATCCAGGTTCCGACAAGCGCGCCGACGGATAGTAGGATGATAATGGCGTCGGTCCCTTTATAGATACCGTTGCAGATATTGTGTTGCATATCTTTGTATGAGTGTCCGCAACGTAAACCCACGCCGATCGCCAGGAACCAGCCGGTGAAAATGGCCAGGTGGATTTCGATTCCAACGGCAGTAAAAGTAAATGCCAGAATCAGAAAACCGACCAATACAAAGGCGACTTCCAGAAAATTGGGGAGTCTGGCTTCGGTTGTTTCTTCCAAACCCTGGTTCTCGACTACTTTCGTCTTACCTAAATTTGATCCCATAATGCTACCTCCTAAAGTTGAACCTACGTGAAAAAAAATGTTACCAAAAAAACCGTTCAAAAATCCGCGTAATTGTTAAGATCCGGGCTACCGTGCGTCTTAATGCAAAGTAATTCCCGGGGCAAAACACCGGGCCGAACATCGTGCCTGCCGGCCGTTTGGTTTGCGTTCACACCCGATTTGCTTTCCCGCGGCACAAGACAAAACCTTGATGTAACGGCCGCATACAAAAATCCGAGTGTTTATCAAGCATCTGAAACATGCCGCCGATTACTGTTGTGTTCGGGAAAACGATTGTGCTGCTAGGGTGGGAGGCAAGATGACGCCGGCATCCAGTCACCATTTGGCTTGAAGAGCATACTATGCTCTTCCCTGTAACGATGACATCGATGCCTGACCCTCAAATCATTCATCTCGCTAACCAAGCACTTCCGGAAGTAAAACTGCGCAGTTAAAAAAATATTGAACGGAAATAGATACGAAACAGTATAGAGCAATCCATGTGCCAGCAGCCGGTTATGGGTTAACTAGGTGAAATTATATTCATATACAAAAATCGGCCGCAAACCGATTTTGCCAGAAGGGGTATAACCTTTGGAAGCACAATACGCCCCTGATTAGAGCGATATGTCGTAAAAACAACAGGTTGGCTCAGGTTATAACTGTTTGTAATCTGAACGAAAGTTATAGGGGTTTTTTTTACATAGGGTCTGCAAGCCTTGTGCCCACCGGCCTACATCTTTTTAAGCCGTTTACTCAATGCCGGCTGGGAAATCCCCAACAGATGCGATGCGATCGATTGGTTGTTTTCACTGCGCTGCATGGCTTCGCGGATCAAAAGCGCATCGACCTCACCTAACTTGGGCAAGGTCTTCACGTTGCAGAATATATTTTGGTGGGCGTCGTGATCCGGTTTGAAATCGCAGAACACATCCGACATCGGCTGCATGGCGCGTTTGAACGTATCCATCGACAGCATGCGGGATTTATGCGCGCTGACCGCGTCATAAACCATCGCCTTGAGTTCGCGCACATTGCCCGGAAAATGGTAACTGGACAGCAGTACCGGCAATTCCTTGGGCGCGGTGGGCACCGTCTTGCCGACATCTTCGGCGGCCCGGCGCAGAAAAAAATCGAGCAGCAACGGGATATCCCCGCGGCGGGTGCGCAAGGGCGGGATATGGACATGGTGGGTGCGTAGACGATAAAACAGATCCTTGCGAAAAAGACCGGCATGCCTTTTCTTTTCAAGGTCCTGATGCGTGGCGACAATTATGCGGGCCGACATATATTTGGGTTTGTCACTGCCCAGGGCGTAATATTCCCCGTTTTGCAGCAAACGCAACAGTTTGACCTGCGAGGCGATGTTCAAATCACCGATCTCATCGAGAAAAAGGGTGCCGTGCTCTGCTTGGGCAATCATGCCATTGCGGGTGCGGATCGCGCTGGTAAATGCGCCCTGACGGTGGCCGAAAAGCGTATCGGCAAACACATTGTCGTCCAGGCCGGCCACGTTGAGGGTGACCAACGGACCTTCCACACCACTGAGCCGGTGGGCGGCCTTGGCAACCAGTTCCTTGCCCACACCGCTTTCACCGGTGATGAGAATCGGCTGGCTGCTTTGGGCCACCGACTCCAGATACCTGAAAATGGACCGCATATATTTGTCATTGGTGACGATATCGGCGAACACCTCCGGGCAATCAAGCTTATCCGACAAAAAGCGGGTGCGCATGGCCTGGTTTTCACGCTGCAATTCAAGGACCTGAATTGCACGCCGCACACCGGATACCAGACGGTCCTCTTCAGCGGTTTTGACGAAGTAGTCATACGCACCGAGCCGCATGCACCGAACAGCGGTTTCGAGCTGATTCATACCGCTGATGATGATGACCCCGACATGCGGATGCTCCTGATTGATTTTCGTAAGCAGGGTTTCACCGGACAGATGGGGCATGGTCAGATCGAGCAGCACCAGACCGACCCGTCCATCGTCCAGTATATCCATGACCATCCGGCTATCCTGGCATCTTTGGATATTGGTAACCCGGCCGGCACGTTCCAGCAAAACACTCAAGCTGCGCAGAAAAGAGGGTTCGTCGTCAACAAGCAGTACGGTGAATGACGGGTATAGCGTTTTTTTCATGTTTGAGGCGCCTCACTGCCGACCGGCAGCGTTAAAATAGCAATGGTGCCACCACCCGGATTGGGACGAAAGTCCATTGAACCACCATGGTCGTGGACAATCGACGCCGAAACCGAAAGTCCCAGACCGGTGCCTCCGGATTCGCGTTTGGTTGTAAAAAAGGGGTCCGTCACGTGGGAACGGTGTTCCTTGACAATCCCCGTGCCTTCATCATGGACCTCCAGCACGACAGCGCGCTTTTCCGCCCGGTGATATGTTCTGAGATGAATCGCCTTTTCCGGTCCGGTCAGCGCCTGACAGGCATTGAGGATAAGATTGACCGCCACCTGCTCGATACGCTGGGCGTTGCCGCGGATCAACGGCAGATTATCGCCGCATTGGATACTGAAATGATGGGTGGCCTTTTTAATCGAGTTATCGACCAACCGCACCGCCGCCTTGACCACTGCATTGAAATCGACCGTGTCGATGAAATTGGAATCCTCCTGGCGGGCAAAATCTTTCAAGTCGTCGACAATGCGCTTGATGCGTTTGGCACCGGCCTGCATCTCCGCCAGCATGGCCGGAATTTCTTCGCGCATGCGGGAATAATCCAACCCGCCCAGCGAAAAATCGCCGTGCCGCAGATAATGTGCCTCCAGGATCGGCCCGGCATCTTCGAACGTGTCCTTGATCGCCGGCGTATTGAGCAGAATCAAACTATTCGGATTATTGATCTCGTGCGCCACACCGGAAACCAGGATACCCAGGGATGTCATTTTATCGGCCTGGATCAATTGCTGCTGATGCAAATGCAGTTGTTTGGTGCGCAGGGCCACTTCACGCTTGAGCGTGTAATTCCAGACCAAAAAACCGATTATGACCAGCATCAGGGGCACAAAAACCACGGCGCCGAATTTAATAATCCGTTGCCAGGAAATCGGTTGGATTTCCAAAGGGCCCAGCCACTTGGCGTAAATTTTCTGATGGCGGCCCGTGTTTTTCAAAATGGCCAGCCCCTCTGAGAAAAGGGTGAGAATTTCCGTGTTGCCCTTTTTAACCCCGTAACAGTAATGTTCCCCAGTAACCGGCTTGCCGGCCGGAATAATGTTGGAAAGTTTGAGTTTTTTGCCCAGGTACAACGCCGGCAGGCTTGATACAAGGGCGTAGTCATGTTTACCCGAGGCCAGCAGGCGCAAGGCGTTGGCGTGGGTATCGACCAGTATGATCTCGACATCCAAACCGGTTTCCAAAAGAAAATCGTGCATTCGTCCGAGATTCTGGACGATCACCGCCTTGCCTTCAAGGCTGTTGAGGTCCATCACTGGTGGTGTATCGCGGCGACGGTACAAGGACTCGTGAACAATCGTGTGGTTGGGTGAAAAGTCGAAAATCTTCTTACGTTCTTCCGAAAAGACAATCCCCTGTAGCGCATCGATAGTGCCATTGGTGAGAGCGATGCGCATATCGCGCCAGGACCCCAGGCGAATTTCCACCTTGAACCCCATGACCTCGGCGATCGCCCGCGTCAGTTCAACATTGTAGCCGTCCGGCTCGCCGTTGGCATTGATAAATTCATAAGGCGGGTAATAATGGTCGCCCCCCACAACAATGACTCTGCTGTCGGCCAACGGATCGCAATGGCCCAAGCCCGGCCAGAGCCCGATGTACAAGAAAACCGTCACCCCAATTGCAAAAGCGGTACGTAAACTCAAGATTAACTCTTTCGGTCACAAAACGGGAAGATGATGGCAGGGTTGGTATTATAAACGACCGCACCGATCAAAATCAGACAGAAAGGCGACTCACCGGACTACAAGCCGCCAATACTACAAAAGATGGCAAAAAACGTAACACATGTCAACATGCACGACGACGCAGCAAAAACGTTGAAATACCGGCCCTGATCGCACCTTATCCCCCAAATTGGAAACTTTGGTTTCCATTTTTAACGCCATTTTAAGGGTTTTGGAACCCCAAATTCAGGAAAACCCTGATTTACAAACATAATTCTAGCCTATAGGATGCGCGCTGTTTTTTCAAAAAAAGCTTCCAACAACCCAGATGTTTGGACAGTTCTACTTCGCTAGTATCCATCCGGAAATAGCATCTTTTGGTCCGGGACGGCGTTGGCGCCCAATTGCAATAATGGCGCAGCCATTCATGTTCTTACGACGTAGCCTTGCTAGTGCCCATCCGGAAATGGTCGCTTTTGGTTCAGGCCAAGGCCGCAGCCCAATTGCGACCGCAGGCGTAGCAAGGCTACGTCGAGGATCGTAACTGGGCGAGAACGCCGTCCTGGGCCAAAAGATGCCATTTCCG
>JANQIE010000200.1 GCA_028282295.1 Desulfobacterales bacterium | reverse complement strand
GCGAAAACTTCAATGTACAACATGAACCGCCGTGGTACGGAACCGTATGCCCGGTGGTGTGAGAGGACGGGGGAGGCGACTCCCCCTCCTACTCGATTTATCAGTGTATAGATGTGATTCGGTTCTAGAACAGGCCGGTAACGGCACCGGTTTCCGTGTTCACATCGATGCGGCGGAAGGCGGGGTTCGATCCGGTACCCGGCATCAGACTGATGGTGCCGGCGCAGGGGCAGAGGAACTTGGCCCCGGAGTAAATCAGCACGTCACGGATCGGCAGCACCCAGCCCTTGGGTACACCTTTGCGAACCGGGTCGTGGCTGAGGCTCAGATGGGTTTTCACCATCATGGTCGCGAAGTCGGCGTACTTGGGATCGTTTTCCAGCATTTTGGCTTTGGTTTCGGCTTCCGGGGTCCAGGTCACGCCGTCGGCACCATAGACTTCCTTGGCAATGATGTCCACGCGCTCGCGCAGTTTCATTTCCAGCGGGTAGAGGAATTTGAAGTCGTTCTCGTCGTTGCAGGCGTCGATGACGGCATCGGCGAATTCCAGGGCACCCTCGCCGCCTTTTTCCCAGTGTTTGGACTCGGCACAGCGGGCACCGGCAGCCTCGGCGGCCTTACGCACGATGGCGCATTCATCGTCGGTGTCGGTGTAGAAGCGGTTGACGCAGACAACCGGATTGATACCGGCTTTGCGGATAACACCGATCATGTGGACCATGTTGTCGATGCCTTTTTCCACCAGATCCAGGTTCTCTTTGGTGTATTCTTCCGGCATGGCCTTGCCCGGTACGACCTTGGGGCCGCCGCCGTGCATCTTAAGGGCGCGGATGGTGGTGGTCAGAACAGAAACGTGTGGTTTCAGACCGGAGAAGCGGCTCTTCACGTTCCAGAATTTTTCGAAACCGATATCGGCTGCAAAACCGGATTCGGTGACGTGGTAATCAAAACATTTCAGACCGACGCGGTCGGCGATGATGGAGCTCTGCCCCACGGCGATGTTGGCAAAAGGCCCGGCATGCACGAAGCAGGGCTGATATTCAGCGGTGCACATGAGGGTCGGGTTGATGGTGTTGCGCATGAACGCGGCCATGGCGTTGCCGACTTCCAGATCGCGGCAGGTGACCGGTTTGCCACTCTTGTCGAAGGCCACGGTGATGTTGTTGATTCGCTCTTTCAGGTCCGCCAGGTCGGTGGCCACGGCCAGGATCGCCATCAGCTCGGAGCCGACTGCGATACCGAATTTGGACTGCATGGTAAAGCCATCGAAACGGCCGCCCAGGCCGATGACAATGTTGCGCAGGGCTTGGGCACAAAAATCGATGATCCAGCCCATTTCAACGCGGGTGGGATCAATGTCGAGGCGGCGCATGCCGGTCAGGCGCGCCAATTGTTCATCGTTGTAGTTACGTTCGTGTTGCATGCGGGCGGTCAATGCCACCATGGCCAGGTTGTGGGCGTTCATGATGTCGTTGATGTCGCCGGTCAATCCCAGGGAAAACTCGGTCATCGGAATCAGCAAGGAGTTGCCGCCGCCGGCCGCTGTGCCTTTGACGTTCATGGTCGGGCCGCCCGAAGGTTGACGCAGGGCCCCGCCGACGTTGACGCCGCGCATGCCGAGACCTTCCATCAGACCAACGGAGGTGGTGCTTTTGCCCTCGCCCAGCGGTGTGGGGGTAATGGCGGTTACCTCGATGTACTTGCCATCGGGTTTGTCTTTCAGGCGTTCGATCACCTTGAGGAAATCGACCTTGGCCAGTCGGCCCATGGGCAGCATTTCATCTTTTTCCAGCCCAAGCTTTTCACGCCATTCTTCCGGGGTCGGCATGTTTTTTTCAGCCGCTTCGGAAATCTGCCAGTCTGCCATTTTTACTGCATCGTAAGCCATCTGTTAACTCCTCCTTTTAGAATTTAAGTTAATGACGCCTTGTTTTGTTTCTAATTTTTCGCGTGGATAGCCGTTGGTTACTGTTTCGGAGAGCGTTATTTTTGTAGAAACCGAACCGCCAATGGTGAGCCTGACTTGAGCTAACGTTCCGATAATTCATCAAAAATCCTACCTATCACGGTAAGCCGGATTTGGCAAGGATTATGTGCGGCGGCGATATTGAATACCGGAGGCCACGATTGATTCAGATGTCTTAGTGAGTGTCCATCCGCAAATAGCACCTTTTAGTCCAAGCCGGTGTTCTCGCCCAATTGCAATCCTCGACGCAGCCTTGCACGCCTGCGGTCACAATTGGGCTGTGGCCTTGGCCTGAACCAAAAGCTACTATTTCCGGGTGGACACTAGTTGATTAGATGCAGGTGAAAGGACATTTTAAAAGAGGTGTTCGGTGGGATTCATCGGCCGCAACGCTGTCGAGGGGCTGATTTCAGCCCCTCGAACTGCGCGGCACCGGCAAGATTCTTACCGGTTTACTTCAATCAACAAAGAATGAGGGTCAAACGTACTAAGTTCCGGTTCAACAACAGGTACAGATCAGGTCGCGGTGCATTCGAGATCAGGTTCGGCAACAGGTCAGCATCAGAAGCAAGTCGGCCGTCCGGCCGGATCAATAAAAGCAGGATCAGCTCAGGTTCAGGATTCAGGTGCCATTACAGGAACAAGTCAGTTTCAGAGAGCGAGATCAGCATCAGAATGAGTTTTGGAGAAGGAGACATCTTTGTTGATCTTTAACTCACACTTTAGCACAGACCTGCTTGCCGTTAAGTTACAAAGCTGGAAAAAGTTATATTCGTTTGGGGCTGTTCGTTGAAGCCCGATCTGTTTATTATATAAATATTTATATTTCAAATGGTTATACGGTTTCATAGTGTTTTGGGAAGTAAATTGAAGGCCGCCCTGTTTATTATGTGGCATTGTTCTAATATTTGGGAGCCTTGATGGCAATATCAGCGGGGGGCTGCAGGAAAGGCGGCGTCCGCGGCGCTGTCGAGGGGCTTGGGTAGCCCCTCGAACTGCGCGGCACCGGCAAAGTTTTACCGGCATTAGTCGATCAACAAAAAGCAAATTCAAACATACGAGATTCAGATTCAGCAACAGGTTCAGTCTGGGGCCATGGGGCAATTCAATTCAGATTCGGAACAGGTCAGCGGCAGAAGCAAGTCGGCCTTTCAACCGATCATCGGGAACAAGGTCAGCACAGGGCAAGAATCGGTTACCGTTACAAGAGCAGGTCAGCGTCGGAGAGTGAGATCAGCGTCAGCGTGAATTGAGTAATGAGACATCTTTGTTGATCTTTAATTACTACTTTAGCACAGACTTGCTTGCCGTTAGGTTACAAAGCTCAAAAAAAGTTCTATGGGGTACGGTTACGTTTTGGGTCTTATCGGTTTTAAGGGATTGTTATTTATTGATGTAAAATCAGGAAAAAGACCTGCTCAGGAGTGTGATGGGGGGGGCTGGCTTGCAAGATAGGCCGCGACGCTGTCGAGGGGCTTGAAATAGCCCCTCGAACTGCGCGGCACCGGCAAAATTCTACCGGTTTACTTTAATCAACAAAGAGCAGGATTTAATCATACGAGATTCAGGTTCAGCATCAGAGTCGGACCTAATCGGCAGCGAGATTGAATTCAATTCAGGAGCAGGTCAGCGTCAGAAGCAAGTCGGCCATTCGGCCGGATCAGAATAAGCAGCGTGAGTACAGGTTCAGAAATCGGTTACCGTAACAGGAGCAGGTCAGTTTCAGAGAGCGAGATCAGCGTCAGTTGGATAATGAGACATCTTTGTTGATCTTTGATTACTACTTTAGCACAGACCTGCTTGCCGTTGGGTTACAAAGTTGAAAAAAATCGCTAATGATGATTTTAGGATGTCTCAATGTGAAAAATGATTTAATTTCAATGGCTTATTGGATTGGTTCTTTTGGGGACGACGATTAAAATCGGCTTTGCGGGGTTGTTTTTGGTTTGCAGGCATTATGAGCGGGAAAGGTCGCGAGAAGCTGGCGGGGTGATGCCGGGATAGGGGATCACGCTGCCGAGGGGCTATAGATAGCCCCTCGATCTGCGCGGCACCGGCAAAAAAATCACCGGTATAGGTCAATCAACAAAGAACGGTGTTTCGGGGCAGGATATTCAGTATCAGCGTCAGATTCGGTTCAGGCCCGAGGCGTAAGCGAGTTCGGAAACGGTATCAGAGTCGGTTCAATACGTTGGCGAAATCAAATCCAAGTTCAACAGCAGGTTCGGTTTAAATCAATAACGACATCGGATTTCGGTTCGGCAATCAGTTCAAAAAGTAGCAGGTACAGGTTCAGTGTCAGATCAATAGCATGGCAGATGCAAACGGCGATCGTGTTAGAGGAGTCGGATGCAAAGCAAGTGTACTGGTTCAGAAATGAAATAGCGTTACAGGAGCGGATCAGGTGAAGAGAGCAGGTTTCGGGATTCAGATGATGAGCAGGTGTAAATCTTTGTTGATCTTTAATTGAATAATAGCACAAACCAGCTTGCCGATAGGTTACAGAATTCGTTTTTTTTATCGACTTGATATATTTGATAATAAACCGGACGCTGCTATCTGTTATCTATCGGCCGTAAATACTACTTGTTGCTGGACGCTTGAACCGGTTGGACACAATGGTTTCAGGCGGCAACCTGGTTCAAGCGATAGTAAAATCCTTTTTGTTGCAGCAGCTCAGTGTGGGAGCCGGATTCGATGATGCGCCCGTGATTTAGGACGAGGATTCGATCGGCGTTGCGGGCGGTTGAAAGCCGATGGGCGATCACAATACTTGTGCGAAAGCGCATGACGTTATGTAACGCTTGTTGAATTTTGGTTTCGGTTTGCGAATCGACATAGGACGTCGCTTCGTCCAATATTGTCAAATCCGCATCCCGTGCAAGGGCGCGCGCAATGGAAAGCAATTGGCGTTCACCACTTGACAGTGAGGTCGCACCTTCCGACAAGTGAGTGTCCAATCCCTGCGGTAGTTTTTCGATCAAGGGGGCACAGTTGGCCAGTTCGAGTACCTGCCGGATTTGTTCCGGGGTGAAATTTATCCCCGGATCGAACAGATTGTCACGAACGGTTTCCGAAAACAAAAAGGGATCCTGGGCTACAAGTGCCAATTTGGAGCGAATGGTTTGCGGCGGCAAGTCGCGGCTGTCGATACCGTTGATCCGCACCTGGCCGGCGGTTGGGGTGTAAAAACGCGCGATTAAATTGATCAGCGAGGTTTTACCCGAACCGGTTGGCCCGACGACCGCGATGGTTTCACCCACTTTCAGGCGAAAGGAGATGTTTTTTAACACCGCCTCGCCGGTGATGTATTCCAGATCGACCTGATCGAATTCGATGGATTCGAGGCGACCTAAGCTCGGAGCGCTGTTATCTGCTTCGGACATCGTTTTGGTTGTTTTTGCGTGAAGTGGGTGAGCGGTGTTTTCCAGATCCGGGTTGTCGAGTATCTGAAAGATGCGTTCGGCCGAGGCCATGGCATTTTGCATGATGTTGTATTTTTCGGCGATATCCCGGATGGGCCTGAAGAACATGCGCATGTAGGATATGAACGCCACCAGGTCGCCCAAGCTGAGGTGTTCGGCCAGAATTTCACGGCCGCCGTACCAGATTACCGCCGCAACGGTGGCCGCGCTGAGCAATTCGATGATCGGCATGAAGATCGCGAAAATATGGATTTGCTGCATACCGGCCAGGTAGTTGGCATGATTCAGACGACGAAATTCGTTCAAATTGTGGGTCTGCTTGCCGAACAATTGGATTACCCGGATCCCTGCGATGGTTTCTGCAAATCGGGTGTTGATTTCAGCAATTTTTATGCGCAGGTTTCGAAATACATCGCGCGCCCGGCCCGCAAACAACATGGACGCGGCAACCACCAGCGGCAGCACGGTGAAAGACACCAAGGCCAATTGGGTGTTGATCCCCAACAACACCACCGCGATGCCGATGAATATAAAAATATCTTTGAACAGCACGGTGATGATGGACGTGAACAATTCGTTCATGTTCTGAATATCGTTGGTTACCCTGGTGACCAGACGTCCCACCGGATTGCGGGTGAAAAAGGTGATGGATAACCGTTGAATATGGCGATAGAGGGTTATCCTTAAATCGTGCATGATCCGTTGACCGGCAACTTCAAGAATCATGACCTGCCAGAAATTCAGGGCGAACCCGCTTAAAATCAAAATGATAAACAACAGTGCCATGCGTACTACACCGGCCAGATCGTTGCTGCGCAGGGTTTTATTGTCGCCCGGGGTGAGCTGGGCAAGGTCTTCATAACGGATATAGCCGGTCTGCCCATCTATACTGAAAAGGTTCGGGTAGCGTGCGACCACGGCGGCTGCGGCGTCCTGGCTTAAATCAACAGCCACATAGCGTGTTTTTTGACTATTGTCGCGGACAAGGTCACTTTGATGGACGGGAACGATATATGTATCGACGGCATGGCGGATGACCATGGGCCGCGCAAGTTCAAGCAGCGTGATTAGAACGACGAGCAATATCACGCCTCCAAATAATTTTGCGTAAGGGCGCGCAAAGGGATATAGGCGCTTTAGTAGTTTGAGATCATAGGGTTTGCCCAGATGTTCTTCTTCAAAATAACCAAAATCGCCACGCATGGTGTGTTCCTTTAGTTCTTAACCGTTTGTTCTTCAATTTCCTGCAACCGATGTGTCATGGCATAGTATTGTCCATTTTGCATCAGTTCGTCATGATTTCCCTGCTCAACGATACGCCCGTTCTGGAGGGTGATGATCTGGTCGGCAAAACTGACCGCCGATAGACGATGGGAGGCGATCAGGATGGTCCGCCGGCCGGCCAATTGCCGGATGCCGTGGATGATGGCGGCGCCGGTTTCCGTATCGACCTGGCTGATTGGATCGTCCAGCACGAGTATCGGGCGAGGTTCCAGCAATGCTCGGGCCAGGGCAATGCGTTGTTTCTGGCCCCCGGACAATATGACGCCTTTTTCCCCCACGACCGTATCCACCCCGTGGGGAAACCCGCGTACGGTATCGGCCAGGCCGGCGCTTTGCAGGGCGTGCCACAGCATGGCCGCATCGGTGCGGGCCGAACCAAAGGTGATGTTGTCTTTGATGCTGCCGGCAAATAAAAAAGGTTCCTGGGGCATGAAGGCGATCTGCTTGCGCAGGTCTTTCAGCCGCAAGCTCTCAATCGGATGACGGTCCAGCCGGATTCGGCCTTTGCCGGTGTCGAAAACGCGGGGTAACAGGTTTAAAAGCGTGGTTTTGCCGCTTCCCGGCGGGCCCACAATGCCCAGGACTTGACCCGCCGCCAGAGTCAAGTCGATTTTTGTCAGGACGTCGGGGGTAGGCTCATCACCGTTGGCGGCCGGGTAGCTGAAGGTAACCTCTGAAAATTGAATTTGCCCGGCCGCCTTGGTGAGGGGCCGGGCATCGTCGGCCTCGACAATGGTCGGCCGGCGTTGCATGATTTTGTCGATGCGCTCCAGGGAGGCCCGTCCGCGTTGGATCAGGTTGATCACCCACCCCATGGCCATCATGGGCCATGTGAGCAGGCCGATATAGCTGATGAACGCCACGAAGTCACCGGTGGTTATGGTTTGCTGGATTGTTTGGCGCCCACCGACCCACAGCACCACCGCCAGACTAAGATTTGAAAACAACGCCATCATCGGAAAAAAGGCGCCGGTGATTCGTACTAGTCGGATATTCAAATCGATGTAGGTATTGGATTGGGATCGCAGCCGTTCAAGGGCGTCTTGTTCACGACCGTAAGTCTTGACGATGCGAATACCGGCCAGACGCTCGCGCACTACTTCGGTCAATTCGGCAAAGGCGGCTTGGACCCGGCCGTACATACGGTGCATTTTTTTACTGAAAAACCGTGTGCCGAAAACAATCAGCGGCATCGGTATAACCGCCAGCACCGTCAGTTTCAAATTGATATAGGCCATAAAACCGATTGACGCGGTGCCGAGCACAACGGCATCGGTCAACGCGACCATTCCCATACCGATGGCCATGCGAACATGCTGGATGTCGTTGGTGGCGTGGGCCATCAGGTCACCGGTTTTTAATTGGGCAAAAAAGGGGGCGGAAAGGGTCTGGATCTGATTGAACAGCGCTTCGCGCAAACCTTCTTCTACCCGTCTGGAGGTACCGATCAGGCAAAGGCGCCAGCAGTACCGGAATATGCCCATGACAACGGCGATACCTATAATATAGACGGCATAGCGCCATAATCCGGAGGCATCGACCTGCCAAAGGGTTAAATCGTCGATGGCCCATTTGATGACGCGCGGGATCAGCAGTTGCATGAAATCGACGATAATTAGGCAGGCAATACCGGCAACGATAAAAAAACGTCGTTCGAAAATATACGGTTTAATCAGTTTGAGGGCGTTCATCATACGTATTTGTTGTATCCACAAACAAGCTGGTTTTTTTAAATTGGGTTGCTTTATGGTTTTTTTAACTATAGGCGCTGAGCCGCAAGGGGTCAACTGCGTCAGGACCGCCTACAAACTAAGGGCCGTATACGAATGTATTTGGGGACATTTTTTCTGCGGCCCTAATTCCAGATTTTCAGCGCTGCATTTTTAATTTAATATGTCTGTTTTTTTTCTTGACGGCCAAAAGGGGCTCCTGTGATCCGCTGATTGACTTTCAGCAACCCGCTTGTTATGTGTAACGTCATGGAATCAGGACAAATTGTAGAATATATTGATCGTCAGCGAATCTGGTGCGCGGTCGTTTTGGAGGTAAAAAAACAGCGCCTGCGTCTGCTTAATGAAGCGAACCGGGAAATCAACATGTCGCTTGGCCGGCTTGCCCATAAAGGCCGTGACCGTTTGGATACTTCGATGGGGCGCCAAAAACTGGTTGCGCACCTGAAGGAAATTGTTGAACGGCGCAATTCAATGATCGACCAGATTGATATCAAAGAGTTGTGGGAAATTCTGAATAGCGAACAGCAGTGGATCGATTTGGCGACCATGACGGAATTTTGTTTTCCCGACGACAAAGCCTCCTGTGACCATGAATCCGCTGTGGTACGCGCATTTTTCAAGAACCGCCTTTACTTTAAATTCAATCACGATAGTTTTTATCCCCATTCCGAAGATCAGGTTGACAAAATTCTGCGACAGCTTGAAGAGGAAAAACGCCGGCAGCAGTTTATCGACAAAGGCAGCCGGTGGCTCCGCACCGCTTTGGCAGGGCAGGGCGCCAGGGAGGCTCTGGGGCGTGACCGGGACATCATCGATGTATTGGAATCCTACTATCTTCTGGAGAAAGACAGCCCCCATTACGCCATCGGCAAATCAATCCTGGCGAAAGCAGGCTGTGAAAATAATGACAGTGTGCTGCAAGCGTTTGTCAAACTGGGCAAATGGTTGCCTGATGAAAACCTGGAGTTGTTGCGGCACGAGGTGCCCACCGAATTTGAACCGTCGGTACTTGAAGCGTCGCGGCAACTGGCACGCGTTTCCTTTAGTTCCGGTGTGAGCGCCGGCCGCCGGGACCTGACGCATTTAGCCACGCTGACCATCGACGGTCAGTCGACGCTCGATTTCGATGATGCCCTGAGTATCGAAACCGCTGATGACCACTACCGCCTGGGAATCCATATCGCCGATGTCGGGCATCATATAAAAAAGGACGACCGGCTGGATCGGGCGGCTCGTCGACGCGGCAGTTCCATTTATATGCCGGATCAGAAATTGTCCATGCTGCCCTCTGAGTTAGCTGAGGATCTGATCTGCCTCAGGGCTGCCAATCTGCGCCCGACCATCAGCACCATGGTCAGCCTGACCAAAGCCGGCACCATTATCGATTACGACATTTTTCCCAGCATGATCGCGGTCAGGGATCAGCTTTCCTATCATGACGTCAACCTTATTGCCAACAGTGACACCCGTATTAAAACGTTGCACGACCTTGCCGGCAGTTTCAGAAAATTTCGATTGAGCCGGGATGCGGTTCAAATCAGTTTGCCGGAGATAAATATCTGGTTTGAGGATAACGGCGTGCCCGCGGTAACAAAGGTCGACCGCGAAAGCCCCGGGCGTCTGTTGGTGGCTGAATTGATGATTATGGCCAATTGGTTGACGGCACGCTTTCTGCGCAAGCATCAGGTCCCGGCGATTTTTCGCTCCCAGCCCAAACCCCGGGAGCGGTTGTTTAAAAATTGTGAAGGGTCTTTGTTTCAGAATTGGATGCAGCGCAAGTGTTTAAGCCGATTTGTTCTCGGCTCGCAACCCGAACCGCATAGCGGTTTGGGATTGGATGTTTATACCACCGCCACGTCTCCGATTCGCAAGTATTTTGATTTGATTACCCAACGGCAAATACGATCGGTTCTAGGATTGGACGCACCCTACACCGAAGAGGATATCAAGCACCTGCTGGTGCAACTTGAGACTCCGATGAGTGTGGTCGGCCGTATGCAGTTCAGCCGGTCCCGCTATTGGTTGCTCAAGTACCTGCAAACGCGCACCGGGCAGTCCGAAGAGGCCATCGTACTGGGCAAACGCAGAAATAGTTTTACTGTTCTGCTGACTGAATACATGCTGGAATGCACATTGCCGCAAAGCAACGCGGTTAAATTAAAACCGGAGGATTATGTGCGGGTGAAAATCCAACATGTCAATCCGCGTAAGGATACGATTTCCGTTTTTCTGGCCTGACCACTGCCTGTTTCCGCGTTCTTCGGCCGCCAATCAAAACTGACGACTCGCGTGCTCTTATCATTGGCCGCGTTTTTTTCCTCCGCAGGTCTGACGGCCGGCGCTGGTTGACACCGGTTGGCCACACGCTGCCCCTGTGCACGATGGCATGAATTATGCTGTTTATTTTTTTTAGCCGGGTGCTTTAGTCGGCTGGATGAATCACCGATATAATGCTCACGGTTCCGTCAACTTCCGTTATCAAACACATGCTTTGAAAGGTTAGGTGACAATAAGCAATGACAGGTAAATATACCCTCGAAACGATTGAAGAACAAATCAAGGGTCTGCCGCTCATCGACTCCGCGGCCTTTGAAGTGATCGGATTGCTGAATGATGCCAACGCGGATTTTGATCAAATCGTGGAAAAACTGTCGCCGGATATTGCGGCGCGTTTTCTGAACATGGCCAACACGGCCTATTACGGTCGAACCGTGCGTTCAATCAATTATGCGGTCAGCCTGCTCGGTTTCAGCCGGATGCGGCAGATATTGATTACTTCATTTCTCATTGATCACTTTACCAAAAATCTGGATTTCAAACAGTTCAACTTTGAGAAATTCCAACAGCAGGCCCATTTCAATGCCGCCATTGCACAGGCTCTGGGTGAGATGCTTGGTTATCCCAAAACCGAGGAACTGTTTACTGTCGCCATGCTTCAGAATATCGGCAAATTGGTGATCGCCGTCTATTTCAAGGAAGAATATCGCGAAATTAACGCGATGAAAAAAGAAGATGGTGTATTAGCCAATGATGCGGAAAAAAAGATTCTGGGTGTGTCGCATGCCGAAATCGGCGCGGTTGTCCTGCAGCGTTTCAGTCTGCCGGAAGATATGTGTGATGCGGTGCGATTTCACGATTCGAAAGATCGTGTCGTGCCGATCGATGCCAATTACTCGCTGGAATTCATCACCCGCATGTCGGCGCTCATCGTCGCCGGATTTAAACTTCCCGACCAAAAAGAACTGGCGCAGATTGTCGAGCGATTGCAAGGTGCGATAGCCGAGGGCCGGGAGATCTATAAAAATGAAAGTAAAGGCCGGGCCGGCCGTAAGGAAATGCAGAAAGGCTACATCGCCGCGTTGCGGCAAACCTCCGGGATGGTGATCGAGCTGCTCAAGGAGCAGATCGTGCCGCGGGTTAAGAATGCGTCGGCGGCTTGAGATACATTGCCGGTCATTGTGGCCGCAGAAACGGTAGCAACATGCAAAAAGCGCGTTGAGCAGCCGTTTGGGCTGCGGTCTTTCAAAAAAAAGAGGTTTAAATTTCATGCTTGCGAAATTGAAAAACGGACTGCCTTCCGATCCCGAATTAACTATTGAACAAGTGTGGGCCCGGTTGACCGCGGCGCCGGACAATAAGACCGGTGACACTCATCAACGTGTGCATCAATACCTGGTGAGCTTTGATGCGCAGTCACAAGAAGGTATCCTGGCCGACCTTTTGAAAATTGAGCGCGATTCATTGAAGCAAAATAACCGCTTACGCGGTGTCAGACAGGCAATAATGGATTTGGTTGATCGAAAACTGAGTGCTTTTTATTTGAACGGAGTGCAGCAGTCGGTCCGGACCGCAGCGACGCAATCCGATGATGATGATCAAAGCCGGCGGCTCGGGTTGGCCCTGGCCGACAGCGAAATCCAAATCGCGGCATTGAGGGCTTACGCCCTGGGCAAGTACGGTGACGGCTCGAAAAACGACTGGTTTGCCGCCTATGAAGCCTTGAGCGATTTTTTCCATCGGCGCATGTTCGAAGCTCAAACCGATACCGGGCCGGCTGAATTCGCCTTTGATGGTGAGAGATTTAAGGCTAGCCGCGATAAGTTCCAGTTGTGCAAGGAAAAATGCCTGGATGCGTATATTGGTCAGAAATTCGAAATCTCCAATGTCGGCACCAATTGGTTTAAAATCATTTTGCGCAATTTAAAGCGAAAAGTGACCCAAACCAAATTGATCAACTGATTCGTCAAAGGGTTCTAAATGCCCTTCTCCAACCGGTTTTCCTTCTATTGTCCACCCAAATTATCACACCGATCAGAGTGTGTTTGCCGCAAGACGCGATTCTTGACAGGCTGATTCGCATTAACCTATAATTTGCCGCGATGCTTCATGATAGAACCGTGCAAGGGGCGTTCTAATTCTGCCGGCATGGTGGTCTTGTGACATGAGCGTGCATCAAAATGCTATTTTGGTGTGTACACCCGATAACACGCTTGCGAAGTCATCCCGACAGCGCACCTGAAAACGCCACATGGCATAGAGCCGGATTGGGCGCTACGGTGTTGCGCCCGGCTTTCATCGATGACCCTCACCTGGACGTCTTGCGAAAGGAAGACCGTTTGTGAAAAAAGCGAAGATCATGATTGTCGAAGATGAATTCGTTGTCGCCCAGCACACCAGGGATATGTTGGTCAAGCTCGGCTACGACGTCTGTTGGGTGGCGTCTACAGGTGAGGAAGGGCTCATCCTGGCCCAGCAAAAGCATCCGGATTTGATCTTGATGGATATTATTTTACGCGGTGAGATCGACGGAATCAATGCGGCCCAGAAAATACGCGACCGGATGCGCGTGCCGATTATCTTTGTTACCGGTTTTGCGGATGAAATTATTTTACAACGGGCCAAACTGAGCGAGCCGTTTGGGTATCTTATAAAACCGTTCACGGCCAATGAATTGCGAACCACTATCGAACTGATCCTGTATAAAGCTGAAATGGAAAAAAAAGATCGTGAAAAGGAAGAAATGCTCAATGCATTGCTAAACGCCCCGAGTGATTCGGCCATGCTCATCGATAAGGATGGTATTTTGTTGGCAACCAACAAGGTTGTATCCAAACAATTCGAAAAAGCGACGGAAGAGTTGATCGGTCAACCGCTGTACGATTACTTTTCTTCCGAAAATGCCGCCGAAGTGAAGGTATGGGTCAACCAGGTCATTCGCACCGGCCGGCCAGTGCAGTTTGAAAACAGCTTCAATTCAAAAATTTTTGAAAATCGGTTATATCCGGTGCGAAATGATGACGGCGAAGTTGATCGCATTGCCGGGATATCACGCGATGTAACAGAAATGAAGCGTGCCACGGCGGCCTTGCAAAGTGCCCATGATGAATTGGAAACCCGGGTCCAGGAGCGCACCGCCGAACTGGCTGCCGCCAACCGGGAACTACAGTACCAAATCGACGAGCGTGAACAAACCGCCGAAACACTGCGGGAGTCCGAAAAGAAGTATAGCCGATTGGTCGAAAATTTATTGACCGGTATCTACATCAATTTGAAAGGTAAGATCATTTTTGCGAACAAACGCTTTACCGAAATCTTCGGCTATGAACGAGATGAGATGCTCGGAATGGATTCCGATTTGCTGGTCCATCCGGATGAACGCCATCATGTACAGGAGCTATTCCAGAAAAACCTGAGCGGGAAGAACGTGCCGACCGAGTACGAAGTCCAGGGCGTACGCAAGGACGGGCAGGTTATCTGGCTGGTGCGCAATCTCTCGCTGATCGAGTATGAAGGACAGACCGCGGTTTTGGGTAATGTGCTGGATATCACCATGCGCAAGCATATGGAGAAAGAGCTGCAGCGCTCCGAGCAACAATTGCGCTTGCTGTCGAGTCAACTCCTGTCGGCTGAAGAACAGGAGCGCAAACGGATTGCGCGCGAACTGCACGACGGCATCGGTCAATCTCTGAGTGCGATTAAATTCGGTGTCGAAAACTCGCTTCGTGAATTGGGCCACGCGTCGGTGTCTTCGCCATCCGCCCTGGAAGCAATTATTCCCCTTGTGCAGCAAACAATCAAAGAAGTGCGGAGTATTGTGGAAGACTTGCGTCCTTCCATCCTGGACGATTTGGGCATCCTGGCCACGATTGGCTGGGTTTGCCGTGAATTTCAGAAAGTTTATGCTCGCATTCAAGTTGAAAAACAACTGGAGATCGAGGAGCACGAGATTCCCGAGCTGATGAAAACAGTTATCTATCGAATCCTGCAAGAAGCGTTGAACAATGTTGCCAAACACAGCCTGGCCGATCAAGTGAAGATCTGGATGAAGAAGAAAAATACCACCATTGAGTGGGGGATTTACGATAACGGGATCGGGTTCGACATGGACAAACTCATGTTTCTAAAAAGTCCGGCCAAAGGTTTTGGCCTGGCCAGCATGCGCGAACGGGCCGAGCTTACTGGAGCCGATTTTCATATCCGGTCCAAACATGGTGAAGGGACGACAATTTATGTCTCCTGGCCGGATCGCTGCTGGGTGGCGTTATAGGTGATATGATATCCCGTCGCTCTACGCTTGTCCGCCACCATTGGGCAATGGTGAAACGAGGCCCTTCTCAACGGCGTACACTGTCAACGCCGCGGTATTGTGCAGGTCCAACTTCTTCATTAAGTTGGCGCGATGTTTTTCAACCGTTTTCAGGCTGATGCAGAGATCTTCCGCGATTTCCTTGTTCTTGTAGCCTTCGGCAATAAGTTTTAAAACTTCGCGTTCGCGTTGTGATATGGTGTCCCAGGAAGATGTTGTTTTAAGCTGCTTGCGGCCTTCCAGATAACCGGCGATGACTTTTTCCGATACACTGGGGCTGAGATAGGTTTTACCATTGAAGACGCTGCGAATCGCCAGCACCAGTTCGTCATGGGTGGCGTCTTTGAGCACGTAGCCATCTGCACCGGCCTGCAAGGTTGCCAAGATGTATTCTTCGGTATTGTGGACCGTTAGTGCGATGATGCGGGTATGCGTAAAACGTTTTTTTATATCGCGGATGGCATCCATGCCGTTCATACGAGGCATGGACAAATCGATAAGTAAAAGATCCGGTTTCAACGTTTCGACACAACGAATCGCTTCACGTCCATCACCGGCTTCGCCGACAATTTCGAACTCATCATCCGATGATAGCAGTGCTATCAACCCTGCACGCAGAATTGTATGATCCTCGGCGATCACAATTCGCATATTGAACCTCAGTTGCGCAAGTTTCACAAAGTTGACGCGAATTTGCACCAATAAGCTTGTTTGGATGTTAGGTACGCGGCTCTTATATGGCAAATAGGTATTTACCGTGGGGAAGGCGTTGATTGCTTGTTAGAACCGCGGAAAAAATAAAATGTCCCAAAGCACGTTCGTATTTGGGATATTTTATTTTTTCCGCGGCCTTTATGTTTATTCCAATCAACCCTAATTAAGATACGGTCCATTTGCGCAAAATATACAGCTAAATACCTATTTAACATGAACCGGTATCTTAGTAAAGTGGCATTTAATTCAGCAAGTGTCCATCTGGAAATAGCATCTTTTGGCTCAGGCCGGTGTTCTTACGAACTTGAAATAATGGCGTAGCCATTCATGTTTTTGCGACGTAGTCTTGTTACGCCTGCGGTTTCAAATTCGCTGCGGCCTTGACCTGAACCAGAATCTACTATTTCCGGATGGACACCAGCAACAAAAATGTTCTCCCAATTTGTACCTGCGCATGTTCTCCTTTGGCAGTTTGATTTTATAAACCCTGTCGCCTGCACAACATGATGAACCGGCACGGGTCAGTCGGTCTTAAAAAAACCGCTGATACAAGGCGGGTAGAGGATGTGTGGCATTTATGTCAATATTAATTCTTGACCACAATTTTATATTTCTTCGCTCCCTTCGGGAAATTTTAACCCAAAATTTCCCTTTGGTTACCATTCGCAATGCGACCAGTGCCAAGGAAGGGTATCGCAAACTTAAACAGTATCCGTGTGCGGTTGTCTTTCTGGATATCAATCTGCCCGGTGGCAAGGGATTGGAGATCGGCCGAGCCATTAAGGCGTCACATCATGACATCACCGTTATCATGATGTCCCATAACGACCTGCCGGAATACCATATCGCCGCACGTAACGCGCATATTGATTTTTTTATTTCCAAGGACCATTGCAGTATCGAGCACATTCTGGCGCTGACCCGTTATGGCTTGTCAAAACAAAAGCCGATCAAATCACAAGGCCGGGGGCCGCATCCCATTGCAGCCGTCAGCACAACGGAATCCGGTCGTTAGGGCTCGCGCAAAAAATAAATTCACATTTTAGGCGCCCGGCTTCAGGTCTCATTTTTTTGTGGCGTGAATTCGGGTGTATCCTGGGCACAAATACTGGTTTTGCCCTATTTATTGTTTACGCCTGTATTGTTAACCTGCTTTCATATTGATGCCCCGAAACTGGCAATGCGTGCACCGGGTCGTTGAATCTCGGGGCGTAATCCTTAACCGTTGCGAAGATTTTCTCCTTGAACGTACTTTGTGCAGACACCGGGAGCCGCGATTGGTTGCCCGCCTTTGAGAGAGGTATTGTCAATATTTTTGAAACGAATCCGCAAAATTCACCGATCAAACTATTCCAAACCGGAAGCAATCGGCCGGCAAGATTGCATACCGGAAACACATACCTTACAACCCATAATTACTTTGTTCGATTCAGTTGTTTTTGTCACCGTGAGTTTGCAAAACGCTTGTCTCCTCTGAATCCTATGTTCAACAGGTCTTGAAACCCCAAACAACCCTTGAACCGAAAAAAGGAGGCCAATGATGAGTCCTCACCCCAATCCGGTCCACAAACGAGGGAAACGTAACAGCCTTTGTCCCCATTACCGCGATTGTTTGAACAAGGCCGTCAAGAATGCGTGGAAGTTCTGGGATTGTTACGCGTGCGACTACAGTAAAGCCAAACAACTGATGACCGATGCACCGTTTGTGTCGGGGGACACCGTCCCGTATTACTATGTTTCGTCGGAGATCGGCTTGAAAGTTTAAAGCTGCGAAAAAAAACACCGCAGGCGATCTTGTTTTATGATGGTTTCCCGTGAGGCGTCAGGCGCAATTAGCGCGTGGCGCCTTTTTTGATTGTATCAGCCGTTGGTTGGGTATTGGATGGTTGCCGGTAGTGGAAGTGAAGCAATGTCCCTTTACGCAACGCAATTCGGACCGGTGGTGTCTGGATTGTGTTGCTGAGCCCGCGCGTTGTACCAAAGGGCAGTCCCTCGTCCTCCAGGGCATACTCCAGACCTTTCGTGCAAATACCTTGAACTTCGCTGCCGAGCGGTATCAGTGACACTGTATCCCCGACGCTGCCGTTGAACGCAACGGGCGTTTCGGGGCGCACCAGGCCGATGCACACGTTGGGGCCTACAATGCGCAGGGTTAAATGCGTATACCGCGATTGCACCATGATCAACGTGTTGGCCAATGACATATCCCAGCGGCCGCCGATAGCGCCGAATATGTCTACGTCGACAGCCCCCCGCGCAACTGCCAGATCAAGGGCCAGCTCCAGGTCGATTTGATCCTTGCGTGCCGGGTGGCGCAAGGTTTCCACCCCTTGGCGGCCCCATTGCGCCAGCGTGGCCGGATCGATGGAATCCATATCCCCGATGACCACATGGGGGTGACGATCCGTGTCACGGAAGTGGCGGCTGCCGCCATCCGCCACAATGATCAGATCGAAATCTGCCAGTTGCTCCAGGAACCAGCGCCGATCGGTGATATCTCCGTTGGCAACAACAGCCGCTTTCAAATTGGCCCCCTTTTTTTGTTTTGGATGGTATAATTTTTAAATCGATCTTGACATAGTCGGTTTACATCATAAAAGTTCACTAGTGTCCATCTGGAAATGGCATCTTTTGGTCCAGGACGGCGTTCTCGCCCAATTGCGATCCTCTTCCGGATGGACACTCGCCGGTGTCCATCCAATTCCTGCACCAAACCCGAAATCCGGACCATCACGAAAGGTAGCCCCATGCAACGCAACAAGATGATCGCCAAGCTAACGGATGCGACGAAGATTTGGGATATCATTGTCATCGGCGGCGGCGCCACCGGCCTCGGGATTGCCGTGGATGCGGCTTCACGCGGGTATACCACCCTTTTGCTGGAACAGCATGATTTTGCCGCCGGTACCTCCAGCCGCAGCACCAAGCTGATCCACGGCGGCCTGCGTTATCTGCAACAGGGCAATATTTCCCTGGTGTTGGAAGCATTGCAGGAACGGGGCATGTTGATGCAAAACGCCCCGCATCTGGTCCGAAATCAGACCTTTCTGGTGCCGTATTATGAATGGTGGGAAGCCCCGTTTTATGGTGTCGGTTTGAAAGTCTACGATTTGCTGGCGGGCAAGTGGGGCTTGTGCGCGTCAAAACGCCTGTCACGCGAGGCAACCCTTGTGCAGATTCCCACCCTTGCGCCGGACGGATTGCGCGGGGGGATTGTATATTGCGACGGGCAGTTTGATGATGCCCGGTTGGCGATCACCCTCGCGCGGACCGCTGCTGATCTGGGCGGTTGCGTGTTAAATTATTTTAAAGTTACCGATTTGCTCAAGGACGATGATATCGTGACCGGGGTGAACGCTCAGGACCAACTCGGCGATCAGTGCTATGCCATTCGCAGCAAGGTGGTCATCAATGCCACCGGCGTACTCGTCGATCACCTGCGGCGGGTTGATGCCCCGGATAGCCATCCGGTGATTCGCCCCAGCCAGGGGACCCACCTGGTGCTCGACCGGTCCTTTCAACCGGGCGACACGGCTATTCTGGTACCGCATACCGATGACGGACGCGTCCTCTTTGCCGTGCCTTGGCACGACCGGTTGATTGTCGGAACCACCGACACCCCCGTGGACCAGCCTGAATTGGCCCCCCGCCCCCTGGAAGACGAAGTCGTTTTTCTTTTGGAACATATCGCGCGTTATCTTACTCAAAAACCGCGGCGGGAAGATGTCTTAAGCGTATTTGCCGGTGTGCGGCCATTGATCGGAGAAAAACAAAATGAGGGTGAAACGCTTGCCCTGGCGCGAGACCACCAGGTGTTGATATCCGGTTCCGGCCTGGTCAGCGTGGCCGGCGGCAAATGGACAACTTACCGCAAAATGGCCGAGGATGCCCTCGATCAGGCTGTGGTCATCGGAGATTTGGCGTCGCGCCCATGCCGCACCCGGAAACTGAAGTTGCACGGCTGGCAGCCGATAGCCGCGCAGGATAAGACCTTGACGGTATATGGTTCGGATGCCCCGGCGCTTAAAGCGCTGTTGCAGGATGCCGCCATACCAAACAAACCGATTCATGCACGTTTGCCATACACCATGGCCGAAGTCGTATGGTCCCTGCGCCATGAAATGGCCTGCACACTTGAGGATGTGCTGGCACGTCGCACCCGCGCGTTGATACTCGATGCGCAGGCTGCCCTCGAAGCGGCGGCCCCGGTAGCGGCGGTGGCGGCGGCCGAGCTGGGGCAATCCAAAGCCTGGCAACGCAAACAGGTCGAGGACTTTACGCAACTGGCCCGGTCCTATCTGCCGGCCTAGTATAATCGATAATAGAGTTCACCCGGATGGGGACTCGCGAATGGTCTTTGCAGACAGGTGCCGTATGATTCCTAGCTTGACAAATAACTGAAATTGATCCACTAATCAACTTGAAGACCTGTTCGACAGAGACGGATTAAGGGCTCGCGTCTAAAAATGGGAAATTATTTTTGCGCGAGCCCTAAGAAAGATGAAGTCAACCGGGCGTATCCTGGCGGCATTGATGACGTAGACTTCGGGTGTTTTTTTGCTCAGAGTGATTCGTTTGCCCGCCTTGATCTTTTCCGCGCACCTGCGAAAAACGTCTGGATCGCGAGGCTTTCCGGGCCACACGGCAACAAATTGCGCTCCTTATCCTGACGCGATGGTTTGGCGCTTGCCGGGAGTATTCGTTCCATCGGGCCTCATATTGCAGCGGAGGTATGAATGAACAAGCAGGGCAACGGCATGGTTATCCTTCACAGCGTGCCGGGTAAGGCTGTCGAGCATAAAATCAAGACCTATCTTTCCGCCTCCCTTGATCATGCATCCGAACAGCGGATTGAATCGATGCTGCAGAAAATGCCGGTCATCCTGCGTAAGGATTTGACCGAACTTGAAGGCCGGCGGCTGGTCAAACAGCTCAGCAGTATCGGGGCCAGCGCGTCCTATGTCGAGGAACTGGACGACGAAGCCGCCGTGCCGATCGATCTGCCCGAACCCGAACTCGTCTCCTTGCAGCCGGCTGCGGCCGCGCCGCCCGAAGTCTTCCCGGAGAGTTTTCATCAAGCCGCCCAAGTCAAATCAAAAACCGGCTGGGTCCAGCGGCTCCTTCGTCAACTGGAACAAGTCAACAAAGAACTTTGGCTGATTGCTTCCATGTTCGTGATAGCCGGCGTGATGAACTACATGGTCACCGGCCATCGCCTGTTGCTCGGTTTTTACACCCTGCCCACTTTGATGTCCGCCTATTATTATGGCCGTCGTCATGCGACGTTGACCGCTTTGGCCAGCGTGTTGATGGTTATTCTGGTGGTCCATTTCAATCCCGTTCTCTTCAAACAGCCGGTGACCGTCGAAATCATGGACGGCAAGTGGTACGACATCGCCTGTTGGGGCTTGATCCTGATGATCACCGGATATGCCATGGGGACGCTGTACGAACGCAACCAGGCCCGCCTCAAGGAGTTACGGCAGACGTATCAGGGACTCATCGTCATTCTGCGGCATTTTATCTCCAAAGACAAGTATACCGAAAACCACTGCTACCGGGTCTCGATTTATGCCGTGAAGATCGCAAGTTATCTGGGCTTTACTGCCGATCGCATCGAAGACATTCGATCGGCGGCCCTGTTGCACGACATCGGCAAGGTGGATATCAGCCGGGAGTTGTTGTACAAAGCCGCCAAGCTTAACTGGGATGAGTACCAGGGGCTGAAATCGCATGTCGATAAAGGGGTCGACATGCTCAGCACGGTAAGCAACACCCCTTTGGGCCGCATCATTCCGATCATATTGGGCCATCATGAACGCTTTGACGGTTCTGGCTATTTTGCCCAGCATGGCGAAAACATTCCGCTGGAATCCAGGGTGCTGGCGGTGGCCGATGTGTATGACGCCCTGATCAGTGACCGGCCCTACCGCAAAGCCATGTCACCGTTCCAGGCGCGTGAGATTATCGTCCAGGGCGCCGGTACCGATTTTGATCCCAAAGTGGTGAAAGCCTTTCTAAGGGCCTTTGACCGGCGCGAGATGGATGTGCCGAACGTCATTATCTAATCTTATGAATGCGCTTGAAGCTCATCAATTGACCAAGGTCTATGATAACGGCCGCCAACGCCTGCGTGTGCTGGACAACCTGTCGTTCACTGTCGCGCGGGACGAATTTCTTGTGATCGCCGGTGACAGCGGCAGCGGCAAGACCACGCTGCTGAGCCTGTTGTCAGGCATCGACAAACCCACATCAGGACGGATCGTCCTTTTAGGCCGGGATATCACCGAGTTGAGTGAAGATGAGCTTGCGCCGATGCGCAACACCGCCATCGGTTTCGTCTTCCAGTCGTTTCATCTGGTGCCGTCGCTGACGGCGCTGGAAAATGTTATGCTGCCCGCCGAGTTGAAAGGGGATGCCGATGCCGATGAACGGGCGGCCCGTTTGCTTCAACGGGTCGGCTTGGCCGAACGTGGCGCCCACTTTCCCGGGCAGCTTTCCGGTGGTGAAAAACAGCGGGTCGCGATTTGCAGGGCTTTGATCAATTACCCCCGGATCATTTTTGCCGATGAACCCACCGGTAATCTTGACACCGGCGCCGGTGAGCGGGTCCTGAATCTGCTGGTCGAGCTGAAACGTGAACACAACGCCGCCCTGGTCTGTGTCACCCACAGCCACGGCATTGCCGCGCGTGCCGATCGGGTGCTGCGGCTTGTCAACGGCCGTTTGGCCGAAGAATAGACATGCCCATGTTGCATCGTCGTTTCATCATCCGCCAGATCACGCGATCGCCTGTCCAGGCACTGCTGGTGGTTCTTTGCGTGGGGCTGGCGTTGATCACCCTGGTCGCTCTGGACGGCTTTGGTCATAGTGTGCGATCGGCTTTGCGCCAGGACGCCAAGCAACTGCACGCCGCCGATATCCTGGTGCGAAGCAATACTTTTTTCTCGCCCGCCATCGAAAAAACCATTCAAGAATTAAAGCAGGCCCGCCGGATCAGTACCGTGCGCACCTATGAGTTTTATTCAGTGGTGCGCCCCATGAGTGGCGAAGGCAGTTTGTTGGCCCAATTGAAAGTGGTGCAACCCGGCTACCCGTTTTACGGGCAGGTGCGGTTGAAATCGGGCCGGTCCTTTGCCGATGTGCTGCAAACCGGCCGTATTCTGGTCGATCCGGTGCTGCTCGACCGGCTGAACCTGCGCCGGGGCGACCGGCTGCATGTCGGTGACGCTGTTTTGACCATTGCGGATGAGATCCTGGTGGAACCGGACCGGCCGGTCACCTTTTTTGCTTTCGGGCCGCGGATTTTTGTGGCCGGTGAGGATTTGGACGCGCTCAATCTGGTGGACCGCCGCAGCCGGGTTCGCCACCGGTACCTGGTGAAAGCGCATGCCGATACCGAAATCGACCCCCTCGCTGAGGTGCTCCGGGCGGCGGCCGGTGAGCAGGAACGGGTTTATACCTATAAAAACGCCCGCCCCCGGATTCAACGCTATTTTGATAATTTTTTAGTCTACCTCGGTGTGGTGGCGCTGTTCACCCTGCTGCTGGGCGGAATCGGCATCCAGGCCGGCATGAGTGCCTTTTTGCGGGAAAAGACCGACACCATCGCCATTATGAAGACCCTCGGTGCCACCAGTAGCACCATCCTGCGGCAATATCTCTTTGTGGGCGCGGTGCTCGCGCTTGGCGGCACCATTATCGGTTTTGGCGGTGGGATCGGGCTGCAGTTCTGGTTGCCCCGAATGTTCAGGGGGCTGGTGCCGGTGGCGATCAGTCCCCAAATTACCGTGCCGGGGGTGTTGCAGGCCCTGGTTCTGGGGTTCGGACTGACCGCGGTTTTCGGCGGGCTGCCGCTTTATCGGCTCAAGGGGGTGACACCGGCCGGTATTTTCCGCAGGGACAGGCCGACCGCACGGACCGGGCGATGGGCCGCCGTGGTGAGCTTGGGAACCATTTTCATCGGCTTTGCGGTGATTGCCGCCTGGCACCTGGGGCGCTTCAAATTCGGCGTGGTCATGGCCGCCGGTGTGTTAATCGCCGCGGTGATCGTGGTGTTGTTGCTCAAGGGGATCATGGCCGGGCTCGGCGCCCGCCGAATCCGGAACCTGCCGGTGCGCCAGGCGGTCCGGGGTCTGATGCGCCCCGGCAACGCCACCGTCAGCATCGCCGTCACGTTGTGCCTGGCCTGTACGGCCGTGTCCACGATCTTTCTGGTTGAGCGTAATTTGAATCGCTTTTTTACAACTTCTTTTCCCGCCGACGCCCCCAATCTGTTTTTTCTGGATATTCAACCCGATCAGCTTGAACAGTTTAAAAAAGCGTTGCAACGGCCGGCCCAATACTACCCGATTGTCCGTGCGCGTATTGCCAGCGTGAACGGCCGCCCCATCGATCCGGCCGCAGAGCGTCGGCGCATGGGAGACAATCTGGCGCGCACGTTCAACCTGACCTACCGGGCCAGCCTGCTGCCGAATGAATCGATTGTGCAAGGCGGGCAGCTTTTTCCGAAATCGCCTGCCAAGGCAAAGGCGGTTCCGATGTCATTGCTGGATGAAGTCCAGGCCATCCGGCCGCTGGAGATTGGGGATCACCTGACGTTTAACATCCAGGGCGTGCCGGTGCGAACCGTCATCACCAGTATTCGCACCCGTTCGCGTCAGGCCCTGCAACCCTTTTTTTATTTTGTTTTCCAACCCGACGACTTGAAGGCGGCGCCGCATACCATTTTCACCGGTGTCCGGGTACCGCCGGATCAACGGGGTAAACTGCAGCGGCGCATAGTGGCGCAATTTCCCAACATCAGCGTCATCGACGTCGGCGCCACCTTGAAAACCTTGTCCGGCATCATGGCCAAGTTTTCGCGGATTATACTGTTTTTCATGGCCTTTAGCCTGCTGGCCGGATTTTTGATTCTGATCAGCAGCATCTGGGCCACCCGTTTTGCCCGTATCCGGGAGACCGTTTACTATAAAATCCTGGGCGCCCGTTCGGGCTTTGCCCTGAAGGTGTTGACCCTGGAGAATGTTTTTCTGGGCGGTATCAGTTCCGGGATGGCCGTTGTCATCGCCCATCTGGCCGCCTGGTTGATTTGTACCGAAATCTTCGGGTTTCCGTACATCTTCTTGTGGGTCGAAACACTTATGATGTGGGGGGTGCCGGTCTTTATGGTCATGGCCGTAGGGGGCTGGGCCTGCCGGCCGGTATTGAAACAAAAACCGAGTACCTTTCTGCGATCCCAGTCCGCCATGTAGGAGGCATTGCGCCATGACGTGGTTTCGATTTACAGTTTTGTGTGCGTTGGCGCTGACCGCTTGCGGCGATGCGCCGCAGTCCCCGGCGCAATCGACACTCGCCGCGCCGCAACCGGACTATGTCGCCACCATCGTGGCCATGGGCGACAGCCTCACGGCCGGGTACAATGTGGCCCAGGCCGACGCCTATCCGGCCTTGTTGGAACAGAAGCTGCGCGCCGCAGGTTATCGCTGGCGCGTGGTCAATGCCGGGATCAGCGGTGAAACCAGCAGCGGTGCGTTGGCGCGGCTGGACTGGGTGCTCAGGCTCAGGCCCCGGATCCTCATATTGGAAACCGGCGCCAATGACGGTTTGCGCGGGCTCGATACCAATTTGATCCGCGACAACATCCGGCAGATCGTCAGAACCTGCAAAGCCCAGGGCGTGACGGTGATTTTGGCGGGCATGCAGATGTTTCAAAATCTGGGCAGTGAGTATGCACAGGCGTTCAGCGCCGTGTATCACCAGGTCGCCCGGGAAGAACAGATCGCCCGCATCCCCTTTTTCCTGCAAGATGTGGCCGGCAACACCGATTTGAATCAAGCCGACGGCATCCATCCCACGGCCGAGGGGTACGCTGTCGTGGCCCGGACGGTGTACCCGTTCGTCAAAGACGCGATTGCCGAAATCGAGGCCGCCGCGTCATCGTGAACCCCGCACGCCTTAGGGCGCCATCAAAATATAGTCGGCGTCCTCAATCGCGACAGTTTGCGGGGTGATGCGTTTGGGGTCGTGGGGCACCAACACCGCCAGGGGGATATCGGATTGGGCCCGAATCTGGGCTGGAATGGCCCGTTTGAAGGTGTGGCCGGTGCCGGCAAGCAGTACCATGACCGTATCCGGATGGACGCTTAAATATTCCAGGGCCCGCAAGGCCATGACCTTGTCCCACACCAATTGCGCCTCGCAGAAATAGTTGAAATTGAAACGGCCGTGGCCGTGGGCCCCATAGGCCTGGCGAATGTAATTTTCGTATTTCGGGCCGATTTCGCAAGTGACGTTTTCCAACCGGCCTTTTTGCTCCGGTGAGAGTGAAGCGAACCCGTGTTGGGCCACCTGACGGGTGATGCGGCGCGGCACGTTCAACCCGATCATCGGCAGGCGGTGCTTGCGGGCATATTCGAAGATCATGCTGTAGGTCGGCCATGTGAACGACCAGTTGTCGTAGAAGACTTTTTGAAAATCCTTGGGCGAAGTCTCGCCCGTCACCCATTGATCCAGCTCGGTTTGACTGTCGGAGCGAAACATTTCCAGACCGATGGCCACCTTGACACCCGCCTCGCGCAGGGCCTTGATCACACGCAGTTGGGCTTGATGGTGGTGTTTGAAACTATGATATTCGCCGACCAGGATCAGCCGGTTGCGGCGCAAGTCGGGCACGGCCTGTTGCAAAGTGATTTCGGTTCCGTTTTTTACATCGTAAAGCCGCTGTTCGCCATAAGCGCTCGCCTGAAAAACCTGCCCGCAGACAGCTACCGCCAACAATATGATCTTCAATTTGGTGTTCATCAGATTTATTCCTTGTCCGCTGTTGTCGTCCACTTGACCATCACGGGGGATTGCCGGGTCGGCCAGACCCCTTTGTGGCGGTTGCTTCCCCGGTTGAAAAGCAAATAACTGTATTTACCATAATGCGCAATTTTGCGCGCCACAAGGGGCGCCTTGTCCGGCGCCAAGGGCAAAAACAGCCCAGCCACTTTGCCGGCGGACGACGGATGGGGATGCACCGCGAAGTATGAATCGCCGGACTCGGTTTGCGGCGTTGCTTCAACCGTGAGCCGGTCCGCGGTCAACCTGAAGGTTGACGGCAGGATGGGGCGCCATACGGCTGGCTGCGGCAGACCGATAAACAAAAGGTCGCGGCCGGCGCCGTCGGCTGCCGTGAACCTGTCTTCCGGCATGATGCGATGGGATTTGACCCCCAAGCCCCGGATCAGGGTGTCGATTGCCGCCGCGATCCCGGCATGGTTCGGCGGCAGACGGTTGCTCGTCACGACGATTACATTGGACCGGCTTTTGAGCGCGTTCACCGTCGGCGGAATCTCGGCAGGGTACAAGCGCCGCAGGATGTCAAAATCAGGATCGACCGTCAGCAGCTCGGGCGCCGCGGCAACGGTGAATTGAAACGGTGTGCGGGCATGCGCGGTGGATATCGTGAAGATATACTGTTCGCCGGTGGTTTGGATGGCCAGCGGGACCTTGAGCGCATAAAAGGGCGCGGTACTTTGGATGAGCGTGCCGGTCACCTGCCAACGGCCGGCTGATGGTTGGCGCACCACATCTTGCAGTGCGAACCGCGGTGCGCCGGGTTGAGTGACCCACTGTTGGAAAAAACGGCTAAGCCGGCGTTGGGCGCCTGCTTCAAAAGCGGCCTGCAAATCCGACCATCCGGTTTTTTTGAACCGGCGTTGCGCATAGAGCCGGCGCAAGGTGTCAAAGAATACGGCGTCGCCGACCTTTTGCCGCAGCATATGGAAAACCATGGCGCCCTTATCGTAACCCACGGCGCGGGTGGCCGGGCTGTAGCGGCTCCGGAAGCGGGTCAGGGGCATATCGTCTTCGGGCGTAACCAGGGTCGCATAGTTGCGCAGCATCTGGCGGCGGTAGGATCTGGCGCGGATCGCGGAGGCCTGCTCCGTGTTCAAGTAGTCGGCCAGATAGGTCGTCAAGGCTTCGGACCAGTTGCCCTGAGCGTAGTCCGGAATCACGCCGTTGCCCCACCAGCAGTGCGCGATTTCGTGGCCCAGGCTGGTATCGATGATAAACGGCAGGCGCAAAACCCGTTTGCCGAGCAAGGTGAACGAAGCAAACCCGTAGCCGGTGGGAAAAAAGTTTTCCACCACGGCGAATTGATTGAACGCGTAAGGGCCGAACAGCCGCGTGTATCGCTCAAGATACCTCGTGGTGGCCGCCAGATAAGCATCGGCCAGGGGCAGATTGGCCTCGGAAAAGTAGACGGCGGCGGTGAGCCGGCCGGAGCGTTTTTGTTGATGCCGCCACCAGCCTGCCGCCAGCGGCACCCCCCCCATGGAACGATCGACTCGCCAGTGCGAGAGACTGTGGCCGTTCGATTGGCGGTGCGCAATCAAGTGGCCGGCTGTTACCGCGGGCATCCCGGCCGGGGCGACAACTGTCAGGTCGAAGGTTTGCGGCAGGCCCACCACATCCGGGTACCAACCGGCCTCGGCCGCCAGAAACGCACCTTGGGCGGTGATGACGCCCACAACACCGTAACCGGGATCTTCCGTGTTGGCCGGGCGGATGGGGACCGGGTCTTTGAAAACCCCCTGATAGTCGATCCGCAGCCGGATGTTGCCGTGTCGTTCGTTTTCCTTGAGACCGATTTCCAGCAGACCGCTTTTGAGCGCCGGTTGGCGGGGGCGGCTGTTTAGCGTGACGCCATTAACGGTGATGCGTTGGCCCAGACGCAAGTGCACCCTGGCCCGGCCGCCGGTATTCAGAACGATTTCATCACTTCCGGTCAGGCGCTGCTGCGCCGGATCCAAGGTGATCGTCAGTGTGTGCGCTGCCGTCGGGGGTGCGGTCTGGGCAGCGAAGCACGGCACCCCCGAAAACAATACCAGTAGCGACACCCAAAAGTATTTGTTCATAAAAAGCCCCTTATTCGGATTTTTGGCTGTTGGCTCCCGCCTTAGGGCCCGCGTAAAAATAATTTCACATTTTAAGCGCCCGGCTTCAGGTTAGGTTGGCCCGGTAACTGAACATATCGCAAGACGGACAGGCTTATGGAAAGATATGACTGTGATTGGTTTTGACAAGCAGGGCAGGGGGACTAATCGAGGCCCAAACGGTTGAAATGGTCCTTGTAATTTTTATCGAGTCCCAGAATGTGATCGATGAACCACTGTTGCAGGTAGTTGACAATCTGATGGTAAACGGTGGGATTGTGCGCCGCCAATTTCCGGTTGAACTCGAAGACCTGGGCGGTAAAGGCGGCGTGTTCTTCTTTTTGTCGGTCCAGGCCCTCATAGTGATGCTTACTCATCAGCCGCTCTTCGGCTTTAAAGTGCGACTGCGCATATTTGACCAGCGCGTTCAAAGTGCCGTAGATCTCCTTTTCCTGACCGGCCCGGTCGCCGATCTGGGCAAAATCGTTGATGATTTCAAGAATTCGCCGGTGTTGTTGATCCAGCTCACGCACACCGACACTGTAAGAGGCTTTCCAATCGATCTGGGTCATTGGGATCTCCTGTCCAATGTAGGTAAGTATTGACACCAGGCCCCAAATACCACTATTTGTCTGCTTCCCGATGGGAGAAACTACTTGACCAAATGGCGATTATAAACTATATGGCGGTTCAGAATAAAACTTAGATTAGGAATATAAACTATGGGAATTCAGGAACGTAAAGAACGTGAGCGTGAACGCCGCCGCCAGCAAATCATCGTTGCGGCCAAACGGGTATTTTCGGAAAAAGGCTTCAACAAGGCCACCATGGAGGATATTGCCAAAGAAGCCGAATTGAGTCCGGGCACCCTGTACCTTTATTTTAAGAACAAAGAAGAACTATACGCATCGCTCTCCTTGCGCATATTGCAATATCTCATGATTCGTCTGGAACATGTCAACGCGGAAAAGAATGCCGGTGCCGAGCGCAAGCTCGACAACCTGATGGCTGCGATGTACGATGTTTACGACTTTGATCCGCTGATCATCATCAACATGTTCCAATTGCAATCGAGCGAAACCCTCAAAAACCTGTCGGATGAACTTTTAACCGAGATACAGGATCTGTCGCGCAATTCCATCGGCGCCATGGCCGATATTTTCCGTGAAGGCATCGACCAGGGCGTGTTTGTGGACAAACATCCGGTTGCCATGGCCGATATCTTCTGGTCTCTGTTCTCCGGGGTGGTTCTCTGGGAAGCCAGCAAAAAAGTAATCAACAAGGAAAAAGACTTTTTGAAACCGACCCTTGCCACCGCCTTTGAGGTGTTCGCCCAGGGTATTAAAAAGAAAAAATAGATTGTTAGTCCGGCTTGACTTCCGGCGTTCGCTTTTGCTTCTTTAGATCTTCCAACCGCTCTAACAGCTTGCGGGCATTGGTATGGTCCCGTCTGGCCTTGGCGTGGTCCGGATTGTATTTCAAGGCCGCTTCCCATTCAACCATTGCCTTGCGCAACTCTTCCTGCACAAACCATTTCACCCCCTGCCGGTAGTGTTTTTCCGCCAGGTCGCGCAATCGCTTGCGAACCTGCTGCTTCAATTTATCCACGTTGCGGTAGCCGGTGTCGGCCTTGTTGAACATCGCCAGGGACGCCAGATCCTTATGTTTGTACATCAACCACATCCCCTTTTCGTAGTAAATGCCGTTGAGCATGTCCACCGCCGCCTGGTTGGCGGGATATTCCTTGCGAATCGCCTCTAACAAGGGGATCGCCTTGGATGCCTGGCGGGAGTCGATCAGGTCGCGGGCGGCCTGGATTTTTTGTTCGATCCGGCTTTGGGCCAGCATGCGCGTCAGCGGTTTTTCCAGTTTGGGCAGCACCAGCAGGTGGCCCGGCGCCAGTTTGCGCGGAACAACTTGCGGCGGACAGAGTTTTTCGAGCAGTAAAACCGCCCCGGCGTCGCCGTAGACCGTTTCGGCGATGCGGTGCAGGGTGTCGCCTTTTTTGATGGTATAGCGAATGGTCTGTTCCGCATTCATACGGTATTTGATCAGTTCTAGCGCCTTTTGATGACCGGGATCGATTTTCAACGCCAGCAACAGCTCCTGCCGGGCTTTTTGCAAACGGTTGTGACGATAGTGATTCAACCCCTTACGGTAATGCGCCTGCGCGCTTTTGCGGATGACCTGCTCAAGGTTTTCAATCTGGGCCGCGGTTTCGGCGTCACCGGGATTTAAACTGTTGACAATTTTCCAGAAAAATAGCGCCCGTTGCAGCTCGTGACGATTTGCATATTCTAGCGCCATGACACGGTAACGCTCGTATAAAGGGATTTCGATACTTTCGCGCGGGGACGGCTCGACATTGAACAGACTACTGCACGCGGCAGGGCCGACGCAGATGAATACAAGTAAAATGATAGGTCGCAGTTTCATGAATCGTTTTGTTTATGAAAAATTTTCAGTTTCTTTTGGAGCTGCGCCGCATCGGTCTTGGCGTTCAACCGGATGCGCTGCACGCGATAATTGCCGGCGAAAAAGGGGGTGCTGCCCATGGAGGCCAAAAAAGCGCCCTCGTAGCCGTGCTTCTTCAAAAAGGCAACCACCAGGGGGCTGGTGCGTCCTGCGGGGTAGGCCAGGTAGCGGCAGGACCGGCCGGTAAGGTGTTCGATCTGTTTGCGGGATGTTGCCAGTTCGTGTTCGATCCTGTTGATATAGGCGCGGAACGATTCACCCTTTTTTAACCGGGACAGGTCGCAGCCGGACAGGGTGCGGCTCTGGATGCTGATGTTGTCGGCCGCCATTGTGGCCACTGCCTGGCGCAGGGGTGTGGGAGCCGGCGCAACCGTGGGACGGATAAACAGTGTTGCCGGAAACCCGTAGGACGCGAGCAGGGGATAGAGGGTGCCGTAAAAGGTGTCCGGCGCCCAATCAAAGGTCAGCACCACCGCGCGTCGCGGCAGGGGGCTTTTGTAATTCAAAAATTCGAAAAATTGTTCCAGCGTCACCGGCCGGTATCCGTTGTCCGCTAAAAACGCGAGGTGCGCTTCAAACCGGTTGACATCGAATGTTTCGGCGCCGTTTTTCTTCGGCACGGCTTCGGCATAGAACAGCACCGGCACGGTTTGATGGCCGTCGGCCGCCAGACCGCCAAGCCGCAACGGTTTGCTTGGAACAATCATGTGCTGCCCCGGCGTGACCGTGTGCACCTGGTTGAATTCGGCAATCAGCCAGTCTTTATGGGGATCGTCATAGTACTTGGCCGCCAGCGAGGCCAGTGAATCCCCGACCTTGGCTTTTACCAGGATAAAGTCTTCATATACATGTTCCGACGGCATCGGACCGGGATAGCGCGGCACCGCCAGTTTACTCCGGGAAAAATCGGCGCACGCCGTCAGACCCAGGCCCAGAAGTGCTGCAACAACAATGTGAAAAAATTTATTCATCGGTTCCGGTTCTTCCAAAAGGTCGTTCTTTAATGTTCAACACCCGGTAAATTTCCACCGGTTGGGGTTTGCCTTTGATTTCCCGTGGAGGTAGCGCCTCTACCGCCACCAGGCCCTTGAGTTGGTCCAACACCTTGCGGGTGATCATGATTTCGCCGGGACCCGCCAACCCCCCCAGGCGTGAGGCCACGTTGACGCAATCGCCGATCACGGTGTACTCCATCTTGGCTTGGGAGCCGATGTTGCCCGAAATCACGCCGCCGGAGGCAATGCCTATGCCGATGTTACCGAGCAATTGATTGCCGTCGCGGGATGCTTTTTTCAACTCACGCTGCAACACCAGCGCAGCCTTCACTGCCCGTTCGCTGTGGTTCTTGCGATACACCGGCACGCCGAAAACCCCCATCACCGCATCGCCCACGAATTTGTCCAGGTAGCCGCCCTGGTGGACGATGGCCTTGGTGGCCACTTCAAAATAATCGTTCAGCGCTTCGACGATTTTTTCCGGCTCGGTGCGATCCGAATAAGAGGTGAAGCCCCGGATGTCGGCAAAAAAGATCGTCGCTTCATTCTTGCGGCCCTTGAGCCAGGTGTTGGCCGGATTGGCCATGATCATCTCAAGGACCTCCGAGCCGACATATTTACCGAAGGATTTTTGCATCAGCGATTTCTTCCACAGTTCGCGACTCATCTGTTTGAACGCGGCGGCCAGGGTGCCCAGCTCGTCGTTGCGTTTGAGGTTGAGATCAAAATGGTAGTCGCCACGGCCGATGGCTTCGGTGGCCAGGACCAGTTTGGAGATCGGGCGTGAAAAACGAATGCCCAGCAAAATGGCCGTTAACACCCCCACTAAAATAATACCGGTGGTGATGATCACCAGCGATTGGCGTTCCTTGCGGGTGATCTCTTCAATAAAATCGATGGACACCCCGACATGAATGGTGCCGACGGTTTGATTTTTAAATTTCACCGGCCGGGTCAGGTTCAGGATGTTGCCGCCGTCCGGCAGGCGATAGGTAAACGCGGTGGCCTGGCCGGTTTCATTGACCGTGTCGGCCGGTTCAATCGGTTCAAAAGGGCGGCCGATCTGGCGGTGATCGGTGTGGGCCTTGACCGTGCCGTCGGCCCCGACAATGATGGCGTAGGAGAGTCCTTCCACCGATTCGGCCTTGCGAATCAGGGTGTTCAGGGCCAGGATATCGTCTTCGAGTAGCGCAATTTTTGAGTTGCTGTCAAAGTGGTTCAAACTCACCAGCCCGATTTTAACGGTTTGTTGGTAAAGCTGGTCTTTTTGGCGATCCAGGATCAGGTAGCTCAATACAAAAATCGTAAAGGCGATAATCAGGGTGGTGGCCGCCGCCAGTTGCAGCCACATGGGGATGCGCGAGCGGGGTAGCCGTTCCCGGAAAGAGCCCCGCCGTTCTTTGAGTTGTTGCTGGAAGTCGTCGGCAAGCGAGTTGATCGACAATTGGTAGTTGGCGTTGATCGCCTCGACCACCTGATCTTCGGAGGCAAAGCCCAGATCGACGATAATCAGGCCCAGATGTACTGCCTGGCCCAATTCGCTGAGCTTGTCGCGCTGGACAATCAGCGCGGTCTGCAACTGCTCGTCGGTAATGATTCCCTTGCGTTTGAGCACCTCGCCGGTGATCTGGTCATTGGGCGAGGAGCGCAACAGCGATTCACCGATTTTGGAAAGCAGCTTGTGGGACCCTTCTGATTTCGATTTCATATCGCTTGCTATTTAAAGGTAAAAATTGCCGGCCGTGTGCATGAAAAGTAATCGGCATCGGCGTACCAAACAACGCCGTTGTCAAATTTCACGACACCCGGGTGTTGGTATTGATGACCGGCAGGTGAAGATTACACAGGAAAATCGATTTACCAAGAAGGCGTTAAATCGGCTTCGGGCCTAATGTTACCTGTGGACATGCCTGGAACGGTTTGCCGGGGTGGTTAATGGGTGCCACCAAGTAACAACATTTAAGCAAAATAAATGCCACTTGCCAGCGGTGTCCCGCCATGATTTGGACGCAAGTCAGAAGTTACTCAGAAGTTACATTGATAAAACAATGGATGGCACCTTTTATCACCGGTAGCGTATTATATTGCTTGGTCCAGTTAAGGTTTTTCGAACCCCATATTCAGGTTTTTACCCCCCCGCATTCAGGGATTCCCCTATATACCTTGCATACCGGATTTGATATTTGGTGCCTAAACGTCAATATTGTTATTTCAATAATTTGGTTTTTATCAATTTCAATTCGAAAGGAGATTTAAAAGTGGACCTTAGTGCTGGAATTCAATCTGCTGCGATTACGACTGATATCGGCGCCAAATCTGGCGGAGCCGCCAAAGCTCAACCCCAACAACCGGCCACGCAGGATGCGAGCCCGGATAAACCCGGACCGACACAGCAGGATGCTGCCGGTGTTCCCCAAACCATGTTCAAAGGGGCGGGGGCCAAAGCTGCGCCTCAGCTTCCGGGCATGGGTGGTGGTGTGGCCGCGAACACGGCGGAAACAGAAGCTTGATTGCGGTGCGTTCAATCGCAATTGCATTTTTGATAGTCGGCTGATCGGTTCGGTATTATAGCTGATCGGCACATACATTTAGACTAAGGGCCCGCGCAAAAAAATCACATTTTGGGTGAGCCCTAAACATAAAAACTCATTTGTGATCAGGATGTTGTAAAATTCCTGGGCAAATGAGTTTTTTTGTATCTTGATCTTGAACTAAAGTTTTTATGCGGCCCCAAACTCCCACGCACGAATTGTTTTTTTGATTCAGGTATTTCGAACCCCTTATTCAGGTATTTCGACCCTCGATTTCAGGGATTCCCCGATTTACAGGATCAATTAAATTTAATACCTATGAATTCATCAACACACATTAGTATTTCGACGGATCGCCAATAATTACTCAAATTCATTTTTATTTGCTCTCTGTGTCCTCTGCGTTTCGCTGAGAATTACAAAGGTGTCCTCCTTGAGAAAAAGTGGTTTGCTTTACGCAGAGGCGCAGAGAAAAAAACGTTTCGATTCTTCACTTTGAGAGGTGTCGAGGGGAGATTTCTACCCGCAAGCTTATAAACTACCTTAAGAAAGGTAGTAAACAAATAAAGTTTATCCGGTGTACTCAAATAAGCAATGATGCATGGGATGCATCCCACCTTTGATTAACCTTAACCTATTAGATCGTGCCGTTAACTCTACTCACAGCGGCAGATCATTGTGTCCCATGCGCATTCTTCCTTCATGCCCGCGCAAGCGGGCATGAAGGATAAAAACAACGCAGTATTTAAATGCTGTTTGTTAATCCAATCCCCGGTTGGGGCTCGCGCAAAAATTATTTCACATTTTGGACGCCTCAAATCGAACCAAAATGACCTGAAGCCGGGATCATAAGATGTGAAATTATTTTTACGCGAGCCCTTAAGGGATTTCGAACCCCGATTTCAGGGTTTTTGTCCCCTGAATTCAGGGATTCCCCGATTTACATTTGATCTGGATTTATTAGTCTATACATGCCGGTTCCAAGTTCCGTTGTAGCTTTTGCCAAACTTCAAATAAAAGAGGAGAGAAAATGAAAACAAAAAAAAGTGGTGGGGGTGGCAGTTCAAGTAGAGGTGGCAGTTCAAGAAAAAGTGGCAGTTCAAGTAAAGGTGGCAGCTCACGAAAAAGTGGCAGTTCAAGTAGCTGTGGGAAGAGTTCGAGTAAAAGTTGCGATAGTTCCAAGGGCAAAAAGGGCGGTGGTTCCAGCCGCAGCTCCAGCGGTGGTTCCAGCCGTGGTTCCCTTGCCAAGGCGAGCGCACACAGTAAAGGTGGCGTATCCAGGTCTCACGCCAAGGCTAAAAGTTTTCACGGTAGTTCTTTCGCCAAAGGGGCTGCATCCAGTGGCGGGGGCGGCAAGGCTGGAAGTTCTGCCAGAAGCGGTCACCACATGAAAGGGATGGGCGGAATGAAAGGGATGAGCGGAATGAGCGGAATGATGAGTCGCAAATCTCATAGAGGCAGTGGCGGTATGAGCAAGATGGGGATGGGCCTGAGCCGCATGCGGCATAACTTCTCAAAGAGTATGTCAAGAATGGGGCAGTCCTTCTCAAGGAGCATGTCAAGAATGGGGCAGTCCTTCTCAAAAGGCATGTCAAGAATGCAACATTCCCTCTCAAACAGTATGTCAAGAATGCAGCATAATTTTGCCCGCATGATGCCCAACTTCAGTGCCAAGGCAGGCGCCTCGGCGGAAATGGGTGAGTAATTCCAGTTGGACGAACCCTAAACAACATTAAAAAGTAAATGACACATGGAGCATCCCCCCTATAATTGACCAAAACCTATATGCCTGCGCGGATTTATCCCCCTGGCGCCGGCAATCCACCCGTGTTTCATGTGCATTTCCCCTTCATGCCCGCGCAAGCGGGCATGGGGGGATTTCCAACGGTTTTTGCGCGAGCCCTCAGCGCGAGCTCTTAAAAATGCCCGTGCCTTGCCGGGAACCAAAGTCTACCCTTTCCGGTTGGGCACAAGTTATATTCCCTCTTTTAAAACAGTCGTGTGATTTCGTCGGTATCAAATTGCGGCCATGGGGCAAGGTGCCCGTTTTGTCGGGCATGTATACCGGTGCCGGGCGTTCCCACGGTTCCGATCGATGTGACCGTGATGCCCGATTTTGTGATGCTGTCGATCAGCGTATGGCTGTGCGCTGACCGGCAGGCGATCAGCAGGCTGCCCGAACCGATGAGCCCAAGCGGATCGATTGCGAGCAAGGCGCAAATTTTACGGCATAGCGGCAGGATCGGGATTTGGGCCAGATCGATTTCCAGGTGGTGATTGCCGGCGATGCTTAATTCCGTAAGCGCGGTGGCCAGTCCACCCTCGGTGACGTCGTGCATGGCGGTGACGTGCGGACTGGCGCTTGCCAGGCGGGCCTCGGGCCGGATGCTCAGATCGGCGAGCAAGGCTTGGGCGGCTTTGATTTCGGCCGGTGACAAACCCAATCTTTGCAGGCGTTGGGGAAACTCACGGGCCATGATCGCGGTGCCTTCCACGGCGATGCCTTTGGTGACTAGGATGGTGTCGCCGGGCGCCATGTTTTGCTTGCGGATCAGGTTGCTGGTGTTGGCAGTGCCGACCAGCATGCCGGTGATCACCGGACGGGTGACGGCGTCGGTGATTTCGGTGTGGCCGCCGCACAGGGTAATCGCCTCTTGCGCGCAGCGCTGTTGCAGGTCATGCATGAGCCGCAGGATTACGGCCGGAGTGCTTGCGGGCGGCATCAGCAAGGTGGTGAGCATCCAGCGCGGACGGCCGCCACAGGCGGCGATATCGTTGGCGTTCACCAGGATAGTGTAGTCGGCGATGGCGTCAGTGGCAAACGTGATCGGGTCGGATTTTAGAATAAGGTGATCTTGCGGGGGTGTTTGGACAACGGCGGCGTCTTCGCCCACACCGGGCCGGACCAGGATTTCGGGTGCGGGGGCGACAAAGCTGTCCAGATAGGTTTGCAGCAGGTCGTTGGGTAGCTTGCCGTTGGCCAAGGGCCGGCCCAATCGCACAACCGCAGCCAGATCGCCGATGCGCGTGAGGGTGAAATCGGCGCGGGTGTCCGCATACTCGGGCGGGGTCGCGGTTTTGGCGCCGCCGTTGTCGAGCCACGCGGTCCAGGCGCCGGCGTCCCGGCCGGCCAGAATGTCGAAAACAAAATCGCCTACCATGATCATATGGTGCGGGTCGGTCCGCAACTGTTGCGCGGCCAGTACCACGCCGTCCCCCTTTGGTTTGGGTGGCACCGGGTCGTCCCGGGTAATGAAGGCGTCAAAAAACGCGGCATCGATGGTCTTGAAGTTTTCAAGGGCCCGCAGGACGGCGTTGCGTGCATTGCGGGTGAGAATGCCGAGCTTGATGTTTTGATCGCGTAGCGCGTGCAGCAGGTTTTCGGCCCCTTGTTGGGGCGTCGATTCGGCGGCGGCGGCCATTTCCATTTGTTCCAGGATCGCCTCGGCTTTTTGGCGATCCGGGCCAAAGGGCAGGGTCGCGATATATTCAAGGATCGGCTGCTGCGGTGGACAGCCGATCTGCTTTTTGATGGCGAGAAAATCGATTGCACCGGGCCGGGTCAGGGTGCCGTCGAAATCGAAAAGCACGGCCGCGATGTGCAGCGGCCGGTCCGCTGACAGGACGGCGCGGACCCATGGGGTCTGATCGGTCACGGTTTTGCGGGATCCCCTGATGTTTGGCATGGGTTATGACCCGGTCTTCATCTGCCGGTAGATGGCTTGCTGCTCGTCGAGAATTTCGTTGAGGATTTGCGTGTTGGTCATCGGGTTCATGATCACGGCCCGCAGTACGACCACCGGATTTTCCAGACAATTGCCGGGGTACAAGGTGGTACGGGATACAAAGCTGTTGCCGGCCTCGCGCTGCCGGACCTGGATTTGGCGGTTGATTTCGTTGAGTTGCGCGTTGAGTTGTTTTTGCAGATCGGTATCGGCGGTTTGCAAACGCTGTTTGAAGCCGGGCGGACAAACGCGGTACGTCAGGATGTTCAGTTCCGGCGTGGAGACCAGTTCGAAAAGCGCCCGCGCACGGATTTCATCGGCAAAGGCTTGGGCGGTTTCGATACCGTGCTCGATCAGCAGGGCATAGCCTTGCGATCCCATAATCTGCAGGGCACTGCCCAGGATCAGGGAATTGGCTTCACGGGAGCCGGCAATCGATTTGATGCCCAGGTCGACACTGCCGGGGCGCGCGATGTAGCGGGCGTGGTAGGCTATCCGCTCCAGGATGTAGGGGCTTTTAAAATAGACCATGCCGCAGCCCATGGGCATGTAAAGCTGTTTGTGCCCGTCGATGGTCACCGAATCGGCATTTTGGATGCCGTTTAGCAGGTGACGGTATTTGCGGCTCATCAGGGTCGGGCCGCCCCAGGCCGCGTCTACATGGTAGTGGATTTGATGCCTGGCGCAGATGGCGGCCAGTTCGGCCAAAGGATCGACGGTGCCGGTTTCGGTGGTGCCGGCGATGCCGATCATAGCCAGGATGCGGGTGCGGCCGCCTTCGGCCTCGATGGCGGCCATTATTTTTTTGACGGCGTTTAAATCGATGCGGTTGTGGCGGTCCACATCCACGGCCAGCACGTTGCGGTTGCCGATGCCGAGCACACCGGCGGCCTTGCACAGCGAATAGTGCCCCAGGCGGGAAACCAGGATCACGCAACGTTCGATGCCGTGGGCCTTGAAACCGGCGGCCACCCCTTCGCTTTCACAGCCGGTAAAACCGTCCTTGGGGGGCAGCAACCCGTTGCGGGCCACCCACAGGGCGGTGATGTTGGCCAGGGTGCCGTCTTCGGTGAAACCGCCCAGGGCGGTGTAGGGGCTTTGCACATGCTCGGCGTAAAACGCGTCGTTCTTCTGGTATATCAGACGGTGGATCTTGGCCAGGACCTGTTTTTCCACCACCGACACGACCTTGGAGGTTTCCGCCTTGACCACGTTTTGATTCAGGGCCGCGGTGATGGTTTTCAGATGGACCATGAAATACGGGATGGCGGAGGTCATGTGTCCGATGAAGTAGGGGGAGGCCACATTGACCGCGTGGGGCGCGATTTCGTTGACCAGGTCCGAGATGACGTCGGCCAGTCTTTTTTCCGGTTGCTCGCTCAGCCGGGTGTCGGTAAACCGGTCGGCCAGCACTTTCAAACTGGCTTCTTCGGTGATGCCGACATGGCGCTGCAAAAAATCGTGCAGGCCGAACAGGATCTGCTCCATGTATTTCACCAGCGCCTTGCGCGCCACATCGTCCTCCGGGCGGATGAAGATCCGGTTCAGGGTTTGCCAGTCGGCAATCAGCTTTTTTCTGGTGGTCGTCTGGGCGTGAGCCATTTAGATGGTGTCCCGATTGTTAGATTTGGATGTGTTTGTCCGCTTCGTATCATGGCTTGAACGCCTTGCCAAGTCGTTCATTCGATTAATGCTTTTGGTTGGCAAAACGCCAATTGATGCTTATAACTATTTTCGATTTGATCCAAAACGGGCAATTGACCCACTTTTATAAATTAATGTGGCCAAACCAAAATCAAGCAAGGGAGGCTTTATGACTGCATTGCTACCTGAAATTGAATGTCGGCGCGCCAACCGCGCCCTGAGCGACAAACCGGTTCCCGCGGATGTGCGCCAACGCATCCTGACCGCCGCCACGTTGGCGCCGTCCTGTTTCAATAACCAGCCCTGGCGGTTCATGGCGGTGACGGCCCCGGCGGCCTTGGAAAAAATCCATCAGGCATTGCCGGGGGCCAATTATTGGGTGAAGAAGGCGCCGATGGTGGTGGCAGTGGTCACCCGGCCCGAGGAGGATTGTCAATTAAGTGACCGGCGCGACTATGCGCTTTTCGATTGCGGGCTGGCTACCCAAAATCTGGTGCTGCAAGCCGTCAAGGAGGGGGTGTTCGCTCATCCGATTGCCGGTTTTGATCCCTTGAAGGTCAAGGAACTGTTTCAAATTCCAGATCCGTATATCGTCATCACCCTGGTGGCGATAGGCTATCCGGGCGATGATAGTCATTTGACGGAAAAACATCTGAAGCTGGAAACCGGCCCGCGCGTGCGCAAGGGCGAATCCGAGGTGATCTGTCACGATGCCTGGGAAATTGAGGCGGTTGATTAAACAAAAAGCGAAACTGGCGGGTTTCATACAACAGCGGCTTCCAACCGGAACAACCAGCGCCTAGCGGCGATGGGGGGTGCGGCAGGAAGCCGTTTTAATTTTGCCGGACGGGATTATATTTCGGCCCCGATGGGATAGCGGCCTTGTTTCCAGCGGTCGCGTTTTTTAAACCCGTCCTCGGCGGCTTTGACCAGCGTATTGAGCGGCACCGGTTTGTTGAAATAATCGTCAAAACCGGCTTCGCGGCAGTCGGCCAGTTCGTAAAGGGATGGATGGCCGGTGACGGCGTAAATTACGGTAAGTGGCTTGTTCTTGCGGATTTCCTTGCAAAGCTCCAATCCGTTCATGCCGGGCAAACTCAGGTCAAGGAACATCACCTGGATGTTTTCCTGTTCAAGAATGCTGATGGCTTCTTCGGCACTTTCCACCGCCCGGACCGTGTAGCCTGCTCGCTGAAACACTTCGTCAAGCATCAATCGAACCAGGACTTCATCTTCAACAACCAAGACTTTTTTTTGGCTCATAGGTATCGTCCTAAAATTTAAATAGCTTGAATTTTGTACCTGTAAGGAACCCTGATTCCTCACCCCAACTCTCCTTTTTGCCGGGTGTTGAAAATTACACCCTTTTAGCTTGGATTATCGGCAGATTTATTTTTTACTTTAGCCGATTCAGTGAGGGCCCTGGCGGCGTTCTCGCCTTTTGTCTATTGATGTTCAATCCGGATTCGACTATGAGCATTGGTTGATATTTTCTGCAAACAACACCCTTCGACCTTTCGACGTGGCCGTGACCGATCAAACGGCATTGAGGATACACCACCATGTTTAAAAATCTGGGCCGGCACCTTAATGAGAGCCGCTGGATCATTCTGTTTGGAATCACCATCTTTCTCGGGCGCATGTTCGAAGCCGATTTTCATGGCGACGGCATGCATTATGCGGCCATTTCCAAGGGCCTGCTGGAAAAGGAAAACATCCTGACCCTGGGATTCCACGATTACGTCTACATGAATAAACCCCCCCTGTTTTTCTGGCTGAACGCCTTGATGATGAAGGCCCTTGGCGTGATTCCGTTTGCCGCCATTTTGGTTTCGGGGGCGTGCGGTGTGGGGATCATGGTGTTGCTTTATTTCATGACCCTGCGCTTTTGGGCCAATAAAAATATCGCCCATTTGACCGCCTTTGTGTTTGCCACCAATTACATCGTGTACCGCAACACCATCACCTGCCGCCTGGAGAGTCTGTTGGCCCTGGTGGTGTTGGCCGGTGTGTACATGATCCTTTTGTACATGGATCAACCCAGGCGCAAGTACGCCGCCTTTTTCGGTTTTTTTTGCGGGCTGGCGGTTTTGACCAAGGGTGCGGCCGGCCTGCTGCCGTTTTTCAGCGGCGCCGGTTTCCTGATCTGGTGGCTGGCCGGGCGCAGACAATGGCGGCGGTTGGCGGATGTGGCGCTGGCCCTGGCGGTTTTCACCGTCTCCTTTGGCTGGTGGTATGCCTACAGTTTTATAACCACCGAATTTTTTCGCCAGTTTATCATGAACGAGTCGGTGAACCGCATCGGCAGCAACGGGTTTGAGTGGGAACCGATCTGGCTTTACGGGCAATATCTGGCGGTTTTCTATTTCTATTATCTGCCCTTTGCGGTCTACGGGGTGTACAAAGCCGTTAAAAGCGGACGGCTGCGCAGTGAACTGATCCTGCTGGCCGTCGTGGTGGTACCCTGGCTGATATCGATCCATTTTCTGGCTACCAAGTATTACCGCTACCTTTACGTCTTCATCATGCTCCTGAGTCCCTTCACCGCCTATGGCTTGTATCGTTTGTGGCGGATTCCGGCGGAAAAGTGGCTGGCCCGCGTCACCATTGTGTTCATGCTTTTTTTGATTCTGTATCCGTTCAACCTGAACCGGGACGAATACCGCTTCCTGTCCACGGTGCAGCACATGGCCGACCGGTCCCGGATGGATATCGTGGTCGACAGGAATGCATACGGGCACTGGGCCACCAAATCAGGGGTCTATTTTTTTCTGGATGATTTTAAATTCGAATCGGACGGCGAACGCTATTTTTACGTGACCGACCGTGACGTGCCGCGGCCGGACGCATCGCGGCTGTTCAAGAGCCGACAGGTGCGGGTTTACCTGGTGGGGCAGCAATAGGCGGCGGTTCCGGCACCGGTCAGGCGTGAGAGACGTTGAGTTTTTTTTCGCGGTGAATGAAATAGATGTTGCGTAGGTAGATCAACGAGCCGGTCATGTTGCCCAGGATAATGACCGGGTCTCTGTTTAAAATCGCATAGGTGAGCAGGCAGATGCCGCCACCCAGGCTGAAGTACCAGAAGACTACCGGGACCACGCTCTTTTTCTCTTTTTCCGAACACAGCCATTGCAGTAAAAAGCGCATGAAAAACAGACCCTGGCCGAAAAAACCGATGGTCAGGGTGGTTATTCTAAAAGGGGTTAAATCCGGGAAAAGGCCGGCTATGTAGCCGGCTATGTAATCGATCATGGCTGATTCAGACCTTTTTTTCCTTGTACGCCAAATGTAGATGCTTTTTAATCATCCACCGCACGGCAATCACGTCATAAAAGCCGTCCAGGGCGCGTTTGGCGTTTGTGTATTTGGATTCGCCCTTTAACCGCGGACGGTCGTTGATTTTGATTTCCGTGACCCGCGCCCCCTCCAGGCGCATCAAGGTGGGCAGGAAACGGTGCAGCCCCCGGAACATTTTGAGCTTTTTGGCCATGTCTGCCCGCAGGACCTTCAGGCAACAGGCCGTGTCCTGAATATTTTCATAGGTCAGCTTGTTGCGAAAGCCATTGCCGATTTTACTGCCGATGCGTTTGCTCCAGGTATCCTGCCGATTGTAGCGCCAGCCGTTGACCACATCGTAGTCGCCGAAATAGTGCAGCATTTTGGGGATGTCGTTGGGATCGTTCTGCAAATCCGCGTCAAGGGTGACAATGGGGTTGCCGGAGGCATATTGAAACCCGGCAAACAGTGCCGCCGATTTACTCCGATTGCGGTCAAAGGAAAGATATTTGATGCAATCGTGATGATCGGCCAGCTTTTGGATCAGGTCCAGGCTGTCATCCGTGCTGCCGTCATCGATGAAAATTACTTCATACGGGGTCTCAAGAGCGTCGGCCACCGGCTTGAATTCCTCGATCAGCGGGACCAGGTTGGGGGACTCATTGTAAACCGGGATGACGAATGAAATATACTCAGTCATGTAAACCAAAACTCCCTTTGTGGGTCGCTGTTTGGTAAAACTATCAACCTATATAGAGGACCAGGGCTGAAGTCAATTGTAATTTCCCTTGATTGTGAGAGCACCTCTACACGCAGTTAAGAATTATGAATTAAAAATTAAGAATTGCGGATGGTGGTCATTATATGAACCCAACAGCCTGTCTTTAAAGGTAATAAAATTTTTTCCTTTCAATTTCCGAGTGCTGCCTGATAGAAAGGATCAATATCCGAGTCAGTGTCCATCCGGATGGGCACGAGTCAACGACATCAAACCGTAGCCGCGAACGAACCGACTATAAAAACAGGAAAATCGCGAATGATTCCCGAACCGGATTGCACCCAGATCGGTGTGATACACGGCCGTTTTCAGATTCTGCACAACGACCACCTGAAGTACCTGCTTGCCGGTAAAAAACATTGCTGTCATCTCGTCGTGGGCATCACCAGTCCCGATCCCCATGAAGTACGCATGGAAGTGGAAGTGGTCGACCGGCAACTCAGCGAACCGGTCGCCAATCCGCTGACCTATTACGAACGGTATCTGCTCGTGCGCGACGCTTTGTGCGACGCCGGCATCGCCACTGCCGACATCTCCATCGTCCCGCTGCCCATCAGTCAGCCGGAGCGCTATCGCTACTACGTGCCGTTGGATGCGACCTTTTTTCTATCCGTCTACGACGACCGGGGTCGCCGCAAACTGGAGTATCTCCAATTGCTACGTTTGAAAACGCAAGTCTTGTGGCAGGTCAAGTCCGAGGAAAAAGGGATCAGCGGTGCCCAGGTAAGGCGGCGCATGATTGACGGCACCCCGTGGGAACACCTGGTGCCACCGGTGGTCGCCGATCATTTGAAGCAGTGGAATATCGAAGACCGTTTGCGCCGGCTCAACGCGAGGCGGCATAGGTGATGTCGGAAATTCCAACCAAGGGAGGTCCCGCCCAATGGTTGCCAGTCTGCTTGAGGGAAACGAAGCGATCGCCTGGGGGGCGGTGGATGCCGGGTGCCGGTTTTTTGCCGGTTATCCGATTACACCGGCCACAACTATCTTAAACACCATGTTGAAACTGCTGCCGCCCAGGGGCGGCATCTGCCTGCAAGGCGAGGACGAGATCGCCTCCATGGGGTACTGCCTGGGGGCCTCCATGGCCGGGTTGAAAACCATGACCGCCACCTCCGGGCCGGGGATCAGTCTTTACAGTGAGCAGACCGGCTTTGCCGTGGGCAGCGAAATCCCCATTGTCATCGTCGATGTTCAGCGTTTGGGGCCGTCCACCGGTTCGGCCACCAAGGGGGCTGACGGCGATATTCAGTTTCTGCAGTGGGGTACCAGCGGCGGCCTGCCGGTGATCGTGCTGGCGCCGGTGGACGTCAAGGACTGCTACCTGTTAACCCGGCACGCATTCAACCTGGCCGAGCGCTACCGCTGCCCGGTGTTCATCGCCTCCAACAAGGAAATCGGCATGACCCGCGAGAGCGTTAATCTGGCCGCACTCAAGCCCCCGGAGGTGATGGCGCGTTTACAGCCGTCACCGGGCAGCACGCCATTTTTACCTTTTGATACTTCCCACGGGCGCAAGGTCCCCTGCTTTTTGCCGGTCGGCGACACCACCCTGGTCCGTCAAACCTCATCCACCCATGGACCGGACGGCTACATCACCACCGACCCGGATCAGATCGCGCGCAATCAAAAGCGCTTGCTGCACAAACTAAATGATGCCGTTAACCGGTTCACTTTTTACCGGCGACTGCAGCCGGCCGGTGCATCGACATTGGTGATCACTTATGGCGTCACCAGCCGCGCGGCCCGCGCCGTGTATGAAAGGTGCCGGCAACAGGGCGCGCCCATCGGCCTGCTGGTTTTAAAGACCCTGTGGCCGGTGCCGGAAAAACTGATTTGCGACACCGCCGCACCCTACAGACGGCTGGTGGTGGTTGAGATGAACCAGGGGCTCTACCGGCGTGAGATCGAACGGCTCTTGCCGGCCCACCCCGTCGATTTTCTGGGACAGATGGACGGGCGCCTGATCACACCGGAACAGATTGAAGAGGTGGTGCGTCATGGATAGTCTTTTAAATCTGGATCGGCCGCCGGTATTTTGTCCGGGGTGCTCCCACACGCGGGTCACCCGAGCGCTGGACAACGCCCTGAGCCTTCTGAAGCGCAAGGGGCATCAGGTGGCTATCGTCAGCGATATCGGTTGCAGTGGGCTGTTCGATACCTTTTTTCACACCCATGCCCTGCACGGACTGCACGGCCGGGCCCTGACCTATGCGGCCGGCATCAAGCTGGCGCGACCGGATTTGACCGTGATCGTGACCATGGGCGACGGCGGGCTGGGGATCGGCGGGGCGCATCTGCTGGCGGCCTGTCGCCGCAACCTGGACATCACCCTGCTGGTGCTGAACAATTTTAATTTTGGCATGACCGGCGGGCAGTACTCGGTAACAACGCCCACCGATGCTCTGGTCGGTTCCGGTTTTCTGAATCGATTGGAACACCCCATGGATGTGGGCCGGGTTGCCGTGGCCGCCGGGGCCGGGTATGTGTCGCGTTGCAGCAGTTATCGCAAGGATCTGGCCGCTGAACTGGCGGCGGCCATTCGTCATGAAGGCTTTGCCCTGCTCGACATGTGGGGTGTGTGCACCGGCCGGTACACACGACGCAACCGCATGGGGCCCAAACAGATCGATGAGGCCCTGGGTGCGCTGGAACCGCTCAAGGGACCGGTGGCCGCCAACCAACGGCCCGAGTACGGCCGCCACTACCGGCAGGCGGCGCAAGGACTAACCGATCCGGCCCCGCTGGCCGTGCCCCTCCGATTTGCCGCCTTGACACGGACCCGGCAGGAAATTTTGATCCTGGGCAGTGCCGGCCAGCGGATCAACACCGCCGGGGAACTGCTCTGTCTGGCCGGGATGACCGGCGGGCTCCAGGCCACCCAGAAAAACGAATACAACATCACGGTGCTGCGCGGGCCGTCGCTCAGTGAAATTGTTCTGTGTCCCACCGCCGTGGGCTATACCGGCATCACCAAACCGACGGTGGTGTTGGCCCTGAGTGACGAAGGCGTGCAGCGCCGGCGGGCGGTCTTGCGCCATCTGGATGAAACCGCGTTGATTATCCGGGCCGCCGACGTAGACCTGCCGCCCAATGCGGCCCGGACCACCACCATCGATTTCAAAGCCCTGCAAATCAAGGGGCCGGATCGGGCTTTGGCGGCATTGACCGTTCTTGCCGCCAAGAAGACGGTTGTCGACGGCGACATGCTGACCACCGCGATTGAGCTGCGCTTCAAAAAGGATGTCCGTCAAAAAGCATTGGCCCTCGTTGCGCGAGTTTGCAGCGGTTTGCAATAAGATAATGCGGCTACCTTGGGGGTATGGATATCCGCATTTGCAAAAATCGATGAATCATACTATGAAACCAAAGCTCTATCCATTCTCGATTCTGACCCCTAAAACCATGTTAGCGGAGGGACCGTATGGATTTTGCCCTGTCCAAGGAACACACCATGCTGCGCAAAGCCGTGCGCGAGTTTGCCGAGAAAAAGATCGCCCCTTTTGCCGACCAGTGGGACCGGGAGCATCATTTCCCCTACGAAGAAGCGATCAAGCCGATGGGCGACCTCGGTTTTTTCGGCACCGTGATTTCCGAAGAATATGGCGGCGAAGCCTTTGACTGGCTGGCAGCCATGATCGTTACCGAAGAAATCGCAAGGGCGTCGAGCTCCCTGCGGGTCCAGGTCAACATGCAGACTTTGGGCTGCGCTTTTACCATCGAGCACTACGGCCGTGACGCCCTCAAAAGCAAGTACATTCCCAAACTGGTCAGCGCCGAGTATGTCGGCGCCTTTGCCATCACCGAACCGGATGCAGGCAGCGATGTACTGAGCATGGCCTCCGAGGCCGAGGACAAGGGCGACCACTGGCGGGTCAATGGCTCCAAAACCTGGATTTCCAATGCAGCGCTGGCCGACGTGGTGATCTACTACGCCTATACCGACCGTTCGGCCGGAGCCGGGGGACTTTCCGCGTTTGTCCTGGAACCGAAGAATTTCAACGGTGTCAAAACAACTACCCTGGAGAAAATGGGGTCCCACTCGTCGCCCACCGGCGAGCTGTTTCTGGACGACACCCGCATCCCCAAAGAGAACATCCTCGGCGCACCGGGGCAGGGGGCCAAAATACTGTTCGGCTCTTTAAACCAGACCCGTTTGTCGGCCGCCGCCGGCGCGGTGGGACTGGCCCAGGCCTGCCTGGAAACCGTGCTGACGTACTGCAACGAACGCCGGCAGTTCGGCAAACCGATCGGCGAATTTCAGATGAATCAGGACATGATCGCCCAGATGGCCACCGAGATCGAAGCTGCGCGCCTGCTGGTGTACAAAGCCGCCTGGGCAAAGGACCAGGGCCGTCTGAACAACGGCCTTGACGTGGCCCAGGCCAAGTATTTTGCCGGTGAGGCGGTCACCAAATGCGCCAACTACGCCATGCGGATTTTAGGCGCCTACGGCTATTCCACCGAGTACCCGGTGGCCCGTTTTTACCGCGACGCGCCCACCTACACCATGGTGGAGGGCTCCGCCAATATCTGCAAGTGGATCATTGCCCAGGATCAACTGGGGATTCGCAAGGCCAACCGGCAATGAATGAGGCTATAAAAAACGATGAGCGAAGATATCACCACCAAAACCAAGGCAACCGCCGCGCTTTACTTTGAAGGCGTGGCCGAAGAAAAACCCTACGATCTGTGGCGCGCGTTTGACAAGGATCTGGCCAGGGATCTGTCGCTGTTTATCACCGGCCGGATGTATGCCAGGGAGAAGCTGCCGCACCCCACGCGCCAGTTGGTGACCGTCGCCGCCCTGACCGCATTGGGGCGGCAGGATGAATTGCGGCTGCACCTGCAGGCGGCCCTGAACGTGGGCTGTCCAGTTGAAGCGATCGCCGAAACGATTTTTCAGACCGCGGTCTACGCCGGGGTGCCGGCCACCAACGCGGCCCTTAAAACCCTGCGCGAAGTACTGCGGGCCAAAGGGCTGTGGCCGTCGGAATAAACCCTGACGTCAAAGAACCGATTATAAACCGCAAAAATTACCGGGAGTAAATGCATGCGACCTTATTTTGAGAAGATGACCCCTTTGGGGCAGCCATTGAAGGAAGGGCAGGTAAAAAGCACGGATGCGAACGTGAAACAGATTCAGGCGGTTGAACGTGAGCTGGACGCAGCCATCGACAAGGTCAACCAGGCGGGCTTTGCGGAAGAAAAGATCAATGCGCGCGGTCAGATGACGGTGTTCCAGCGCCTGAACTACCTCGTCGATCCGGGCACCTGGTGCCCCTTGCATTCAATTTACAATCCCGAAGACAACGAGGAAGGGACCACCAACGTCATCAACGGCCTGGGCAGGATCAGCGGGCGCTGGGCCGTGATTATCGGCTTTGACAACAAGGTTTATGCCGGGGCCTGGTTGCCGGGCCAATATGAAAATATTCTGCGTTGCACGGATTTGTCCAAGCGGCTTAATATCCCGCTGATCTGGCTGGTGAACTGTTCCGGGGTCAAACTGCCCGAGCAGGAGAAGTTCTACGCCGACCGTCGCGGCGGCGGCACAACGTTTTTTCGTCACGCGGAATTAAACACACTGGGGATTCCCATCCTGGCCGGTATTTACGGCACCAATCCGGCCGGCGGCGGTTATCAGGCCATCAGTCCGACGGTGCTCTTTGCCCACAAAAACTGCAACATCGCCGTGGGCGGCGGCGGCATTTTGAGCGGCATGTCGCCCAAGGGACATTTTGATCTGGAAGGGGCCGAAGCCCTGATCAAGGCCGCCAAACAATTCAAGGCCACCCCGCCGGGGCGGGTCGATGTGCATCACGACAGCACCGGTTTTTTTCGCTACGTTTACGAGGAAGAGACCGATGTGTTGGACGGTTTGAAAGTGTACATGCGCGGCATCCCGGCTTACAACCCGACCTTCTTTCGGGTGGCCCGGCCGGCCTCACCCCGGTTTCCGGCCGAAGATCTTTACCGTCTGGTGCCGTTCAATCAGAAGCAGATGTATGTCTTCGAGGAAGTGTTGTCCCGCCTGGTGGACGGCAGCGAGCACATGGAGTACCGGCCCGGCTACGGACCGGAAGTGTACACCGGCCTGGTCAAGATCGACGGGTTTTTGCTCGGATGCATCGGCAACCGGCAGGGATACCTGGGCGAGGGCTACCCGGAATATGCCGATTATCCCGGTTTTGGCGGCAAGCTTTACCGCCAGGGGCTCATCAAAATGAACGAGTTCGTGACCCTGTGCGGTCGTGACCGCGTTCCCGTTGTCTGGTTTCAGGACACCACCGGCATCGATGTGGGCGACATTGCCGAAAAAGCCGAATTGCTCGGTTTGGGCCAATCGCTGATTTATTCGATCCAGCAAACCGACGTGCCGATGCTGCTGGTCTGCCTGCGCAAAGGCACGGCTGCCGCGCATTACGTCATGGGCGGTCCGGTGGCCAACCGGCACAACGCCTTTACCATCGGCACCCCGGCCACCGAAATCTACGTCATGCACGGCGAAACCGCGGCGGCGGCCAGCTACTCACGCCGCCTGGTCAAGGAGAGCGACGCGGGCCGGCCGTTGGACCCGGTGATCGACGCCATGAACAAGATGGCCCAAGAGTACCATGACTATTCCCGGCCACTCTACTGCGCGCAAAAGGGGTTCGTGGACGAGATCGCCAAAATGAAGGATCTGCGCAAATATCTCACGGCTTTTGCCGGCGCGGTGTATCAGAATCCGAAATCGATCTGTCCCCAGCACCAGATGCTGCTGCCGCGGTCTATTAAAGGATAGCCCAAAGTACGTTAATCTTAAAGTTGTTCCAAGGAAATCTGGTTGTAATCCTCGCCGTGGGTTAGAGCGTATTTGATAAACTTGCGTTCGGCGGTTTTATAGTCGTCGGCGGAATAATGCTCTGTATTTTCAGGGATCGCGAATAGTTTGCGATATTTTTTATGGATGCGTTTTAAACCCATATTTTTTGAATCTGCGTTGTTCATCACTACCTCCACCCTTTTGCAATGATACCGGTGGTATCTTCATATTCGCTTTTGTTTTTTTTGCGAAACTAACTGTCGGGTTCAAAAATCAAAATAGGTATGAGAATAACGTGAATGGCCTACATGCATGTGGAAAATCACCCGGTCAGGCAGCGTGAATTTGACTCAATATTTAGCATGAACGATTCGCTGTCAAGTTCATATGTATCCCTTAATCGAATTCAAATACTGCCCCAATCCCAGCCTTGTAAATGCGCCGCCTTGTTTGAAATCAGTGTATGAAATCAGATTAAATCGTTGACTAATTCGACGGCTTTGGGCTAGTGTCCATCCGGAAATAGCACCTTTGGGTCCAGGCCGGCGTTCTCACGAATTTGAAATAATGGCGTAGCCATTCATGTTTTTGCGACGTAGCAAGGTTACGCCTGCGGTTTCAAATACGCTGCGGCCTTGGCCTGAACCAAAATCTACTATTTCCGGATGGGCACTAGCTAAATGTCCGCGTTTATACTAAACCATTCTGCCCACACTTGCCGCTGCATGCCGGGCAGGGAAAGAAGTTGAACATGATTCAGTTGATTCGGGGCTTTAAGGATATTTTGCCGGGTGAGGTGGAACTCTGGCAACACATCGAAAAAACCGCCCGTGACCTTTTCGAAGCGTTCGGCTTCAAGGAAATCCGCATTCCGATCATGGAGCGGACCGAGCTTTTCGCGCGCAGCATTGGCGAGGATACCGATATTGTCGAAAAAGAGATGTACACCTTCCCGGACCGCAAGGGGGATCTGTTGACCTTGCGGCCTGAGGCCACCGCTTCGGTGGTTCGCGCCTATATCCAACACAAACTCTATTCACAGGATCCGGTTCAAAAATTTTGCGTTGTCGGGCCCATGTTCCGGCGCGAACGGCCCCAGAAGGGACGCTATCGCCAATTTTATCAGATCGATGCCGAGGTGTTCGGTTCGGCGTCGCCGTATGTGGACGCGCTGCTGGTCCAATTGCTGGATACGCTGATGAAGCGCCTGGGGGTTACCGATGTGACCGCGCATATCAATTCGCTGGGCTGCCCCGCCTGTCGCCCGGCCTATCGCGAGGCGCTGGGCACCTACCTGAGTGAGCGGCGCGAGGCGCTTTGCGCCGACTGCGAACGTCGCCGCGAGCGCAATCCTTTGCGGGTTCTTGATTGTAAAGTGCCCGCCTGCCGCGAGGCGGTGGCGGAGGCACCCGCCTTGAGCGATTATTTTTGCGAAGATTGCCGCACCCATTTTCAAACCGTGCAGACCTGCCTGACCGACCAGAACGTCGCGTTTACCATTGATCCGAAACTGGTGCGCGGGCTCGACTATTACACCCGCACCATTTTCGAGATCCAGACCAGCGCCCTGGGCGCCCAGAGTGCAGTGGCCGGCGGCGGCCGCTACGACGGTCTGGTCAAAATGCTCGGCGGCCCGGACACACCGGCAACCGGCTTTGCCATCGGGTTCGACCGTCTGGCGGAGATCGTGGCCGCCAACCGTGGCGACTACACCCTGGCCCCGCAGCTTTTTATTGCCGCCCTGGGCCAAGCCTGCCGCGCCCGGACCTATGGCTGGTCGTGCGAACTGGGCCGGGCCGGCATCCGGGTGGAAATGGACTTTTCCGATCGCAGTCTGAAAAGCATGATGAAGCGCGCCAATCGCATGAACGCGGCGCATGTGCTGATTGTGGGGCCGCAGGAACTTGATAACCAGACCGCCGTTTTGCGCAACATGCAGACCAAGGTTCAGGATGAAATCCCTTTTGACGGCTTGGTTGACAGTTTGAAAGACAAATTGCGGTGATCCATCAAAATCCAAGTCAAGCAACTGAGACAATGTATGCAGAACAAAATATTAGAAGTGTAGCAGAAATTTGTAAACGAAACAGGATCGATTTGCCTGAAAAATCTGGAGTGTATGCATTCTGGTGGATAGGAGATCGGTCAGAGTTGATAAATTCTCAGAGGCACATTATCCTAAAAGGTCCGGGGGGAGCTTCGGTTGACGTAGAGTATCGCGACTGGTGGCCCGATGAGCTTGCATACCCATGCCTTTACGTTGGAAAATCCACCAATATTAAAAAAAGGTTTTCTCTCCATATAAAGCGTGGAAGTCTGCGTCGACTCCATATGATTCCAACAACTCATGAAAAGCAAAAGCCAGTAACTACTTCATGTCAATTGAGATATGGAATTGAGCATATATTTAGAGATGCCCAAAAGCCCCTTGAAATCATTGAACATAAAGTTGGCTTTTCATATAACGCAGAGTTCGGATATAATCAGGTTGCAGAGCGTTTTTTTGAAGAAGACAGGCTCATCGGTAGATGGAAACCGTGGTTTAATATTGATTCAGAACGATAAGAGAGATTAACTTTTTGCTGCTCCCAACGCGGCTCCGCCGTGCCGGAGTGCATGGCGTTAGCGTAGTAAAATAAAAAAAGTTTTACAGAATTTTCCCTTTGAGGGTATAGTCGTCAGGTTAAGGAAAAAATGAATAACAATGTGAACAAAATCGCATGTCGAAGCCTGACAAAAACACTGAGGCATTTTTGCGATTCTGCCTGGATTCCCGCCTGCGCGGGAATGACGAAGTAGGTTTTGCCTCGTCTTGTACAGGCGTCATTCCCGCGCAGGCGGGAATCCAGAAAATTTACCCCAGATGCGCAAATTGTTTGTTACGGTGGCCCCACTCACCTGGGATCTATGGATAACCACAAAATAGATTTTCCGGTGCAGGTGATGGCTATAAAACGATTTTAGAAGAAGAGGAGGCTAGCCTTGACGGATAAATTAGAAACGATGCGCAGGACACACAATTGCTGCGAACTGACGGCCGACGATGTCGGCAAGGAAGTCATACTGATGGGATGGGTGCAGCGGCGCCGGGATCACGGTGGCGTGATCTTCGTCGATTTACGCGACCGTGAGGGGATTACCCAGGTGGTTTTCAATCCCACGGTCGACGAGGCCATGCATCAGAAGGCCCACGATATTCGCGGTGAATATGTTCTGGGCGTGCGCGGCCGTGTTGATCCGCGGCCGGAGGGGATGACCAATCCAAACCTGAAAACCGGCGCGATCGAGGTGATGGTCTCCGAACTCAAAATCCTCAACGCCGCCGAGACGCCGCCTTTCTTGATCGAAGACCGGGTCGATGTGTCCGAGGCGATCCGGCTGCAGCACCGGCACCTGGACCTGCGGCGGCCGCAGATGCAAAAAAGTCTGGTCATGCGTCATCGGGCGGTTGCGGCGATCCGCAATTTCATGAACGACAACGGCTTTTTGGATATCGAAACCCCGTTTCTGACGCGCAGCACCCCCGAAGGGGCGCGCGACTATCTCGTGCCCAGCCGGGTCAACCCCGGCCAGTTCTACGCGCTGCCGCAATCCCCCCAGATATTCAAGCAGCTTTTGATGATCGCCGGATTCGACCGTTATTATCAGATCGTGCGTTGTTTCCGTGACGAGGATTTGCGCGCCGACCGGCAACCCGAGTTTACCCAGATCGATATCGAAATGTCCTTTGTGGGCGAAGAAGATGTCATGGGCATTGCCGAAGGGATGATCCAGGCGCTTTTTAAAACGGTAATCGATCATCAGGTCAGTCTGCCGTTTGCCCGACTCAGCTATGACGAGGCCGTCGACCGCTTTGGGCTGGACAAGCCGGACACCCGCTTTGGCCTGGAACTGAAAGAGATTTCCGACATCGTCAAGGACACCGGGTTCAAGGTGTTTGCCAGCGTGGTCAAGAAGGGCGGCATGGTCAAGGCGCTCAATGCCAAGGGGTGCAGCGACATGTCGCGTAAGGATATCGACGATCTGACCGCGTTCGTGGCGGTCTATCGCGCCAAGGGGCTGGCCTGGATCAAGGTGCACGAAGACAAATGGCAATCGCCCATCGCCAAGTTTTTCAGCGATGAAGAAAAAGCCGCTATGACGAAACGCCTCGACATGCAGCCCGGCGATCTGGTCTTTTTTGTGGCCGATTCGCCCAAGGTCACCAATGAAGCGCTCGGTCATCTGCGCAATCACCTGGGGCGTAAACTCGGTTTGATCGACGACTCAACGTACAACTTTTTGTGGGTGACCGAATTTCCGATGATGGAGTACGATGAAACCGAAAAACGCTTCCAGGCGCTGCACCATCCGTTTACCGCGCCGCTGGAAACCGACTACGACCTGCTGGAACAGGACCCGCCGGCGGCCAAGTCGCGCGCCTACGATCTGGTGCTCAACGGTAACGAGATCGGCGGCGGCAGCATTCGTATTCATCAGATTGAGTTGCAGCAGAAAGTCTTTGCTGCCCTGGGCATGACCGAAGAGACCTACCGGGAGAAGTTCGGTTTTCTGCTCGATGCGCTCCAGTCGGGCGCACCGCCCCATGGCGGCATCGCCTTCGGGCTCGACCGGCTGGTTATGTTGCTGGCTGAGCAATCGTCCATTCGCGATGTTATCGCGTTTCCCAAAACTCAGAAAGCGGCCTGCCTGCTTACCAACGCCCCCTCCGATGCGGCCAAAACCCAATTGGACGAGTTGTCCTTACGGCAAAAAAAATAAACAAATCCATAATCTTAAAATCCGAAAAGCCCGGTAACAGCGTGTTGCCGGGCTTTTTGCGTGGCCGGAGCGGCGGCGAAACCCTCGATTCAGGTTTTTCGAACCCGATATTCAGGGTTTCCCCGATTTACAGGAGCCATACACCGTGGTACCTACGAAACAGAGGGTAAACTTTAGACGACTTTTGATGGCAAGATTATGGATTCAAATATTGATACGGAAAATACTGCTCCTGGTCGACGAGAGCGCGGCAATTACAAAGAGGTTTACCGCAAGTTCCCGATGAAATTCAAAACGGTTCACGGTGCGCATAAGGGCTGGTACCGCCGCAACCGTGAATACAAGGTACTGACGGTCTGTTTGTATCGTCCTTTTGTCGACAACTGTTCTATTGCGGAATCATGACAGGCAGATTGCCGTTTGCGTCAAAGCGCAAGGGATGCGGTCCATCACAAATCTCAAGCGCCGGCCGTTGTTGCAGCTCGCGTGCGTAGGCTTCGGACACCTCGACGATGTCCAACCGGGCGGTGTTTTTGATGCGCACGATTTTACTGTGGCGCGCCGGTGTCAGGCCCAGGGTGTCCAAAACAACACCGATCGCTTCCCGGTCAGTGGCAAACTGCATCGGAATGGCCGCTTTTTCAAGGCTGATACCGGCAATGGCGTTTTTGTAAGTCGCCGCGAAATCGATCTTCGCCACCAGCCGGTCGGTGGTGACATCTGCCAGGCCGATGCCGTTGGCATTGCCGTTTGATTCGACGGTCAAGTCACGCACGAATATCCGCTTTACTTTGACCGGGTGGGCAAATCCGCCGAGAAGATCGCGGTTGCGGCCGGTTACGTTCGGATCGATGCCGACGCCGCTGATGTTTTTGCCCATCTCATCCACAATCAACAAATCGATGTCGTTGAAGGGCAGTTTGGGCGCCAGACGCTTGCTCAGCGCCAGTAGTTCTTCCTCCTGCGCTTCAATGCCGGCGGCACGGACCGCTTTGATGGCGGCGGTGGCGCCGTAGCCGTTTTCAACAATCCCGATACCGCACAATACCGGGGCTTTTTTGAGCACCACCCGCCCGGCCGCGCAAATGATTTTGGGAAATGTGTGGTTAAGGGCCGCCTTGTGGTAAAGCTCGGCGCCGGCCTGTTTGCCCATGCCGATGGCCATCATTTTCATCAAACCGCTTTCAATGCGCGCCTTGAACTTGGTGTGCGCTTTGATCCGGTTCACCACCACGATGTGATCCGCGCCGGCTGCGGTCTTGTCGATGAATACCGGTAGCCGGTCCTCGGTATGTCCCAGTTCAAGGGCCTGCATGGAAGAAAGAATCGGTGCGCCGACCGCGGCTTGCGTGATGCCCAGGTGTGCCAGGATAGCCCGTTGCCCCTGGGCGGTGGCGCCGCCGTGGCTCCCCATGGCCGGAAAAATAAACGGCGCCGCGCCTTTATCTTTAAAGAACCGGACCACATGGCCCAAAATTGCGGCGATTTGGTCAATGCCCCGGCTGCCGGCGGTGATGGCCACCCGGTCTCCCGGCTTTACGTCGGTGAGCGTCAGACGCTGCAATTCAGCGTCCACGGTCTGTTGCGGGTCCGTGACGCGCGTGGCGTCAAACCGCTGTCGCAGGCGATATAGGTTTGGAAAATTCATGGTTGCCAGATCAGAGGATCAACGAAGATTCATTGCGAACCTTTCAGGGTTTGGTAGTCGTCGACACCTTCGGGCGGCGGTTTGTCGGTGTAGTGCCACACCCCGTCGGCGTCCTTCCATTTATAAAGCGTTTCGGTCGGCGGGCCGGTGATCTCTTCGGTCTTCAATTCGGGCCGCATCCGGTTGTACACGTTTTCCGCCTTGCGTCTGGTGTTCCGGCCCCATTGCTTGATCTGTTTTGTGGATGGCGGATTGATATCATGGGTGCGCTTGAACCGATCCAACGTCATCAACGGCCGGCCGTCGGGCCCCTTGATGAAGAACGGCGCCGCCACCGCCACGATGATCAACAGAATCAAAACAATAAAAAAGGAACGTAACCGTTTCATGCCTTTTATTCCGGTAGTAGGGTTTCGCGAGCCCTAAGGTTACGCTTTCAGGAAAAAATCCGCAATCTGATTTTTACGCCATCTCCTCATGCGATTGCTGCCGCACCTCCCCTCCCAATTGGTCTGAATTGTATTATATTGTAGATACTGTTTTTCATTTTGTGTACAGAGGAGGGCGCTATGTCTCAACTGATAGCATGTAAAAATCGTAACGGCATCGTGTTGGCCGCCGATGGACGCGCTGTTGATGTGGACGCCTCCGGGCAGGTGATGGAGTTGACGGTAACGCGGATGTTTCAACTGACCGGGCACTGCGTGCTGCTTGCCGGCGGCGCCGCGGTGGGGCAACACATGGCCAGGGCGCTACAAGATTTTATCCGGGCTGAAACCCCGGCCGGTGCGGAATCCGTTTATGCTGCCGCCCTTTCGTTCCTGGCCTCCGAATACGCCGAATTTATGCGCAAAACCTGTGAAATTCAGCCACTCGACCCAATCCATCAGGTTCATTTTATTCTGGCCGGCCGGTCTGATTCGGATGTCTCGGACCCCTTTAAATTGTATTTTTTGTGGACCAGGAAAAAGTTACCACAACTGGACGGCGATGAAATTGCATCGGCATTCACCGTGCCGCGGACGATCCGGCTGGAACACCGGCTCAATCAGATGGCGGGCGCGAACAGCGCCTTGGACCGGATCGAGGCGGCGGTGCGAGAGGCAATGCACGGGCAGGCCGAACAGAACCAGGAAGTCGGCGGGCCTTTTGTTTACGCAAAGATAACCCAAAACGGCATAGACGTCGATACGGATTGAGTTAACATAATGAACCGGGAAGCGGAAGACGACCGGCGGGCTGTGGTGCGTGCTTACCATGAGAGAACCAAGCATCATCCGAACCGTCCGGCGGCATCGTTGGGTTACATGGACTGGGCCAATCAGCCCAATCCCTTTCGGACGTTCGCTGATACCGAAGCTATCGATCTGCCCCATCCGGGGTTAAGACCGACGCCCACCTATGATGGGCTGTTTGCCGCAAGTCCTGTCGCCGCAAGGCTGGACGCCGATTTTGTGGGCCGGCTGTTTTACCACAGCCTGGCCCTGTCGGCCTGGAAACAGATCGGTGCTTCCGACCCCTGGTCACTGCGAATCAATCCGTCCAGCGGCGCTTTGTATCCCACTGAAGGCTACCTGATCAGCGGACCGGTCCCCGGACTCAGCGACCGGCCCGGAGTGTATCATTACGCCCCTTACACCCACCGTCTTGAATGCCGGGGCTGCATGACGACCGGACAGTGGGAGCGGTTGATCAACGGCTTTACAGGGCCGTGTGTGCTGATCGGTCTCGCTTCGATTTACTGGCGTGAAGCCTGGAAGTATGGCGAACGGGCCTTTCGCTACTGTCAACATGATGTGGGGCACGCCATCGGAGCGTTAACCTTGGCCGCGCGTACATTGGGTTGGCAGGTGCGCATGGTGGGCGATATTCAGGATGAGAACCTGAACCGGCTGATCGGTACCCATCTACAGAAAGGCCCTGAAGCCGAGCAGGCCGATTGCCTGTTGGTGCTGTCGCCGGCTAGCGGCGCGAAAGGCGCTTTGGTATCACTGCCACGTCTGTCCGACGACCAATGGCGACAACGCGTGACAGCCATCGATTTTCGGGGCGAGCCCAACCGCTTGAGTCCTGACCAGCACATGTGGCCGGTGATCGACGACATTGCACGCGCCACGCGTTTATCGTCCTGCGGCACCCTGACCGGGGAAACACCGCTTGAATCAGGCTTGGCGGTTTTATCCGATCGCGGCCGGCCGGCTGAACAGATCATCCGGCAGCGCCGCAGCGCCGTGGCCATGGACGGACGGACCGGGATCGCGTTGGACACCTTTTATCAAATGCTTCAGCGAACGCTTCCGGCGCAGTTTCCTTTCAAAACGATACCGTGGCCGGCGCGGATTGCGCTGGTGATATTTGTTCATCGGATTGCAAACCTGAAACCGGGACTCTACCTGCTCATCCGCAACGCGGCGCATGAAGAATCCCTGCGGCGGTCGCTTCACCTTGATTTCGAGTGGCAGCGCCCCGAGGGGTGCCCCCGTGAGTTGCAGTTGTTTCGGTTGCGCACCGGCGACCTGCGTCATGTGGCGCAAATCGTCGCCTGCCGGCAGGACATCGCTGGTGAGGGGGCCTTTGCACTTGGCATGGTGGCTCAGTTTGACGCCGCCCTGACCGAAGAGGGGGCGGCCTGCTATCCGCGCCTTTACTGGGAAACCGGGCTTATTGGACAAGTGCTTTACCTGGAAGCCGAAGCCGCGGGGGTTCGCGGCACCGGTATCGGCTGTTTTTATGACGACGCCATGCACACCGTCCTGGGGCTTGCCGACAGGCGCTGGCAAAGTCTTTATCATTTTACCATCGGCGGACCGGTGGTCGATTCGCGCCTCAAAACGCTGGCGCCCTACCATCATCTTGATTCGAAATAAATTGATTGACAAGCAGGTTGGGGGCTGGTAGGGGAGAGATCTTAAAGGCTTGCCAGAAGACAGGCTTTCGTTAAAAAAAAGACCAATCCAGCACACAAGGCCACGAAGGTTACCGGCTTTTTAGAAGAAAGCCGCGACACGCGTGGCCTTTTTTTATGGTTACGGACATGCGACAGCTTCGAACACGCGACAGCTTCAAATGATCAGGGATGAAAAATGAAACGTATTTGTGTGATCGACGGTCAGGGCGGCGGCATTGGCGCCACGCTCATCAAATCTTTGAAAGCCGAGTTGGGCGAAGCAGGTGATGTAATTGCCCTGGGCACCAACGCCATTGCAACAACTCAAATGCTCAAGGCCGGCGCCAACAAGGGGGCGTCCGGTGAAAACGCAATCTGCCGGACGGTAGCTCAAGCTGATTTCATCCTCGGTCCGATCGCCATCACATGGGCCAATGCCATGCTGGGCGAGTTGACCCCGAAGGTGGCGGCGGCGGTGACGTCCAGCACGGCGGTGAAATTATTGCTCCCCCTTTACCAGGAGAAGGCCGAGATCGTCGGACTGCCCAAGGAACCCTTGCCCCATCTGGTCGCGGCCGCCATAACAAAATTAAAGGAGATGATGTCACATGTGTGAAGCAAATGCTTACTTGCTGATGGAGGGCAGGGAAGAGTTAATCATGGAGTCGGTCGATATTGTGGAGCCCGAGGAAGAAAACAACTGGCGTCTGGTCAATGTTTTCGGTGAGCAAAAATATCTGCAAGGCCGCTTGAAAGGGATGAACCTCGTCGATCATAAAATTTTTTTTGAAAAAATCAGCGCCTAACGCGGCGCATCTATAGCGGAGGTTTGTATGCAGACATCGGTAGTTTTGCGATGGATGGCTGTTCTTGTCTTTATCGTGACCGGGCCGGCCTGGGGCCACTTCGGCATGCTGATTCCATCGGATAATATGGTCATGCAGGACGACCGGCGGGTCGTCGATTTGCAGCTTTCTTTCAGCCATCCGATGGAGATGATCGGCATGGCGCTGCCCAAACCCAACGTGTTCAAGGTGGTTGCCGCCGGTAAACACCTGGATCTTCGTAACGAATTGACGCCAATGAAAGTGATGAACACGTCGGCCTGGCACCTGCCCTACCGGATCAAGCGCCCCGGCGTTTACGTTTTTTACATGGAGCCGCAACCCTATTGGGAACCGGCCGAAGATGTTTTCATCATTCACTACACCAAGACCGTGGTGACGGCATTCGGCGACGATGACGGCTGGGATGCGCCAGTCGGACTTAAAACCGAGATCGTGCCGTTAGCCAAGCCCTTCGGCCTTTATGCCGGCAATGTGTTTCAGGGGATTGTCAAACTCAACGGCCAACCGGTTCCCTATGCCGCCGTGGAAGTCGAATACTACAACCGGGCCCAAACCGCCCAGGCACCCACCGATTACATGGTGGCCCAGACCATCAAGGCCGACGGCAACGGCGTGTTTACTTATGCCACCCCAAGCGCCGGCTGGTGGGGCTTTGCCGCTCTCAATGAAGCCGACTTCAAACTCAAGACACCGGCCGGCGAAGCAAAAGCGGTTGAGCTCGGCGCGGTCATTTGGGTTCACTTCGAAGACTGGAAGCAAAAAGCAGTGGACTAAAATGCTCAAGAGGGAAGGGCGGGGTTGGGAACGGTCCCGCTTATTTTTCTCCTGTTCACACGCTGCTCAAAGCCTTTTTCTGACGATCGGTTTGTCGTTCAGGCTGTTCAAAACTTCCATCAATCGGATTTTGCGGGCGTGATGCCCCCTCAGACTTTGCAGATATTGGTCCCATTCTTTTTGTTTGCGTGCTTTGGCCATGACTTTGGCGGCCTTACGCAGGTATATGCCCGCCTCTTGGTAGGCCTTTGGCTTGACCTCGGCGATCAATCGTTCCGCCGTGTTCTTCCAGATGGCGACTGCTCGATCCGGGGCATGGGTTTGAACGGCCGTGGCAATCTTATCGTCGTTAACGCCGCACCACCCGTATCGCTTCTTTGGCCGTCGGTCATACCAATATAATACCCGTTCGGGCTTCTTTTCCAGAATCGCTATTTCGATAAGTTCGCTCACCATTGGAAACCGATTTTTGTGTTTCGGTTCCGTTACATCCAGCCCGGAATCCGGAAGGGGCCAACCCTTCAATTTCCAAGGCGGCTTACCCTTTTCGAGGTACTGCAATAGGGATTCGCGTACTTTAGGCCAAGCCTTGATCTTGGCGGCAGCCTTTTTGCAGTCTATAAACGCTTGCAGCGAGGGTTCGCGTACGAATTCCTCAGCTTGTATTGCCGCAACCGCCGGCCAGTTCTTTTGTCGCGTTCTAATTTCCCGAAGCTTATTACGCAGCCCGGCGGCAATCCCGGGCCATGTGTCTTTTGTGGCTCGGATTCCCTCTTGAATCCAGCGTTCGGCTTTCGCATAGCGCCGCGCCGATACTAGAAGGTTGACCAAACGTTCATAGTTTCCTGTTTTTTTGATCTCAGCCTCACAAAGAGCTATGATTTCATTTTTTCGGCCAGCCTGTTTCAGGGCATGGATGGCCCAATCACTGAGCCGGTCACGTTGGTAGTTGCGGCTGAAGTTGTCTACGTCCCTGGAATGTTTCATCTCCTTCAAGCGTACCAGCAGCCGGTCGGCAAGGGTATGCCATGCGGTCTTGGTGTGCTTGCGATGCAGATATCCGCCAAAGGCTTCGCACACCTCGAACCGGTCTTCGAGTTCCGCATCCAACGCCCAACTCAACTTATCCGCGTCATCAAGCGATGACTTATCCAATGCGTTGACGATCACCGGCATGCAGGCGGCAACTTCCATCATGGTTTCACCCTCGTCATGGCTTTCAGCCACGTGGCGATTGCCGGTAGTAATCAGTTCCCGCCCCAGGGTCAACACCTCGTCGGTATGCCCGGCGTCAAGCAGTGTTTCGAGTTTTCTGCGAATCCCGGAATAGTCCGGTGTGAAGCCTTCATCCCGCCAATAATCCTGCCAGCCGGGTTCATCACCGATCTTTTGGATTTCGCGGCGCAAGCGTGTCACCAATGCCGTGGTGTGACCAGAGGTCAATTGCTGCCGGTCCGCAATCTCTTGGGCGACTTCGGGGTGCTGCTGTGCGATTTCGTTGATCAGATCGATAAGTTGCGCTTTTGTTTTGCCTTTTAGAAACCGGCCGATATCCTTGCACACCTCCTCGGATAAAGCTGTTTGCTCATCATTCGACTCATAATTCCAGTCTTCATCCCTCAGTAGCTTCAAGCGGGCATCGGCTTGATTTGCCATGGGAATGGGTTGGTTGTCTTCAATCCGTTTGAGATACTCGAATACGATCGCCACCCCGTGCTTGCAATCGAGTGCATACGGGCAGGTGCAGATCGAATCCGGCAGACCGTCGTCTTCCATAACCACCCTGGTGGCATACCGCTCCGTGCCATCTACCCAGGCAATCAGGCCGTGGTCTTTTGTTACGGCCAAATCACGGACGCGACCCCGGTCTTGATAATTCTTGCCTCGGGAGACGATCCTGCTTCCGGCCCAATTCTCGAGATCATTCCAAGTCAGATCGGCGAATCGATCCAGTTGTGTTTTCTTTTTCGGCATTGGTTTAGTTCCATGTCCAGCAGTTTTCAAAACATCAGATTCGATCATTTGTTCCAGGTGATGTTTCTACGTTTGATCGTAACTTTGAACAGATTTCCGTCATGGTCGTTTTCAAAATCGATATCCGGATACGCTTTTAATGCGCGAATGATACCGCTGCCAAGACCACGATAGGGGAGAATTTTGGTTGCATAGGATGCCAAAATCGGATTCCTGATATTTGAATTTCCTCTTTTTATGTTTTCAACGGTCAAGTTGTTCGGGAGATGTCCGGGACTGATGATTTCCAGACGATCATTAAAAACGAATAGCCTCACGGGAGCGGTAACAAAATAGTCGCGGTGGATGAGGGCATTGGCGATCAGTTCTTCAAGCGCGATTGTTGGGATTTCCGGCTCTCCAGGTGCATTGACATTTTGATCAGTCTGGATGTTGCGGATATTGCCACGTACAAAACTCATGCTTTTCTGAAAAACATCGGCAATTTTTCCGGTCAGATCGCCACTGTCGATGTAGTCCGTCTCATGGATTTCATCGCCGGGAAAAGCGATGGCCTTGACGATAAAAGCCGGCAGCTTGAAACTTGGATTTTTGGCGAACAACAGCGCCCCGCTCACATTGAATACATTTTTCTTCATCAGGTTCATATTTTCCAGAAGCGATGGAAGCGGCAGGTCCTGATCATCTACAGTAGCGTCAAAATTACGTTCAAAAAAGGTTTTGAAATAATCACGATCCAAATCTGCGATCGTCAATCCGGGGACCGGAATCTCATCCCCATGGATCAAGCCTGCACGCTGGTACAAACGCTGGATTTCCTCACGTGAAGTGGCCTTGCGCTTATCCGATCCGCTTTTTACCCATATAACGCCGTTTTTGTCCATGTACGGCTTGGCAATGCCGTCCGGCACAACGATTCGCATTACCAACCCATCCGGTGCGGCTATATTTTCAGTCTGAGGATTAATGGGCGGACGGACGTTATGGGATGCGGCATTGGATGTGAGCTGATTCAATCTTCCCATGTCTTCTCTTGTCAACCCGGCAAACGTACCGTCGTCGCTCACACCGATAAATATGGTGCCGCCGCCTGAATTGCTGAATGCCACCATCTCCTGAGCCAAGGATGTTGCGTTGGTGACATTGGCTTTGAACTGGTTCAGGCCGTCCTCATTACGACCGATTATGGCTAAGAGTTCAGCGGTTTCCATACTTCGTATCTCCTTCTGCGTTGCTCGAAGGCATCTTTACCGCCTTCCATAATATTGACGATTTCTCTTTGCAACTGGGGACAATCGATACTGCCGCTGGTCGTATGAACAGTATCGTCTGAATAGGTGCAGGCTATGATTTGCTCGGCATCGCCAAGTACTGGAAAGTTGGCGTTGTGAGTGGCGAAGATAAACTGGGTTTGAGGTTTCAGGCTGCAAAGGAGCTTGATGACATCCTTATAGATGGTCTGGTTGTCCAGGTCGTCTTCCGGTTGATCGATAATAACCACATCGTTTTCCTGTTGACTGAGGATAAATAAAATCAACGCGGATGCACGTTGCCCCAGGGAATGATGTTTTAACGCCTTACCGCGATATTCGATGGTGAAGCGATTGGGCACCTGCCAGGTTAGAAGGGCCGCCTGACTGTCAGAAAAGTACTGTTCAAAAATTGCCGCCGAGGCACCGACTACATCCTTTGCCCGGCCGAAATCTTTGAACATTGCGCCGAAATCTGAAAAATCTTCGGCAAGCGCTGCAAAAGTGGTTTCCCGGATCCGGCTGCCTTTAAAGATATCCTTCATAAAGCTTTTAAATGCAGCCTTATCGCCCTTGAATTCGGATTTGATTTCAAGGGCGGAATGATTCCGATTGACTTTACTTAACTCGTTCTGGATGGCCTTGTGTTCCTCGCGCCATAGATCGTTCAGGGCGGCCAACGCTTTTAAAAGATCCTGGTTGAGATTTTCGCGAACCGTTTCCTGCTGATCCAACACCTTAAGCATCTGCTGTGACTGATCCGCGATTTTTCGAAGTTTCCGAAATTCGTCGGGACGAATGGCTTGGGCACCGGCGGTCCGCAATTGTTCGGACAACGTTCTTCCTATCTCGGCGAATTCATCCTTGAGCCCGGATTTCATTTTTTCGAACACGATGGCTTTTTCTCTAAGTTCCGAAAGTGTTTGTTTGCCTTCGATACAGGTTGTTTTAATGTTTTCGAAGCTGTTGACCAGGTTGTCGTAAACAGCGAAAAAGTCATCGAAAAAGGTCTTATTCTGTTTTGACGTGTAGACGCGCTGGTTTTTCAATTCGTCTTCATACTGATCAATAAATGTTTCCAGCTCCTCAAGGTACGACTTTACAAAAGTGGTAATTTGGGTGGTTTTTCGGGAGTCGCTGTCGAAATCCACCTGCTTTTGAAGTTTCTCCTTCACGCCGTGATTATTATAAAATGTCAGTTGAAATTCCGCGTCCTTTTTTTGGTTTTCGTATTCCTGCTTCTTTTCCTGCATGTCGGCCATTTTTTTTAACTGACCAACAAGCTCATTAGTCTTTTGGCGTTGAATTTCGATACGTGAACGGATTCCAATCAACTTTTCGCCCACCAGTTTTTCTACCAGGTCCTTTTCGAACCCTTCTCCTGTGGCTGAAAGATCTTTCTGCCCGAAATAAATCGGTTTATGCAGGATCGTTTCACGAATGGAAATGCCGGGTTGGAGGGTGTCGTCAACATACACATCCGCTGTTTCACCGTTAATGCGCCGGATCTCATACCGTTGTCCCCTCTGGTCAACGGCCTGCACCGTAACCATGCCGCCGCTGCCCAGAACATGATCCACAAGGCGGGTCTTATATTCAATGTCCAGCGCCTTGTCTCCGAAAGGTACATTCAGCGCGTAGCGAACGGCCTCCAGGATGGACGATTTGCCGCTGCCACGAATTCCGATCAGGGTATTGAGTTGCGCGGAAAGACGAATTGTTTTGCCATTCAGCACACCGCCGTCAAACGAGACACTCTTGATGTGGGAGTGCTCGGTGGCTTTGGGGGCTGCCGTGATACGGTTACCGTGATCCAAAAGGGCGTACCGGACCGCTTCAAAGGTAAACGCGCCGACTTTCAGGTAACCTGCCCGTCCCTGTCCGATCTGGTCGACGGCCTTGGGATCGGAGCCTTCAACCTCCGCCGGATAAACATTTTGAAACCATCTTTGAACTTTCACACGGCATTTACGATCCGGTACATCATCCGTTCTGACTTTTTGGAACGCCAGTGCACTATTACGGAAAAATTTATCGTTCCCCAATTCCTGTAGCCGACCACCTTGGAGTTCATGCCATAAACCGCTGCGTTCTTCCACGTGGGCAAAGACAATAAAAAACGCTTTGTGGTAGCTTTCAAGTTTTTTGATCGTATCGATAAGCCCCAGCGAACTTCGGCCATTTTCGTTTTCGTACTGATCCGGTGTTTTGCCTGTAAAAGCGATGTTTAAAAACTGGTTGATATAATCCTGTCCATTGGCAATCCAGTCGTCGTGGAAAACGACTAACGAATGGATGCCGTTGGCGCCGTCGTTTACCGATAGCTCAACACCGGGCAGCAGGAAAATGCCCTTTTTCTGTGCGGTTTTGCGCAATGCTTTGAATTCGGTCAACTCAAACTTATTGTGGTTGGTAATGACCCCGATTTCGACTTTCGTGGATTTGAGAGCCTCAACGTAATTCGATAGGTAGTATTCCTCTTCACCAGTATAAGAAAACTCGTTGTCCGCACGGGTGTGTAAATGAAAATCGGCCCGCAACCACCGGCTGCCGTGGGGGAAATTCTTTTCGGTTGAATTTGGCGCGGTCATTCGAATGTCTCCTTAACGCACATTTATTTCCGGTTGGACACGGGCTTGTTTTTTACCCACGGTCGCCTTTCGAAAGGTCCAACAATCCGGCTGCCTGCATCTTTTCACAGAAGGCATCCAATTGGGCTCGGGCCAACTTGGAGGGTTTGGCCTGGGCATTTTCCCAGCGATTGACGGTGGCATAACTCACCCCCAATTCACGGGCTAGATCCTCCTGACTGATTGAAAGTTGCCGTCGGACTTTTTTAATCAATGATGGGTAATCCGCTTGGATAAATCTCATTGCTGCGTGAACCTTCCGTCTCACAATTAACCATTAATTAGTGCCCATCCGGAAATAGCACCTTTGGGTCCCCGGCGGCGTTCTCGCACTTTTAAAATAATGGCGGAGCCATTCACGTTCTTGCGGAATAGTCCGCTATGCCTGCGGCTTTAAAAATGCTCGGGCCTTGCGGGAACCAAAATCTACCATTTCCGGATGGGCACTAATTACAATGAACTTTATTACTGATGCTATATCATCCGGAAAAATTAAAGCAAGCAAATAGTAGCTGGTGTCCATCCGGAAAAGGCATCTTTTGGCCCAGGCCGGCGTTCTCGCTCAATTGCGATCCTCGACGTAGCCTGGCTACGCCTGCGGTCGCAATTGGGCTGCGGCCTTGTCCTGAACCAAAAGCTACCATTTCCG